>JAISXA010000272.1 GCA_031270685.1 Planctomycetota bacterium
ACGGCGGAGGGTTTCCGCAGGGTGAAGGAAATACGCCCCGACATCATCTGTCTCGCCGGAGAAGCCCACGAAAACACGAATGAAATCACCGCTGTCGCGGACCTGGTGGTCAACGTCGACTTCATATCGCGCGGATACCTTATTCCCTGGCTTGCCCAAAGGCTGGGCGCCAGGACTTTCGTCCATGTTACCTTTCCCCGGCACATGGCCATCGAGGCGCTGGCTCGAAGAAGGAAAATAATGAAGCGGGTCTGCGCCGATCTCGGACTGAATTTCGCGGACGAGGAAGCGCCGGACCCGGTGGGCGAGTTCGGCGTCGATGGCGCGCGGCGGTTCATACTGGAACAATTCCCCTTTTGGCTCGACAAGTACGGCAAGGATACGGCGTTTTTCTGCACCAACGACGCGCACACCGCGCCCCTGCTCCGGATGGTCGCGGCGAACGGCGGTTTCTTCGTGGAAGCGGACCTGCCGTCGCCTTTTATGGGCTATCCCGAGGCGTTTGGAATCGAGCTTCAGGACGGGTTGGGAGACTGGCAGGGCCTTTTGCGGCGGATCGAGGCGGCCGTCGAGGAGGCGGGAGGAAGCGGCCGCATGGGGATGTGGGTCTATTCGGTCGGTTTCATTCAAACGACGGGGACCGCGGAGTTCGGCCGCCTGGTCGCCGAAGGCAAGGCGAAACTTACCGATACAAAAGCGCTGTTGGACAGCTACGGGAGATTTTCCCCTGGCGCCAGGTGGAACGGCGCTTATTTCATGGATGGCGTGACCGCGAAGCCAGTCCGGAACTATTTCCTCGTTTATCAGGACACATATATATTGGGCAAAGGATATATGGGGACGCCCGAAGTAGATATTCCCGAAAAATATTTCATGCCCGGACAAGGAAATTTTTAAACTTCACCCGGACTTTTGCTAATTGGGCATTCAAACCGCCGAATGCCCGATTTGTAAAAATCACGATCCTTGCGGCACAGGCGTTTCCGATTTTTGCAACGTGGCGATTGGCGGTTTAATCGCCATTTTGCAAAACTTCGGCTTCACCATAAATGCCAGGCGGGATTTCCTGCAAATCCCCCGGAGTTTTCGTTGCAAAACACGAAAAGACCGTGTACGATCACCAATATACCGAAATTGCTTGATAATAAGGTTCCGTGGACTTTTGAAGAAAATCAATCGAACCGCCGTTTGGTTTTCTTCAAAAGTCCACCTTAATCCAAACCTCGATTCCCGCCGCCCGGGAGGACAACAGCATGGAGTCAGGACGTCAGGTCGTCGTTGACGCGCTTAATCATCGCCAACCCGGCAAGGTGCCTGTGGATTTCGGCGCAACTTCCTGTTCTGGAATGCATTGCAGCGTAGTCGCTGCGTTGCGCGATCATTTCGGCCTTGAAAAAAGGCTGGTGAAAATCCATGAACCATTCCAGATGCTCGGCTATATCGAAGACGACCTTCGCGCGGCGCTGGAAGTCGACGCGACCATAGCCATGCCGCTCGCGACTATGTTCGGCAACGCGATAACCGGCCAATGGAAGGAATGGAAAACCTGGTGGGGGCAGACGGTCCTGATCCCCGATACCATGAACGCGGCCCCGAGCGGGGACGACGGTTTCGTCGCCTATCCCCAAGGCGACACAAGCATTCCGCCCAGCGCCAAAATGCCGGCTTCGGGTTATTTCTTCGACGCCATCATACGCCAGGAGGACCTGGACGAGGAAGACCCGAACCCCGAGGACAACGCGGAAGAGTTCACCATCCTTTCGGAGGAGGAGCTCGCCAAGGCCGCCGCCTCCGCGAAAGCGGCCCGCGACACCGGGTTGGCGGTTGCGGCGGGGCTGCCGGGGACCGCGTTCGGCGATATCGCGTTCGTCCCGGGCATGGGCCTCAAGAAGCCGAAGGGTGTGCGCGACGTGGCCGAGTGGTACATGTCCACCGCCGCCAGGCCCGAATACGTGCATAAAGTTTTTGACCAGCAATGCGAAATCGCCCTGGAAAACCTCAAGTTGCTGCATACGGCGGTTGGCGGCAATTACGACGCGGTGTTTGTCTGCGGCACCGATTTCGGCACCCAGATATCCACCTTCTGCTCGCTGGAGGCGCTCGAGGACCTCTACCTTCCCTACTATAAAAAAATCAACTCCTGGATACACGCCAATACCGCCTGGAAGACCTTTAAACATAGCTGCGGCGCGATCGAGCCGTTCATCGACAAATTCATAGAAGCCGAATTCGACGTCCTCAATCCCGTGCAGTGCTCGGCCTCGGGCATGGATCCGCAGCGCCTCAAGGATAAATTCGGCTCGCGCATCACCTTCTGGGGCGGCGGCATCGATACCCAGAAAACGCTCCCCTTCGGAACGCCGGATGAGGTCCGGGCGCAGGTTCTCGAACGCTGCCGCATTTTCAACCCCGGCGGCGGATTCGTCTTCAACGCCATTCACAATGTCCAGGCGATGACCCCGACCGCGAACATGGTCGCGTTGCTCGGCGCAATCAAGGAGTTCAACGCGGCGGGGAAATGAAGGTTATGCGCAATGCGGAACGCGCGGCGAGCAATCCGTTTGTGACATCGACCACGACGTCTTTTTGAGGAGAAGGACATGGCGGATTTGAATCAAATCAGCGAAATGCTGCAAAAGGGCAAGGCGAAGGAAGTGGAGCGGCTGGTTGCCGAGGCGCTCGCCGAGGGCGTGCCGGTCAAGGAGATTCTGGAAAAGGGCCTCATTTCCGGCATGGGCGTAATCGGCGGGAAGTTCAAAAACAATCAGGTCTATGTTCCCGAAGTGCTTATCGCGGCGCGGGCGATGAACAAGGGCATGGCGATTCTCGAGCCGGCCATGATCAAGGCCGGCGTCGAACCGCTTGGCACCGTGGTGATAGGCACGGTGCGCGGCGACCTGCACGATATCGGCAAGAATCTCGTCTGCATGATGTTCAAGGGCGCCGGCTTCAAGGTGGTCGATCTCGGCACCGATGTCGCGCCCGAGAAGTTCGCGGCCGCCGCCAAGGAAAACAAAGCCTGCATCGTCGGCCTTTCCGCGCTTTTGACCACCACCATGCCGGCGATGAAGGAATGCGTCGAGATCCTCAAAAGCCAGGGCGGCAACGTCAAGGTGCT
>JAISXA010000159.1 GCA_031270685.1 Planctomycetota bacterium
AGGAAATCGGGCCGACCGCCGCCCGATTTCCCTTAAAGATTCAACCGCTTTCGTTTCAATGAGTTGTTTTTTCGTCAACTCGACCCAAACCCGCGACGTTGCAAAAAAAGCGCAGTTGAAACGAACGCCCTGAAACTTTGAAAGAAATCAAACGGCGGTTTGTTTGATTCCCTTCAAAAGTCCGCTTCAACCGGCGTTCCGGTTCAACGGACGCGGCCCGGTCGGAGAATGCGGGAACCCGGCGCATTTGCCTTGACAGCGACGCCGGGCGGCCGTATATTTCACGTGGAGAACGACATAGTGGACTTTTGGAGAAAATCGAACAAACCGCCGTTTGATTCTCTCCAAAGTTTCCCGGGGTTGCATTTTCCGTCGGGAATTATTGCATGGTCGGCGGTATCGCCCGACCTGATGAAAAATCAACCCGTTGATCCGTAAACAGCAACATCTTTGGAGAAAATCGGGCGGCGGTTGGCCCGATTTTCTCCAAAAGTCCACACATAGACGGCCGTCCGAATCCGGCCGGGCCCTTGCAAGGGTCGGATCGTGAACCGGGTCAGGCGGGGAACCGAGCAGCCCTAAGCGGATCCGGCTGTGTGCAGGCAAGCCTGGTCGGATTCGGACGGCCTATTTTCATTCTCGTTCCGGATGCCGGAGGGCGTTTGAATTGCATATCGCGGCGGTTGCGGATCCACCCGGGAGCGTCCGATGTACGAAGTGATGGCGCGGCGCTGTCGACCGGGCGCCTTCAAGGAGGTCGTCGGACAGGATCACATCGCCCGCACCCTTCAGAACGCCATCCGCCGCGACCGCGTCGCCCACGCCTACCTGTTCACCGGAGGCCACGGCTGCGGCAAGACCAGCATGGCCCGCATTCTCGCCAAGGCCCTGGTCTGCGAAAAAGGCCCCACCCCCGAACCCTGCGGCGTCTGCGCCCTGTGCGTCGACGTCGCCGCCGGCCGCGACGCGGACGTGCTCGAGATCGACGGCGCGTCCAACAACGGCGTCGAACAGATTCGCCAGCTTCGGGAACAGGCGGCCTACGTCCCGAACCGGGCCCGGTTCAAGATCTACATCATCGACGAGGTCCACATGCTTTCCGACAACGCCTTCAACGCGCTGTTGAAGACGCTGGAGGAACCGCCGCCGCACGTCAAGTTCATCCTCGCCACCACCGACCCGCACAAGGTTCCGGACACCATTCTTTCGCGCTGCCAGCGCTTCGATTTCCGCCAGGTGGGCTCCGCCGACCTTATCGCCTTTTTCCGGCGGCTGGCCGAGGCGGAAAAGGTCGGGATCGCCGACGACGCGCTTGATGCGGTCGCCGCCTTCGCCGGCGGTTCGGTCCGCGACGGCCTGGTCCTGCTCGACCAGCTTTTTTCCTTCGCCGACAAGGAGATACGGCGTTCGGAGGTTGAGGCGCTGCGCGGCGCCGCGCCCGCCGAGACGGTGGCGGCCGTGTTCGGGGCGTTTCTCGCCGGGGATCCGGCGGCGGCGTTCGCGGCGGTGGACGACATCGCCGCGCGGGGCGTCAACGCCGGCGATTTCCTGGACCAGCTTATCGCCTTCGGCCGCGACCTCATGCTGTTGTGCGCGACCGGCAACGCCGGCCGGCTTACCGCGTACGGGCCCGCGCGCGAAGCGCTGCCGGAATTCGCCAAACGCGCCGACCTGGAAACGGCGCTCCTCTATCTTGACGTCCTCGCCCAGGCGCGAACCAGGGTGCGCGCCCGCTCCTTGTCGAATCCGCTGGTCGCGCTCGAAATGGCGGTGGCGCGGCTGTCCGGGTTGGGAAGGCTCAATCCGGTGCGCGACCTGCTGGACAAACTCGCCTCCGTTCCCGATCCCCGGCCGGATTCGCCGCCGCCGGAGCGGCCTGCCGCGCCCGCCCTCCCGCCGCCGGTCGCGCCGGCGCCGGAAGGGGATCCCGCTCCGGAACGACCGCCGCCGCCGGTTGCGGAGCCCGAGGCCGGACCGGGGAATGCGCATCGGCAACCCGGGGAGGAAGACGTCCGCCCGGAAGAAAGTTTCGCGCCGCTGACCACCGACCTGGCGCGTTCGGCATGGGCCGGGATCCGCGACCGTCTCGCGGCGCGCAATCCCGCCGATGCCCGACACCTGGGCGGGGTCGACGTGTTGAGCGCGGCGGAGGACGTGGTCACGCTGTCCGGACCGCCCATAACCATCGAGGCCTGGGAGGACCGCCGCCGCCTTTCGCGATTGCGGGAAGCCGCTTCCGAGGTTCTCGGCCGACCGGTCAGGTTCGAGTTCAAGGCGGTCGCGCCGGTCGGGCTCAAGGAGCGCGCCGCCGGCATGAACGCCGCCCGCGAGGAGCTTTTGCGGCATCCGGCGGTGGAGACGGTCAGATCCCTGTTTGACGGCGAAGTGGTGGACTGCCGCCCGGCCGAAGGCGCCGTCCGGGAAGGAGGGGAGGAATGAGCGGGGTCGGCGATTTGTGGGATCTGCTGCGGAACACCGGGGATATTGTGGAAAAGGCCAAAAGCGCCCAGGCGGGACTTGCCAAACTGAACGCCGAAGGGCAGGCGGGCGCTGGTCTGGTGACGGCCAGGGTGAACGGCCTCGGCGATCTGGTCGGGATCGAGTTCGACCGATCGGTCGTCAACCCGGACGATGTGGAGCTGCTCTCCGATCTCGTCATCGGCGCGGTCGCCGACGCCCGCCGCAAAAGCGCGGAATTGCGTTCGCAAGCCATCGCCGAGCTTACCGGCGGCATGGACCTCTCGGCTTTCGGCCTCGATATGGGAAACCTGATGTGAGCGGCCCTTTCCGGCCCGGGAAAAACTTGCCGCCCGCTTCGCGCCAGCCGGTTTTTTACCGGCGATCCCGGAGCGTCGACTTTTAAAGGAAATCAAAGGCGATATGGTCAGTGGTTTTTCGAGCGCGCGGCGGAACTCCGCCGCGCCGGGCATCCGCAGGACGAGGAGAAGAACAGAATGTCATCGACTATTCGGGGCAATGCCGTTATTTTCACGCAGGGCGGACCCACCGCCGTCATCAACGCCACCTGGGTCGGCATTGTCCAGGGTCTGATCCTGTGCAAGGACATCACCGGCATCTGGGGCGCGCTCAACGGCATCGACGGCGTCATGAAAGAGGATTTCGTCGATCTCATGGCCCAGACCGCCGGCACGCTCCAGGCGATCAGCTACACCCCGGCGACGCAGCTGTTGTCTACCCGGAAAAAGCCCGGCCCGGAAGAGAACAAGCTCATGCTCGACGTCTTCCAAAAGCGCAATATCCGCTACGTGTTCGGCATCGGCGGCAACGACACCTCCGAGTCGCTGGACATCATCAACGACGCGGCGCGCGACCGCGAATATGAGCTGCGCGTCTTCCACGTCGCCAAGACCGTCGACAACGACCTGATGGAGAACGACCACACCCCCGGCTACGGCTCCGCCGCCCGCTTCGTCGCCAACGCCTTCCGGGGCGCCAATCTGGACAACCAGTGTTTCGGCGGCCTTTACATCGGCGTCTGCATGGGCCGCCACGCCGGCTTCCTCACCGCCGCCGCCGCGCTCGGCCGCGCGTCGCCCGCCGACGGTCCGCACCTCGTCTATCTCCCCGAATGCCCCTTCAACCTCGAAAAGTTCGCCGCGGACGTCGATGATGCGTACCGGAAGCACAACCGCTGCGTGATCGCCGTCTCCGAGGGCATCGAGGACGAGAACCACACCCCGATCCTCCAAGTGCTCTCCAAGGACAGGCTCGAGGCGGACAGCCACGGCAACCTGCAGCTTTCCGGCACCGGCGCGCTCGCCGACGGCTTGGTGAACTACCTCAAGGAATATCTGGAAGGGAAGGGCGTGGTGAAGAAGCTGCGCGCGCGCGGCGACACCTTCGGCTATACGCAGCGCTCCTTCCCCGACCAGAGCCCGATCGACCGCGAGGAAGCCATCAACCTCGGCATGTTCGCCGCCAGGTGCGCGGAATCCGGCAACATCGACGGCTCCTGCGCCATCGTCCGCGTGTCCGACGACCCCTACCAGAGCGATTACAAGCTGGTGCCGCTCAAGAACGTCGCCGGCAAGACCCGCCGCATGCCCGCCGAGTTCATCGCCGCCGGCGGGAACGACGTCACCGCCGCGTTCGTCAGGTACGCCAAGCCGCTCATCGGCGAACTGACCGCGCTCGGGTCGCTCGACATGAGCAGGAAGGTGAAATTCTAAAGACGACCGCTTGAACGCGGCCTGTCAGGCGACAACCAGAATGACGGATAGCCAGGGGCTTTCGGTTTTCAAAAGACGCCATGGCCGAACGATTTATGCTTTATGGTGGAAAACATTCAATGTCCAAAGGAGGGTTGTTCGGATGAAGACCATGCGACATATGATCATGATGCTCGCGGCCATTATGGCAAACGCGCTGTTTCCGGTCACGGCGTTTTGCTCCGATTCCGGAGTACGAGTTACGTTCGACTTGAACGACGGAAGCGGAACGTTCTCCACGCAAAATGTGGAAATAGGCGGCTTTGTACAAAGGCCGGCATCCGATCCGGTTCGGGACGGCCACTATTTTGACGCCTGGTACACGGCGCCTTCCGGCGGCGAAGAGTGGGAATACGCCTGGAATTTCAACGATGACGCAGCGGGAAACGAAGACTTCGCGCTTTACGCAAGATGGGTCGACCTGGGCACGCCTGCAAAGCGGACGCCACCGGTGACTTTTGACTACTCGGACGACCCGGGAGGCTGGATTTTGACTATCCGGAGCCCGCTCGTCAAAGGCGGCACGCCCGATTTGAGCCCGACCATCAGACTGGGCAAGACGTACTATACTATTGGCCGGGATTTTCAAGGCGCCACCGCTGCCGACCAGGCCGCGAGCCTCGCCCTGGTTTTGGGCAAAATTCTTGCCGACGATACGCTGGAAGATTTCAGGATCGGCATTCCTGGCAACGGCCAAATCGCTTTGCTCAAGAATAACCCCGAAGCCGCCGACCCGCCTTTCATGTATACCAGCTTCAGGCCCGGCAACTGGTGGCTGGACATGTCCTATAACCCCGACAATCCACTTGCGGCCAATAATTACCGGGAAGTTCGGGAACCGGATCGGATCCGGCCCTTCAGCAGTTGGGGAGAGCGCGTCAAAGACGGAACCTTCGAATTGATTGAACTCGGCCAGCCCGAACCTTGGTTTAAGGTTTATTCGCTTCCGGGCAAGGGCACATACGCAATTGTTGAGCCTTACTATACCCAGGAAGTTCTTTCTTACCTGATAGTCGGAGACAACAAGGCGGTGCTCCTTGATACGGCAATGAGCTATGGGAACCTCCGGCAGGCGGTTTTGGACATTATTGCGGCGGAAGGTCTGGGCATCGACATCAATAATGCCGATCAATTCTTCGTGCTGAATTCACACACCGATGCGGATCATACGTTGGGCAACTACCAATTCAGGGATGTCGATTTTTATGTTTTTGCCGGGCCAAACAATGCGGATCCGGAGGCCGCCGGCAAGGACAGCCTGGGCGGCCCCGAGCGGTTAGCCGTTTCCAACGACGTGCCGCCCATAAACGCCGACGAACCCGGCGACGACATTATGGCGGACCTCCCTGCGGCCTTCGTGGCCGAGCGTGCGGCGGACAACGGCGCCGTGGGTTATGGCGGAGCGGGAACGGTCACCAGGCCTGGAGTCAGGCCGGGCATAGACAGGGGTACGATCACCGGAATCACCCTCGACCAAATCAACGACGGATATCAATTCGATTTGGGCGGCCGCACACTCAGGGTCGTGTACACTCCGGGCCATACCAATGACAGCGTGTCGCTGATCGACGAGGGCAACAAGCTGGTCTTCACCGGAGACTTCTATTATTCCGGGCCCAATTACGTATACAGCGCTTCGGCGGATCTGGCGCGCTATGCCGAGAGCGCGGAAA
>JAISXA010000224.1 GCA_031270685.1 Planctomycetota bacterium
GGCGAGTTGTCGATCGACAACAACCCTGCGGAGCGCATGCTTCGTCCAGTGGCGGTGGGACGGAAGAACTATCTGTTCTTCGGCTCGGACAAGGGAGGCGAAACCGCCGCCGTCCTCTACGGAGTCATCGCCTCGGCCAAACGCCACGGCCTGGACCCGTGGAGGTATCTGCGGGATCTCTTCACCCGCCTGCCCGCGATGACCGTATCCGGACTCCGCGAACTCCTGCCCGACCGCTGGAAAGCGGCGCATCCCGACGGCAGGTGATGCCATGGCAACTCTTCATCAGCATAATCCCGGGCCTATTCGGCGCCGGGATTTTTTTGCGCGTTGTCAAGGGTGGGGTTCACCGTACGGTTACCTTTTTTTGTCAACTCGACCCAAACCGGCGATATTGCAAAAAAAAGGTTCTGAAACGAACGCCCTGAAACTTTAAAGGAAATCAATCGGCGGTTCGATTGATTTCCTTTAAAAGTCCACCTTATGGCCGCTCATTCTTTGTGCAAAACATGACTGTCGCCGCCAATTTATCCGCAGCCGCTTCCCCCGCGAGCGCAGCCGCCAGGGCAAGCGAAAAATCGAGTGCGACGCCGGCGCCACGACTGGTGATGATATTGCCGTCCCTCACCACGTTTTCGGGAGAAAAGAGGACATCGTCGGCGAATTGGTTTTCCATGCCGGGATAGCAGGTAGCCCGGCGGCCGGAAAGAAGCCCCCATGCGGAAAGCGTATAAACCGGCGCGGCGCAAATCGCCGCTACCAGCCGCCCGCTCCTAAACGCCTCTTCCGTCGCGCGGCGCGCCTCACCGGAGCTTCCGAGGCGTTTCGACCCCGGTCCTCCGCCAGGAAGGACCAGCAGGTCGAATTCGGCGCCTTTCAATTTCTCGACCGGAACGTCGACGCGAATCGGTATCCCGTGCACCCCGACGACTTCCATGCCGGCGACGCCGGCCATGAGCGTCTCGATGCCGGCACGGCGCAGTATGTCGACCGGCGTGACCGCCTCGATCTCCTCGAATCCCTCCGCGAAAAGCACGGCGGCTTTCCTGCTCATCGTAGCGTCCTCTCATTCTGCGCGGAATTTGCCGTGCGGGTCCACCCTGGTCCTGCCCGGATTGGCTCCGGAAAGCCAGTCGTTGAGCATTGCGCTCCAGCGGTCGTCGAACCGCGTTTCGGGTCCGATTACCACAAACGGCGAATCGGAATAGCCGCCGATCGACACCACTTCAAAGCCCGCCAGTCCGTACGGTTCTAGGAATTCGGCGACCGCCGCCGGTGCGGCGTTGTAGAATCCGATTTCCAGGCGGTCGCGGCTGTAAGTGCGGATGCGGAGGTTGCGGCGCGGGCCGCGAATCCAGAAATAATACTTGTTGTTCCAGTTGAGGGTGAATGTGGATTCCTTGGTCATCAGCAGCATGTCGTCGAGCAGCACGGCCAGTCGCGGATTGATGCGCTCGGTATGGTATAGTTTTCCCTTGATCCGCCAAGGTTCGGCGACTTCGGAGTTGGCGGATTTGCGCATCGGCGGCGCGTCGGCGGCGGGATCGATGGTGGGAACCACCTGTTCGGCGAAGAAGACGTCCTGGCCGCCGACGATGTATTTGCGGTAACGGAGCCCGATCGCGTTGACGCCAGACTGGGTGAGCCAGTGGATGACGCCTACCAAGCGCGACGAAAACCCCTCGGCGGCGATGATGATGCGCTGGGAATTGTTGATCATGTTGAAGAAGTCCTCCGCGTCGCGCTCGAAGGCGGCGGCCAGGAGGCTGGCGATTTCGACCGAATCGTCCGACATTTCGACGTCCATCTCCTCCCACAGCCGGCGGAGCGGGTCGTTCGTCGTGCGGTCGATGAAGTTGCGCGAAATACGGCCGATCTCGTTAGGGTAGAGGGTCGCCAGGTGCGCGGCAAGCTGCAGCGTGGAGATCTGCTGGTTGATGTCGGCGACGCCGATGGCGATGGTGATGGCGGCGATGCGGCCGAGCGAATCGACCGCGACCATCGAGTCGTCGCCAGGCACGCAGACGTTGGGAAAGTCCTCCGCCTCCGCCACAACCACCAGCGGTTCACCGAGAAAATGCGGTTGGAGCTTGATGCGGCGCTTCATGTCCAACAGGCCTTCTTCGTCCATCGGAAGCGCAGAAACCTCCTGGAAGACGCGTCCGGCGCCGGTATACATTTTGCTCATTCGATCTCCTCATGGAGAACCCGTACCGTACTGCCCGGCTATAACGCAGTGAACACCTATAGTTTAACCTCGGTTCCCATCGCGTCAAGCTCCGCCTCGGAATAACTTCCGGGCATAACGCTTGCCGGGTATGCGGCATTGCGCTATACTTTTCTTTCCGTTGCCGCATTCTGTGGATGGTGGATGCGCCGGACGGAGAGAGCGATGCCGAGGGTGAAAAAAAACGCCGGAGAGTACGAGGCGAACGATCCCGCGCCCGGTGCCGGATTTGAATCGCCCCGGTCGCGGTTGCGCGGGGCGGCGGCGTTTTTCGTCCTTGCCGCCATATTGTTTTTCGCCTTGTACAGCCTTGAAGCGATAAAGGCCGCGCTACCCATGCGTTGACCGGTGGCCGCGATACAGCCGCCTTCAGAGTCTGGCCTGTGATACTATCGATCGCCGGCATTGTCGGGCCGACCGGGGCGTTGCATAAAATCACCGACTTCCGCGATTTTCTCATTGACATGCGGAAGTCCTGTGGGTATTTTATCCTTTTCACCCCACACCCGCCAACGGATATGGGGCATTTTTGGTGATTTGCCTTCGCGCGGTCTTCGCCGCCGGGAAGGCGCAAGGACCACGCTAAGGAATCATGATGACCGCAATGAAGAAAACGACTTTCAGAAAGCCTGCGGATTGCGACACGCAATGGGTAGTCGTGGACGCCAATGAAAAGGTCGTGGGCAGACTCGCTTCCCGGATCGCCGAACTCCTCATGGGGAAACACCGCCCGGACTATACCCCTAGCTTCGATTGCGGCGATGGTGTCGTGGTGGTGAATTGCGAGAAGATTGCGTTTACCGGCGCGAAGTGGGACCGCAAGATTTATCGCTGGCATTCAGGTTACATCGGCGGCCTCAAGGAAGTGACGGCGCGCAAGGTGCTGAGCCGCCACCCCGAACATATATTATGCCAGGCAGTGAAGCGCATGCTTCCCAAAGGCAAACTTGGCGAAAAGATGATCAAGAAGCTTAAGATTTACGTCGGTTCCGAACATCCCCACGCGGCGCAGAAGCCCGCGCAGCTTGCGTAACAAGGTTCGAGGATTAATTGCTTGACTATTGACGTAACGGAGAAGACAAAGTGGCTGACAAGCATGGCTATGAGTGGGGAACCGGACGGCGCAAAACATCTGTGGCGCGGGTGCGGATAAAGAAGGGTAGCGGCAAGATCCTGGTCAACAACCGGGATTTTTTCGAGTACTTCCCGAACGAGCGCCTACGCAAGTTGGCGTTTGGCCCGTTGAAGCACATCAATCTGGACATCGAGTACGACGTATTCGCCTCCATTCGCGGCGGCGGCATGACCGGTCAGGCCGGTGCGTTGATGATGGGGCTTGGCCGCGCTTTGGTGAAGCTGTCGCCCGACTACAAGCCAGCTTTGTCGGCCGAGGGCTATCTCAGCCGCGACAGTCGTATGGTCGAACGCAAGAAACCGGGTAAGCCTGGTGCGCGCCGGAGCTTCCAGTTCAGCAAACGCTAAATCGCTTGCCGGGATCTGGCTGGTGCCGTTCGCGGTGCATGTCACGTGAACTACTCAATGCCGGCGTAGCTCAGCGGTTTAGAGCGGCGGATTCATAACCCGCAGGTCGGTGGTTCGATTCCACCCGCCGGTACCATGTTCGTTTACCCCTGTTTGCCCTTGTGGCACAGGGGTTTTTTCATTTCCTAGCATAACTTCAATGTTATGGTTTCTACTCTTTCCAGGCTCCTTGTAAGTCCTTATTTCTCCGTCGAAATCCGGGGCTAGGGTGTCCCTGGGGGTGTCCATTTTTTCACCCTCAATTCTAGTGTTACCTTTAAAGTTTTCCATTGGTACGACTGCTTCTCTATTGTTTTCTTCGGCGTCGAGAGCCTCCAACTTCGCTAAAACTTGGGTGTCCATTTGGGTGTCCACCCCGGTTTCCGCTGAAATACCCACAAGTCCGCCGTTGTCGCCATAGAGGTTTTCTATTGGTACAACTGCTTCTTTATTGTTTTCTTCGGCTGTGATTGCCTGCAACTTCGCTAAAATTTGGGTGTCCATTTGGGTGTCCCAAAGTCCGTTGTTGTCGTCAAGGGTTCCTGTAGCTGCTGCTGTCTCCCTAGCGTTTTCCCTGTTGCTGTTGGCTGTAATGGCGGGCAACTTCGCCAGGGCTTCCGCCTTCCCTTCGACCAAGACATGAGTATAAATGTTCGCCGTCAGCTTCGGGTCGCTGTGCCGCATCAGCTTTTGCGCCGTCGCCAGCGGGACGCGGGCTTGATTGAGCAGTGTCGCGAAGGTGTGCCGAAGGCCGTGGAAGTCATACACAAGGCCGTATTCGTCGGTAATAATCAGCTTGCCCTTCGCGTCGCGCTTAAGGATTCCCGCCGCTTCAAGGTCGATCCGAATCATTGCCGCGCCCTTGTCTTTCCACATGCCGGGGAACGCTTTCGCGTTTGGCAGGAACAGCGCCATGCGCCTTCTAAGGTCCGCCGCCAGTTCGGGGCGTAAGGGTAGGGTGGCGTCCTGTCCGTTCTTCGCGTTTGCGGCATCAATAGTGACGGTGGCGGGGTCTGCCCGGAATTCGAATGACGCCCGCTCCAGTGAATGTAATTCGTTCCAGCGGAAGCCGGTGTTGGTCGCGGTACGGTACAGCAGGGCGCGATCCTGGCCGGTCATGCCATGAACCACCGGTCCCGCTTCAGCCGCCGCCAGCAATGCGCCAAGCTCTTCAACAGTGTAAGGGTGCCGCTCAATGCGACGGTCCGCCTTGGCATTCAATTTCGTCAGATACGCCAGCGGGTTTTCGGGTATTCGCCTTTCTCTCGCAAGCCAATTGCAAAACGCTTTGGCGGCGGTCAGATAGTGGTTTATGGTTCGCGCCGCTTTCCCCGCCGCTTTCGCGTCGTTCCGCCAATGGTCCATATCGGTCGCCGCTATGTCCGAAAGCGTCCGCCAGCCGCAATCGTTGGCGATAACAGCAACTTTGGTTGGGGCTTCAATCACGTATTTATTACTGTTCCCCTTCGCCTCCAGCGCCAGCCGCCAGTCTTTAAGATGCGCCGCCAGCGCCTTCCCTAGCGCCGCCCGTTCGCCGTCGATAATGCCCAATTTAGCTAGCTTGTCGCGTACTATGGCGGGTGCATTCTCGATAAAGCGGTTGGATTCGGCGTCAAGACTTCCGCCCGCCTGTCGAATGGAAATCAGCTTCCGGACGTTCCGCTCCAGTTCACTGGATGCGTTTTGATCGGTGAATCCAGGGAACCGCCGCTTTATTCCGCGATGGTCCGCGATTTGAATCGACCATTTGCTGTCAGTGTTTCCAGTGCTTTTGCGCTTGAAAATAGCCATTATGGTAAGCCTCCCTCGTAGTGTTGTGCCTATGTGTTGTTATAAATAATGCCCCAATGGCGGAGAAAGCAAGTCTTTTCACAAAAAGACC
>JAISXA010000239.1 GCA_031270685.1 Planctomycetota bacterium
CGATCAGGCGCGGGTCGAAGCGGTAGAGCGGGAAGTGGCCGGACTCGACCGCCTTCTTCTGCTCGGCGAAGCCGAGGCCCAGGCCGTCGGCCATGCCCCGGATGCCGTGCGCGATGCAGTGCGAGTAAGCGATGATGAGGGACGGCCCGTCGTAGGCTTCCGCCTCGAGGAAGGCCTTCACCGCCTGGGCGTCGTTCGCGCCCAGCGCGACCTTGGCGACGAAGATGTTGCCGTAGGTCATGGCGATCATGCCCAGGTCCTTTTTGCCGGTGGCCTTGCCGCCCTCGGCGAAGCGGGCGATCGCGCCCAGCGGGGTGGACTTGGACGCCTGGCCGCCGGTGTTGGAGTAGACCTCGGTGTCGAGCACGAGAACGTTGACGTTCTTGCCCGAGGCGAGAACGTGGTCCAGTCCGCCGTAGCCGATGTCGTAGGCCCAACCGTCGCCGCCGATGATCCACACCGACTTTTTCACCAGGTAGTCGGCGATGGCGAGGAGATTTTTCGCCTGCTCGGAATCGCTCTTCGCGATGATGCCCTTCAGCCTGGCGACGCGTTCGCGCTGCCGGTCCACGTCCTCCTGGGTGACCTGCCCGGCGGCGTCGATTTCCTTGACCAGTTCGGCGTGATCCTTGAGGCAGCCGTCCCGCGCCAGCTCGGCCAGCATCTGCCGGCCCTGGGCCATGAACTTGTCGGCCGCGAGGCGCATGCCGAAGCCGAACTCGGCGTTGTCCTCGAAGAGGCTGTTCGCCCACGCCGGGCCGCGTCCGTTGCGGTCCTTGGCGTAGGGAGTGGTCGGGAGGTTGCCGCCGTAGATCGAGGAGCAGCCGGTGGCGTTGGCGATCAGCATCCGGTCGCCGAAGAGCTGGGTGGCGAGCTTGATGTACGGAGTCTCGCCGCAGCCCGCGCAGGCGCCGGAGAACTCGAACAGCGGCCGCTTGAGCTGGGAGCCCTTCACGGTGTTGACCGGGAACAGGCCGTCCCGGTTCTCGGGGAGCATTTCGAGGAAGAACCCGGCATTTTCGCGCTCGGCCTCGCGCAGCGGCGGCTGCGGGCGCATGTTGATGGCTTTCCGCTTTTCATCCGCCTTGTCCTTGGCCGGGCAGGCGGCGACGCAGGCGCCGCAGCCGGTGCAGTCCTCCGGGAAGACCTGGAGCGTGCAGCTCATGCCCGCGACCTGCTTGCCGCGCGCGGGCGCGGACTTGAAGGTCCGGGGAGCGCCTTCGGCGCGCTTGGGATCGTAGATCTTCATGCGGATGACCGCGTGCGGGCACACCGCCGAGCACTTGGCGCACTGGATGCAGAGGTCCGGCTCCCAGACCGGAATCGACAGCGCGATGTTCCGTTTTTCCCACTGCGTGGTGGCGACGGGGAAGGCGCCGTCGACGGGGAGCTTGGAAACGGGCAGGCTGTCGCCCTCGTTCACCATGATGGCGGAGAGGGTGTCGAGGACGAACGCCGGGGCTTTGCCGGAGACGATCGGCGGCTTGGCCTTGCCGTCCGCCTTCCTGCCGGAGTAGTCCACCCGGTGGAGGTGGGCCAGGGCCTGGTCGACCGCGTCGTTGTTCTTCTTGACGATGGCCTCGCCCTTCTTGGAGTAAGTCTTCTTGATCGCGTCCTTGATGTAGCCGATGGCCTGTTCGGCGGGGATGACGTCGGCGATGCTGAAGAAGCAGGTCTGCATGATGGTGTTGATCATCACGCCCATGCCGGTCTTTGCGGCGACCTCGTAGGCGTCGATGACGTAGAACCTGGCCTTTTTGTCGATGATCCGCCGCTGCACCTCGCGCGGGAGACGGTCCCACACCTCGTCCTTGCCGTGGATCGAGTTCAGCAGGAACACGCCGCCTTCCTTGAGATCCCTGAGCATGTCGTATTTTTCAAGGAACGACCACTGGTGGCAGGCGATGAAGTTGGCGGAGTGGATGAGGTAGGTGGACTTGATGGGCCGGGGGCCGAAGCGCAGGTGCGAGGCGGTGATGGCGCCGGCCTTCTTGGAGTCGTAGACGAAGTAGCCCTGGGCGTAGTTGTCGGTGTGATCGGCGATGATCTTGATGGAGTTCTTGTTCGCGCCGACCGTGCCGTCGGAGCCGAGGCCGTAGAACATGCAGCGGCTGACGTCGTCCGGCTCGATGTCCAGGGTCCGGTCGTAGTCGAGCGAGGACTTGGAGACGTCGTCGTCGATGCCGATGGTGAAGTGGTTTTTCGGCTGTTCCTTCTTCAATTCGTCGAAGACGGCCTTGGCCATCGCGGGGGTGAATTCCTTGCAGGACAGGCCGTAGCGGCCGCCGATGACCGAGGGCCAGCGGCCGGCGAACAGCGACCGGTCGTCCTGCATGGCTTCGCCGAACGCGGTGCGGACGTCCTCGTACAGCGGCTCGCCCAGCGCGCCCGGCTCCTTGGTGCGGTCGAGAACCGCGAAGGCCCGGGCCGTCTTCGGCAACGCGCCGAGGAAATGCCGGATGGAGAACGGACGGTAGAGGTGGACGGTGAGCACGCCGACCTTCTCGCCCCTGGCGTTGAGCCAGTCGGCCATTTCCTGCGCCGCGTCGGCGGCCGAGCCCATGAGGATCACGACCCGGTCGGCGTCGGCCGCGCCGTAGTAGTCGAACAGCCGGTACCGGCGGCCGGCGAGCTTGGCGAACTTGTCCATTTCGCCCTCGACGATGTCCGTGCACTTCTCGTACCAGGGGTTGCACGCCTCGCGGCACTGGAAGAAGACGTCCGGGTTCTGGGCGGTGCCGCGAATGCCGGGGTTGTCGGGGGAGAGAGAACGGGCGCGGAACTGGCGTACCAGTTCGTCGTCGATCATCGCGCGCATGTCGTCCTTCGACAGGACCTCGATCTTCTGGATCTCGTGCGAGGTGCGGAAACCGTCATAGAAGGAAAGAAACGGGATGCGGGAACGCAGGGTGGCGGCCTGGCAGATCAGCGCCAGGTCGTGCGCCTCCTGGACGTTGACGCCGGCCATCAGCGCCCAGCCGGTCTGGCGGCAGGCCATGACGTCGGAGTGGTCGCCGAAGATGGAAAGCGCGTGCGAGGCGACGGTGCGGGCGGTGACGTAGAAGGTCGTGGGCGTGAGCTCGCCGGCGATCTTGTACATGTTGGGGATCATCAACAGCAGGCCCTGCGAAGCGGTGAAGGTCGAGGTCAGCGCGCCGGCGGCGAGGGCGCCGTGCACCGCTCCGGACGCGCCGCCTTCGGACTGGAGCTCGGACACCATCGGGACGTTGCCCCAGATGTTCGTCTCGCCGGCGGCGGACTTGGCGTCGCAGATCTCGCCGAGGTTGGAGGACGGGGTGATGGGATAGATGGCGCAAACCTCGTTTACCGCGTGCGCCACCTCCGCCGCGGCTTGGTTGCCGTCGAACGGCGCTTTCATCCGTGCCATAGTGGTTCCTTTCTCGAAGGGTGTGTTGGGTTTCCGTTGCCGCAATTGGAAATGCATAATAAATAACACAACCGCGCCGTCCCTGGCGGGGGCGCGGAATGTATGCCCGTCTTTTACGTCTCATACTATGCCGGTGAGACGCGGCGTCAAGGGAAAAAGATCGCCATAGCGGGCCGGGGAATCCCATTCCGCATCGAGACCTCACCACCCCATCGCCTGCAACGCGGCAAAAACCGCGTGGCAGGCGCGTGACTGGTTCAGGGTGAAGAAATGAATGCCCGGCGCGCCCCGGCGCAGCAAATCGGCGCATTGGGCGGCCGCGTAGGCGATGCCGATCTCGCGGACGCGGCCGGGATCCTCCCGCCCCCGGACGGCGGCGCGAAGGGTCTTCGGCACCTCGATTTTGCACATGCCTTCGAAGCGCTCTATCTGGCCGGAACGGGTGACCGGCATGATGCCGGGAAGGATCGGCGCGCGGACGCCCGATTTGCGCGCTCGATGCTCGAACGCGAAATACCCGGCGTTGTCGAAAACCATCTGGGTCACGACGAAATCCGCGCCCGCCTCCACCTTTTCGCGCAAAAAGCGAAGATCGCTCTCGGCGCTAGCCGCCTCCGGATGGGTCTCCGGATAGCCGGCCACCCCAATGGATACGTCGGAAAACAGGTCGCGCACCATCTTCACCACATCGGCGGCGTGCCCGGCCTGGTCCGGCCCGGGGGTCCAACCGGGATCGTCGCGCGGAGGATCGCCCCGAAGGGCGAGGAAATTCCTGATTCCCCGGGCGTGGTAATCCTTCACCAAGTCCGCCAGTCCGCTCCGCGAATAACCGTTCGCCGTTATGTGGGCCATGACCCCGAAACGGTATCGATCCTGGAGGGAACAGACCAGATCGCGGGTAAGATCGCGAGTGCTCCCGGCCGCACCGCAAGTGACCGAGACAAAAGCCGGATTGAGCGGCGAGAGCTCGACCAGGGCGTTGTTGAGCGCTTCCCCGCCCTTGGCGTCCCGGGGCGGAAAAAACTCGAAGGAAAACACCGGATCGCGGCGGTACAACCGCTCGCGCATCGTCTCAACCACGCTGGGCGTCGCCATGTCGCCAAATCTCCCGTTCAACCGAAGGGCGCGGCACGGACCGGGATTGTAGCGGAGATGTCGCGCTTTGTCGACACCTTTGGGAAGGGCATCAAAAATTTTCATTGACCGCCCGCGCCGCAGGATTAAAATTTGCATCCATTGCGAGGAGTGCTGCAAGGGTTGTCCCCAGGCTCGCATATAACAACGGCACTCGCTTTCACCAACAGCCCGGGGCAACCAAATGATCCGCCGCCAGCTTAATGGCGCATCCCCATGCGCATGGGGTGTAAATCCCACCCCTGTTTTCCCCCATCCGGCCGACGAATCCTTCGGAACCCCCGCGCATTCCCGCGAATGCGGATACGGCTTTTGCCGCCCGGCGGAAAGGAGCAAGCATGGAGACGCATATCTTGGGTTTTCCCCGCATCGGAAAGAATCGGGAATTGAAATTCGCCCAGGAGGCGTACTGGCGCGGCACCATGGCGGCCGACGAACTGGCGGCCGCGGCCCGGGAGTTGAAGCGGCGGCATTGGCGAATACAGCGCGACGCCAACCTGGATTACGTCGCGGTGGGCGATTTTTCCCTCTACGACCAAATGCTGGACGCCACCCTCATGGTCGGCGCAATCCCCGAACGGTTTTCGCCTCTCGCCGGCGGCCCCACGCCCGATTTGCTGTTCGTCATGGCGCGCGGCGACGCCGGGCACGGCATCCCCGCGCTCGAAATGACCAAATGGTTTGACGCCAACTATCATTACCTGGTGCCGGAATTGTCCGCCGACCCGGACTTCCATCCCCATCCGCATCCCGCCGTCGCCGACGCCGAACAGGCGAAAGAACTCGGGTTTACGAACAAGGCGGTCCTTATCGGCCCCTTCACCTGGCTCGCCCTGGCGAAGGGGCGGGAAGGATTCGACAAATGGACGCTCCTGCCGCCGGTCCTGGACGCCTACCGGAAAACGTTGGAGCAATTGGCGCCGCATTGCGCCGTCATCCAGCTTGACGAGCCCATTCTCTGCACCGACTGGCTGCCCGCGGGCGTTCTCCGGCGTTTCGCTTCCGCGTATGGCGGGCTGAAGTCCGCCGCCTCCGGCGCGCGCCTCATGCTTGCCACCTATTTCGGGGCGCTTGGCGCCGCCATTCCCCATGCGCTGGCGACCGGCTGCGACATTCTCCATATCGACCTGAAGCGGGGCGCGGAACAGCTCGACGCCGTGTTGTCGGCATTGCCGCCGGACATGGTTCTTTCGCTGGGCGTCGTCGACGGCCGGAATGTCTGGAAAAACAATTTTTCCAGGACGCTTCCGGTCATAGAACGGGCGGTCGCCGCCCTTGGCGGAAATCGCGTCATGCTGGGGACAAGCTGTTCCCTGCTGCATTGCCCCGTGGATCTGGACGGCGAAGACGCCCTTCCGGAGCAGGTCCGGGCGCGCATGGCTTTTGCGGTGCAGAAATGTTCGGAGCTGGACGCGTTGCGCCGTCTCGCCGAAGGCGGAGACAACGGACTCCTCGCCCGGAATCGCGAAGCCGTCGAAGGGGCGGAAGCGCATCCGGACACCCGGAGGGAAGAGGTCAGGAAGGCGTGCGCCGCCGTCACGGCGGAGATGTTCCGCCGCGCTTCCCCCATCGGGGAAAGGCGCGCCGCCCAGGCATGGTTGAAGCTTCCCCTGTTCCCGGCCACCACCATCGGTTCCTTCCCGCAAACCCCCGATATCCGCAGGGTGCGCCGCGCCCGCAAGCGGGGCGAACTGTCGCTCCGCGACTACAAGGACGCCATAAAAAAAGAGATTGAAGGCTGCATCAAAAAGCAGGAGCATCTCGGCCTGGACGTTCTGGTGCACGGCGAGGCGGAACGCAACGACATGGTGGAATACTTCGGCGAACAATTGCAGGGCTTCTCCTTTACGCAAAACGGGTGGGTGCAGAGTTACGGCAGCCGTTGCGTCAAGCCGCCGGTCATTTACGGCGATGTCCGGCGCGAAGGCCCCATGACCCTTGAATGGTCCTTGTACGCGCAATCCCTGACCGAAAAACCGGTAAAAGGCATGCTTACCGGCCCGGTCACCATATTGGCCTGGAGTTTTGTCCGCGATGATCTCGAAAGAAGCGAGGTGTGCAAACAGATCGCCCTCGCCATTCGGGACGAGGTCGCGGATTTGGAGCGGGCCGGGGTCCGCATCATCCAGATCGACGAGGCGGCGCTCCGCGAAGGCATGCCGTTGACCGCCGAAAAGGCGAAGACCTATTTGCGGTGGGCGGTCGATTCGTTCCGTCTGGCCTCGTCCGGCGTCAAGGATTCGACGCAAATCCACACCCACATGTGTTACAGCGAGTTCAACGCCATTCTGGCCTGGATAGCGGAAATGGACGCCGACGTGATCAGCATTGAATCCAGCCGCAGCGGGATGGAGTTACTGGGCGCGTTCGACGAATTCCATTATCCCGGCGCGGTCGGCCCCGGCGTGTACGATATCCACAGTCCGCGCGTCCCGCCGCAAGGGGAGATTCTGGGGTTGTTGGAAAAAGCGCTCAAGCATATTGACAAAAACCTGCTCTGGGTCAATCCTGATTGCGGACTGAAAACGCGGCAGTGGGCGGAAGTTATGCCCGCCCTTGAAAACATGATGGCCGCGACAAGGAAGTTGCGCGCGCGGGAAATGTAGCGCCCGTCCCCCGCCGCGCCGCGAACCGCCGGCGGCGTGAAAATTTCTTATGCCGCCGGCGGCCTTCCCGCGCCGGCGCGCCAATCCGTTTTTGCGCGTCGCCCGCACCGTCGGCCGAACCGGAATCAGCCATGCCCACCCCGCGACTTGAACCAATCCTGTCCGCCGTTTTCGGCTTTTCCGCCTTCCGGCCGCACCAGAAGGAACTTGTTTCGGCGATTCTGGAGAACCGGGACGTCTTCGCCGTCATGCCCACCGGCGGCGGCAAATCGCTCTGCTATCAACTGCCCGCCTGCGTCAGGGGCGGCGTCGGCGTGGTGGTCAGTCCGCTGATCTCCCTCATGAAGGATCAGGTGGACGCGGCCAACGCGAACGGGATTCCGTCCGTCACCCTCAACAGTGCGCTGTCCGAAAAGGAACGGGCCGACGCCTACCGCCTGGTGCGGCGGGGAAACGTCAGGCTCGTCTACGTTTCCCCGGAGCGCTTCAATTCGCCCGGGTTTACCGAATATCTCAAAACCCTGCCCCCGTCCTTTTTCGCGGTGGACGAGGCGCATTGCATCTCCGAGTGGGGGCACGACTTCCGTCCCGACTATCTGTCCCTCGGCATGATGACCCGCGAATTCGCCGGCGTCCCGGTCGCCGCCTTCACCGCCACCGCCACCCCCCGCGTCGCCGAGGACATCGTCGAGCGCCTTGGCCTGCGCGATCCTTTCCGCGTCCGGGCCTCGTTCAATCGCGCCAACCTGACCTACCGCGTCATTCCCAAGGAGGATCTCGGCCGGCAGCTCCTGGATTTCCTCCGCGAACGGGAGGGGGAGCCGGGCATAGTCTACCGCACCACCAGAAAGAGCGTTGAGGCCACGACCTCCCTGCTCCGCAGGCACGGCATCAACGCCAGGCCGTATCACGCCGGCATGACGGACGCCGAGCGGACGCGGAGCCAGGAGGACTTCCGCCATGACCGCTGCCAGGTGGTGGTGGCGACCATCGCCTTCGGCATGGGCATAGACAAGCCGAACGTTCGCTTCGTGGCCCATGGCGATCTGCCCAAAAACCTCGAGGGCTATTACCAGGAGACGGGCCGGGCCGGCCGCGACGGCGAACCGGCCCGGTGCGTCCTGTTCCACAACAACGGCGACATCGCGCAACTGCTCCGCTTCAACGCGGCGGTCGGGGATCCCGTCGCCCGCGAGGCGGCGCAGGCCCAACTCAACGACATGATCGCCTTCGCGCGCGCCGACCGCTGCCGCCGGGCAGCGCTGCTTGAATACTTCGGCGAAGCCTATCCCGAGCCCGCTTGCGGCGGCTGCGACATCTGCCTGGGCGAAGCGGAGCGCGAGGACGCCACGGTGGCGGCGCAAAAGGCGCTGTCCGCCATGATCCGGACCGGCAACCGCTTCGGGGCCAACCACATCGCCGACATTCTGGTGGGCGCCGACACGGAGAAAATCCGCAAGTACCGGCACAACGAATTGCCCACCCACGGCGTCGGCAGGGACCGCGACAAGACCTATTGGCGGCGGGTGATCGAAGCGCTGGTGGTCAAGGGCCTGGCGGCGACGGGGGATTCGCGGTATCCGATCCCCGCCGTCACCGACCGGGGATGGCGCGTGCTTCGCGGCGAGGAGGGGTTTCGCATGCTCCGGGCAGCGGAGGGCAAGCGGAGCGCGGGGAGGGGGGAAGCCGCCCCGGCGGCCAAGCCCTACGACAGGAATCTGTTCGCGCGTCTGCGCCAACTGCGGACGCGGCTGGCGGAGGAGAAGGGGTTGCCCCCCTACATGATATTCGCCGACCGGGCGCTGCGGGACATGGCCAGGCTGTTGCCCGGGAACGAGCGCGAGCTGCTCGCGGTCTCCGGGGTCGGCGCGTACAAGCTCCAGATTTATGGCGGGGTTTTTCTGCGGGAGATCGGCCTCTACAAGAAGGCGCTGGCGCGCGGCGCCGAATCTTCGGGAAAGTGACGCGCTCCCCCCGGTTCGGGTCGCCGTTCCAAATTCCACTCCGCCTTCCGTCCCGGGGAAGCGTTTCCGTCCGGCCGCCGCGGCGGCATAAATCGCTTGACACGGATTCCGGTTATCGAAATAATCCGCCAGCATTCGCCGGTCGCTTCGTGGATTTTTGATTCAGCCGCTTTCGTTTCAACGGGTTGTTTTTTCGTCAACTCGACCCTGGCCGGCGACATTGCAAAAAAACGGTTCTGAAACGAACGCCCTGAAACTTCAAAGGAAACCAGTCGGCGGTTCGATTGATTTCCTTTAAATGTCCACATACATACAAGTTTGGTCTTTTCAGGCGGGCACGGAGGTTTCCGGGCATGGGCGGCGACAACGAAATCAACTCGCTTATCGACGAATTCAAGGCGCTCCGCGTCTCGCCAGCGGCGCTCGAGGAATCGCTGGGCGTGAAAATCCCGGACCTGACCGCGGCCGACGCCTCCCGCCTGCGCCGCATCATCGCCTTCATGCGCCACGACAAGCTCACGCTCGGCAGGGCGCTGATCGCCGCGGCAAAGGGAAGCCGGTTGCCGAATAAAATCACGCCGCGGTCGGGCGCGGCGAAACCGCGCAAAAAACCGGCGGGCGCCGCGTCGGTCCCGACCGGCAAGGCGGCCGCCGCAACAGCGCCGGCCGGGCGGAAGTCCCCGACCCGGCGCTTCACCGGCAAAGACAACCTCCTTATCGTCGAAAGCCCGGCCAAGGCCAAGACGATCAAGAAATTCCTGGGCGGCGATTTCGTGGTCAAGGCCTCCATGGGACATGTCCGCGACATTCCCAGCCGGGGGCGCGACCGCTCCGACATCGGCATCGATTTCCAGAACCGCTACCGTCCCTATTACGTCCCGATCGAATCGCGGGAAAAGGTCATCAAGGAGCTCAGAACCGCCGCCGACAAGGCCAGGCACATCTACCTCGCGCCCGACCCGGACCGCGAGGGCGAAGCCATCGCCTGGCATCTCAAGGAAGTGCTCGACCTCCCCGACGACAAGGTCAGCCGCGTCACCTTCAACGCCATCACCAAAAGCGCGGTGCGCGAGGCGATGGAGCGCCCTTCCGCAGTCAACATGGACTTGGTCAACGCCCAGCAGGGCAGGCGCGTCCTCGACCGCATCGTGGGCTACCGCCTGTCGCCGTTCCTGTGGAAAAAAGTCACCAAGGGCTTGTCGGCCGGCCGTGTCCAGTCCGTGGCGGTGCGGCTGGTCGCCGAACGCGAGCAGCAGATCCAGGCCTTCAACCCCGCCGAATACTGGCGCATCCGGGCAGAACTCGCGACCGGAGAGGCGTCGGACGCCGACGCCTTCACCGCCGAACTGGTCGGCTGGAAGGGTCGGCCCTATGTTCTCGCCGCCGGCGATAAAAACGCGGGGCCCGCTCCCACCGCCCCCGACGCGGCGACCGCCGCCGCCATCGCGGAAGCGCTCCGGGGCGAACGCTACCGGGTCGCGGAGGTCGGGGAGCGCGAAGTCAAGGGCCGGCCCGCGCCGCCTTTCATCACTTCCAGCCTGCAGCAGGCGGCTTCCACCTTCCTGCGCCTCGGCGCGCAACGCACCATGCGCATCGCCCAGCAGCTTTATGAAGGCGTCGAGCTCGAGGGCGGCGAGGCCGCCGGCCTCATCACCTACATGCGCACCGACTCGACCCGCGTCGCGCCGGAGGCGCTGCGCGAGGTCAGGGAGTATATCGGCGAAAACTTCGCCCCGCCGTACCTGCCGGAAAAGCCGAATTTCTTCTCCACCCGGAAGGGGGCCCAGGACGCCCACGAAGCGATCCGTCCGACCTCGGCGCATCTCACGCCGGACCGGGTCAAGCCGTTCCTCGGTTCTGAACAGCTGCGGCTCTACGAATTGATCTGGCGCCGCTTCGTCGCCAGCCAGCTCGCCCCGGCGGAATACCGCGTCACCACCGCCAAAATCGCCGCCGGCGACGGTGTGTTCGAGGCCAAGGGCAGGCGGGTGCTGTTCGACGGCCATACCGTCCTCTCCTTCTCCGCCGCGCGCAAAAAGCGAAGGGAGGAGGCCAAAGAGGAGGCGGGCGAGGAGAAGGACGCCGCCGCCGAAGAACGGCAGAACCAGGACGAGGAACAGATCCTCCCCGAGCTCAAGCCGGAACAGCCGCTCGACCTGCGCCGCCTCGAGCCGAGCCGGCATTTCACCCAGCCCCCGGTGCGCTTCACCGAGGCGAGCCTGGTCCGCGAATTGGAAAAGGAGGGCATAGGCAGACCGTCCACCTACGCCCCGATCGTGCAAACCATCCAGGAACGCGGCTATGTGCGGCAGGAAAACCGGCGCTTCCACGCCACCCGCCTCGGTTTGGCCGTGACCGGCATCCTCACCGACAACTTCCCGGACATCATGAACGTGAAATTCACCGCGCGGATGGAGTCCGACCTCGACCGGGTCGAGGAAGGCGAAGTCGAATGGGACAAGCTGGTGGATAGCTTTTACAAGCCGTTCGAAACGCGCCTCCGGGAGGCGTTGGAAACCTCCCGGCCGCTCAAGGGCGCGCCCGCCCCCAACGGCGAGAAATGCCCGCTATGCGGCGCCGACATGACGATCCGCTACTCGCAGCGCGGCGCGTTCCTCGGCTGTTCCCGCTACCCCGAATGCGCCGGCACCCGCCCGCTGCCCGGAGAGGACGGCGACCAGGACGAGGGCGGCGAAAGCCCGGGGGGCGAGGTCTGCCCCGAATGCGGCGCGCCGATGGCGAAAAAACGCTCCCGCTACGGCCTTTTCCTCGCCTGCACCGCATACCCAAAATGCAAGGGCACCCGTCCGATCGCCAGGAACGGCCAAGTGGTGAAACTTCCGGAAACCAGGCGCGACTGCGAAAAATGCGGCAAGCCGATGGTCGTCAAGTCCGGGCGGCGCGGCCCGTTCCTCGCCTGCTCCGGCTACCCCGAATGCCGGAACACCAAACACATCGACAAAAACGGCGCCGTGGTGGAACTGCCCGCGATCAAGGGCGCGAGCTGCGAAAAATGCGGCGCGGAAATGGTGGTCCGCATGAGCAGGCGCGGCCCGTTCCTCGCCTGCTCCGCCTACCCGAAATGCAAAAACGCCAAGCCCCTCCCCAAGGAGGAGGCGGTGATCTGACGCCGGCGCATTCCTTTAACCCTGGAGTCGGCAAAGGCGTTGGCCGGGAGCGTCTTCATGGTGAACGGCGGATATTTGACGCCGGCGGGGTATGGCGAAGCCGTTCTCGTCGAGAAGCGGTCCAGGTTCATCGCCAGGGTCTGGCCCGCCGGGAGCGAGTCGGACGCGCTGTCCCGCATCGGGGAGGTGCGCAAAAGGCACTGGGACGCGGCGCACAACGTTTATGCCTACGCCATCCACGACGGGCCGGCGCGTTGCGGCGACGACGGCGAGCCGCACGGGACGTCGGGACCGCCGACCTTGAAGGTGTTTCAGGCGCAAGGCGTTTACGACGTCTGCTGCGTGGTGACGCGCTATTTCGGCGGCGCGCTGCTGGGAGCGGGCGGGCTGGTCAGGGCCTATTCCGGCGCCGCGAAACTGGCGCTCGAGGCGGCGGGTTTGAGCCTGGCGCGGCGCTGGGACGTGGCGCTCATTCCCGCGCCCTACGCGCTGTTCAAGCGGATCAAGCTTCGAATCGAGCTGGCGGGAGGAATGGTCGGCTCCAGCGATTTCGGCGCGGACGTCTTGATCGAGGCCCTGGTTCCGCCGGAAAACACGCCCGCGCTGTTCGCGGCGATCCGGGAACTGAGTTCGGGGCGAATCGAACCCGAGGTCCTGGAAACGCGGTTCAAAAGCGTAAAATTATGAACTCGCCGCCGGCGGCGTCCGGCGGGATTCCGTTTCAAGCCGGCAAGGCGGCAGCCAGCGCTTCGCGGTACGCCGCATACGTCGCGGCGTCGAACAGCACCATTTTCACCGCTTCGGGGATAGCGTTGTTTTCCAGGAAGGCGACGATGGTTGCGACGGCGATCGCGGCGGCCTGATCCACCGGATACGCATAGACGCCGGTGGAAATGCTCGGGAAGGCGATGCTGCGGAGGTTTTCCGCGCGGGCGAGTTCCAGGGCGCTGCGGTAGCAGGAGGCGAGCAGCTCCGCTTCGCCATGCCCGCCGCCGCGCCAGATCGGACCGACGGTATGCAGCACCCGCCTGGCATGCAGTTTCCCCGCCGTGGTGGCGCAGGTCATTCCCGTCCCGCAGCCTCCGATTTTCCGGCATTCGGCCTCTATTTCCGGGCCTCCGGCGCTGTGGATCGCCCCGTCCACGCCCCCGCCCGGAATCAGTCGGGAATTGGCGGCGTTGACGATGGCGTCGACGCGCTCCCGCGTGATGTCGCCGCGCACGAGTTCGAACGCCTTACCCGCGACAATCCTCTTCACTCCGCGTCCTTTCCCAATTTTCGACGTCGCGTTTTGCGCTGATTTTACGGAAAATCAGGCCGACCGCCTCCCGGTGGACTTTTGGAGGAAATCGGGCCAACCACCGCCCGATTTCCTCCAAAGAAGTTACCGCTTACGGACCAATGGGTTGATTTTTCGTCAGGTCGGGCGATACCGCCGACCTTGCAATAATTCCCGACGCAAAATGTAAGCCCAAGAAACTTTGGAGAGAATCAAACGGCGGTTTGTTTGAGTTTCTCCAAAAGTCCACAATTATGGAACCCGTAAATAAAAAATATTTAAAATATATTTGACTATATCTTTTTTTATGATATGCTGTGCTTGCTTGGACTGGTGAAGTCGACTTTTAGGGGATTTGATTTTCGTGTAGCGCAAGAACCTTAAGTTTTAGGAGCGGAGGACTGACTTATGGGAATCGCTGAAGAGATGGCGAAGGACGGCTGGTCGCCGGCTTCGGCTGTTGATTCGGAATCCCCGGCCTTGTACCGGAAATTGACCGGGGAGTTGACCAGCAGGCGTTACGCGCTGGGGCGAACGCTGGACAAAGGGGTGTCTCCCGGCGAATTCCAAAAAGGGCGGGCGCTCCTCGCCGCGTATGACGCCGCCCTGGACGGACTTGAGAAGGCGAGGAACAAACGCACGGGCGTGTGGTGATTTTTCGCTTTCAAGAGATTAGAAACGGAGGCAGCATCATGAGTGGTAATATCGGCAACTTCAATATCCGGACCCAGATCATGGGAGCCGGCTTGAACGGGATCGAGAATACGGGAGCGCAACTGGCCAAGAACATCGAAAATACCGATGCCATGAACCAGGCGGACTTGATCAAGCTTCAGCAACAGGTATCGGTGTACAATAACACCATTTCCATGATGTCGACCATGTTGAAGAGCCTCGGCGATACGGACAAGGAAGTGATTCGCGCCATGTGATCCCCCCCGTGCTTCCCGTTTGGGTCCGTGCGTTTGGCCCGCCGGATTCCCGAGGGGGCGGCTGGAATTTGCTGAAAGGCGGTTGCGGCATGACTGCGTCGAACGCGGACAGGATGGCCTTGGCGAAGATAGGCTTTTTCCTTTGCCGGGAAGGGTTGGTCGGCGAGGCCGAGGGCGTTTTCCGGGGGCTCGCCGAGTCGGCTCCCGAGCGCGACGGCCCCGCCGCCGGGATTGCGCTGTGCCTGATCATCAAGGGCGATTCGGATGCGGCGGTGAAGCTTTTGGACCAGCATCTGGCCAAGGGCGACAAGTGCGTAATCCCGGGCCAGTTGAATCTGTACAAGCTGCTCGCGCTGGGAATGGCGGGGAGCATCCGGGACGCCGAGAACCTGCGCGGCGAAATGGAACGGAAAGGGTTCGCCGATATCGCGCGGAAAGCCGACGCGATCCTTGATGATTTGAAAAAGGTCAAGGCGACGTAACCGTTGTTGGTTGCGCATGGCGGGGGCGCGCGAACCGCCGGTCCGAAGAGTCCCGATTTTCCGCCCGCGGTGAAATGCGGGAGGGAAAAGTGGAAATTCGCGCGTGTCGGCGCCTTACGGACGGGGTGCGTCGCCCCGGTTCCCGGAAGGAATGTTCACGAAACTTTTGCGGCAAGGAGATTTCCCATGACTTCCGGAATAGGCGGCATGGACCCGGGCGCGTTGCAACGCAAGGCGCTGGAGGCGGCGGAACAGGCTGGACGCGGCGCCGGCGCCGGCGGCGGAATCCCGGCCGACGCCGGGGAATCCGACGTTGCGCGTTTTCATGAAGCGATGAATCCGGCGGCGATGCGGGACGCCGCGCCCCCGTCGGCGGCGGAAGCGTTTTCCGCTTCCCGGCCCCAAGGGGTGGGCGACCGTATTATCCACGGCATGCAGTCGGTGAGCGAATCCGTCCAGGCCGGAAGGAAGGAAGCCGCCGGCATCATGATGAAGGAGAACGTCACCCAGGCCGACCTGCTGCGGGCGAATTTCGCCATGATGGAGTCGAGCGCCCTGGTTTCCGGCATTTCCAAAACCACCGAAAAAATCACCCAGGGCCTCAAAACCCTGCAACAGGGATAAGGAATGACCGTGACGGGAAGAATGGTTCGGCTGTTTGCGGTTTTCCTGTGCCTGCCGGCGTTGCTGTTCGTCTGCGGCTGCCAGGTGCAATTGTATGGCGCCCTCACGGAGGGCGAGGCCAACCAGGTTCTCGCCGTTCTTCTGGACGCCGGGCTGGCGGCGGAGAAACGCCCGGGCGAGGAGGGCGTCTTCGGCGTGTTCGTCGAGGAGACGGAATTCGCGGCGGCGATCCGGGTCCTGGACGGCAAGGGCCTGCCGGCCAGGCGCTACGACGATTTCGGGAACGTCTTCGGCAAGGTGGCGATGTTCTCCACCCCATTGGAGGAAAAGGCCAGGTACCTCTATGCCATGCAGGAAGAGTTGGCGCATACCGTATCCGAGATAGACGGCGTTCTCTCGGCGCGGGTGCACCTGGTTCTTCCGGAACAGGACCAGCTTGGGCGAACCATCCAGACGCCGTCCGCGGCCGTTTTCGTCAAGCATGTCGACGACGAGCGGCACGATTCGGCGGCGCAGCGGATGGAGATACGCCGCCTGGTGGCCGCCGGGGTTCCCAACCTCGACGAGGAAAGGATCGTGGTGAGCTTCTTCCCCGGAGCCGGCGAGCCGACCCCCGCGCTTTCCCGTCCGCAGTGGAAAAAGATTCTCGGCCTGAAGATCGGCGAAGAATCGGCGCCGCGGTTGTGGTGGCTGCTTGGCGGCGTCGCCGGGGCCATGCTGCTGGAGGCGGCAATCCTCGCCTTCCTCCTGCGCAAGGGCCGGAAATGACCGCCGCCGCTCTGGATTCCTTCCGCCGCTGGCGGCCGCTCCTGGACGGGCTGGCCGCCGGGGTGCATCCCCTCCGCTGGCGCGCGGCCGGAATCGGCGCCGGCGCGGCCGCGAAATTGACGGCGAATCCGCGGGCGCGGCGCCTCCTGTCCCTGAGGCTGGATTGGCTGGGCGGAAACGCCCCCGAAAGTCCGGGTGCCTGGCCCGACTGGGTTGCATGGGAGGACGCGGATGCGGCGGCCTTGCTGCCCGGCGCGGAATTGGAGCGTTGCGGCTTGCGCTTCGGGGCATCCCTGTTCCGCCGTCGCGTAGCGTTGCTGGTAATGGGAAAGGATGTGGCGGCGTTCAAGGCGGCCGCCGGCGCCGACGCCTACTTTTTCGCCCTGCGGCAGGCGTTGCTGGCAAAAAAAACCGCCGGCGCGTCGCTTGAACGGGTGGGGGAGGGCGAATTGCCCGGCAGCGTCGTCCGCGCCGCCGGACTCGGCCTCGCCGCCTGGCTCGGCTTCCTGCCGGACGCCCTGGCTTTTCGGGCGGCGTTGAAGCTGCCGCCCCCGATCGACGCCGCCCGGACCGAGGTCGCCGCCTGGCCGCGGGAGGAGCGGGAGCGCTGGCGGGCGGCGCTGGCCGAGATCTTTTCGTTGACTGTTCCGCGTGCGTGAGGGGGATTTCCGCCGTGGCGATGCTGCTGATAAAGGACAGCGTGGTTCCGGAGCCCGGGACGATGCTGTTGAAGGCGGGCGACTACGCGGTCATGGCCGAGGCCGACGCGGTTCTCGCCCAGGCATCCGCCCGGGCGGAAGAGATCGTTGTCCGGGCGGAAGCCGATGCCGGGGCGGAGCGGCGCCGGGGGTACGAGGCCGGCGTCGCGGAAGGCAAGGCCGAGGTGGCGGAGCGCATGTTCGAGACCATGGCCGCGTCGGTGGAGCATTTGTCCGCCATGGAGTCGACGCTGGTGGATTTGGTCATGCGTTCGCTGCGGACCGTTCTGGGGACGTTCGATCGCGAGGAGCTGGCGGTGGAGACGGTCCGCCACGCCCTGAGGCTGGTGCGGGACGAGAAGCGGGTGCTGCTGCGGGTCGCGGCCGCCGATGCGGATTACGTGGCGAAGCGGCTCGATGAAATCGTCAAGCGCTATCCCGGCATGGGGCGGGTCGATCTCGTGCCCGACGCCTCCCTCGCGTCCGGCGGCTGCGTCATGGAAACGGAAATCGGCGTCATCGACGCCAGCCTCGAGCGCCAGTTGACGATGATAGAGAATTCCTTTCGCAGGCAATTGGAGGAGAGGCGCGGCTGATGCCGGTGTTCGATCAACTCTCCGAATCGATGATCCAGGGCTTGGCCGAGCTGACGCCGGTCGAGGTGCGCGGCCGCGTCACCCAGGTGGTGGGGACGATCGTCAAGGCGGTTGTTCCGGGGGTGAAAATCGGCGAGCTGGTCACGTTGAAAAACCCCCACGACGAGAAATGGGAGCTGAAGGCGGAATGCGTCGGCTTCGCCGGGCAGGCGGCGATCCTCACCCCGCTGGGCGAGTTGTCGGGCGTGAGTTCCTCCACGGTGGTGATAAGCTCCGGCAAGGTGCACACCATTCCGGTCGGCCCCGATCTCAGGGGAAGGGTGATCGACGGCCTCGGCAATCCCATCGACGGCGGACCGCCGCTGAAACCCGAGACGCATTACCCGGTGTACGCCCCGCCGCCGAACCCCATGACCAGAAGGGTGATCGACACGCCGATGCCGATGGGGCTCCGGGTCCTGGACGGGCTGCTCACCTGCGGCGAGGGGCAGCGGATGGGCATTTTCGCGGCGGCGGGCGGCGGCAAGTCGACGCTCCTGTCGTGCCTGGTGAAGGGCGCGGCCGCCGATGTCGTGATCCTGGCGCTTATCGGCGAGCGCGGCCGCGAGGTGCGCGAATTCATCGAGCACGATCTCGGCCCGGAGGGCATGAAGAAGGCGATTCTGGTCGTCGCCACCTCCGACCGCCCGTCCATGGAGCGGTTGAAGGCAAGCTACGTGGCGACGGCCATAGCCGAATATTTCCGCGATCAGGGCGGCAAGGTGCTGCTGATGATGGACTCGGTCACCCGTTTCGGGCGGGCCTTGCGGGAAATCGGCCTGGCTTCCGGCGAACCCCCGGCGCGGCGCGGTTTTCCGCCCTCCGTGTTCAGCAGCCTGCCGAAATTGATGGAACGGGCGGGCAATTCCGACAAGGGGTCGATAACCGCCCTCTACACCGTGCTGGTCGAGGGCGACGACATGACCGAGCCCATCGCCGACGAGACCCGGTCCATCCTCGACGGGCACATCATCCTGTCGCGCCAGTTGGGAGCGGCCAACCATTACCCCGCCATCGACGTTCTGGCCTCGGTCAGCCGCTGCATGGGAGCGGTGACCAGCCCCGAGCATCGCTCCGCGGCCAACCGTTTCCGGCAGCTTCTCGCCAAGTACCGCGACGTCGAGCTCCTGGTGCAGATCGGCGAATACAAGTCCGGCCAGGACGCGCTCGCCGACGAGGCCATAGGCAAGAGGGATCGGCTGAACGGGTTTTTACGCCAGGGGCTGGATGAGAAAAGCACGCTGAAGGAGGCCGTCGACGGCATGAAGACGCTGGTGGCCTGATGGCCCGCTATCCCCTCGAGCCGCTCCTGCGCGCCAGGCGCTACCGCGAGGAGGCTGCGACGCGCGAAACGCTGTCGGCGCGGAGGCGGGTCGAGGAAGCCCGGGAGGCGGAGGCGGCGGCGCGCGAAAAACTGCTCCGTTACCGGGAATGGCGTCCGATCGAGGAAAAGCGGCTGTTCGAGACGGTGCGGGGAAGGACGATTGAGCGGAAAGAGCTCGACCGCCATCTGGAGGACGTTCAGGCGCTCCGCCGCGCCGAGTTGAATCTGGAGGAAGCCTGCCGGGAGGCGGAAAAGGCCGTCGCCGCCCGCATGGCCGAATTGGAGGCGGCGAAGCGGCGGCAGGCGGAGGCGGCTCGGGATTTGCGGAAATTGGACGCCCACCGCGACATCTGGCGGAAGGAGGAGGCCCGGAGGCTGGAACTGGCCGAGGAGGCGGAGCTGGAGGATTTCAGCGGCGTCCGCTCCGGCATGGACGGAGACGACATGGAGGATCGGTGACTATGGATACCGTGCGTACCCGCGCGGCCGGGGAAACCCCGGCGCAAGGCGCGGCCAATCCAGGAACGCGGGCGAAAGGCGGCGAAAACAAGGTTCCCGAATCCGACGCCAGGCGGATGGGCGAGGCGCTGGAAGGAAAGGGCAAACGCGCCGGAGGACCTGCCGGCGGCGGACAGGGGCGGGATCGTCCCGGGGAATTGACCGCGTTGTTCCACCAGGCGCTGGGCAGCCTCAACGGGCAGGCCGGGACGCCGGCGGACATTCCCCGGGTCGCGAACGCCCCGGAGGCGCGGGGCGCGGACACGGCGGCGGCGGCGCGGTGCGGAGAATTGGTGGACCGGATTCTGGCCTCGGCCCCCGCCGCCGACGGTTCGGCCGAGGTGCGGCTGACCATCGACAAGCCTTGGCTCCCGGAAACCGAAGTGCGGCTGACATTGACGGCGGATGCGCGGCTCGAGGTGGAGTTCCGGACCGATTCGGCCGAGGCGCAACGTTTTCTCTCGCCCAACCTCGAGACCCTCCGGGATAGGTTGGCGGAAAAAAGCGGCGGCGAGGTTGCGGTGCGGCTGACCGAGGGTCCGCGCGAAAGCGGCGGGGTGGCGGTGCGTACGGCGGAGGGTCTGCGCGAAAGCGGCGGGGTGACGGTGCGCACGGCGGAGGGTTCGCGCGAAAGCGGCGGCGACGGCCGCAGCCGCAACCGCCGCGAAGCGATCGAGGAACTTGAAGAGGAATGAAAAGCATGGCGGGCCTGTTCACGCCAGTCGCACCATCCGCCGCCCGGCTGGAGACGCTGCTTGCCCGCCGCGCCCGCGGCTTGGCGTTCCGGGCCGGCGGAACGGACTGGACCTTCTCTTCGGGCGGGGAGAGAGGGGGAGTGCGCGGCGTGGTCGCCTACGGCGGCCTGGGCCAGTCCGAGTTTTCCCTGTGGCTGGACGAGGCGGGATGGCGGGCGGCGGCGGCGGCGACGCTGGAGGTCGGCCCTGAGGACGTGGCCGGGTTGCCGCCGACCCTGGTTCTGGCCGCGCTCGAGTGTTTTTTCCGCGACGCGTTGTCGAAGGTCGAGGTTGGTCTGGGGCTGCCGTGCTCCCTGTCCCGGGTCGAGGTGGGGGGGAGCCCGGCGCTGGCGTCGGTTTTCCCTTTTCGCTTGCGGCGCGGGGACGGGCTGGTTCTGTCGGGGGCGTGGGTCGCGCCGGAAGGACAGTGGCGGGAAGCGCTGGAGGCGGCTTTGCGGCGCGTTACGCCGCCGCCGGCGCCCCTGCCCGGCGATTTGGCGCTGGAGGGCGTGGTTTCGGCGGGAATATGGAGGTTGCGCGCCGGGGATCTCAACAGCCTCGCCAAGGGCGACGTCGTCCTGGCGCCGCCGGGGGCGTCGCGGCATTTGACGGTGGGGCGGCGAATCCGGTTCGCCGCCGATTTCCAGAAAGGCAAGCTTGTGGCTGACGGCAAAAGCATGTCCGGCGCGGCCGGCGCCGGCGTCGCCGCCCCGGATCCGGTGGATGCCCCCCTGGCCGCGCTTGACGCGGCCGAGGTGGAGTTGCGGGCCGAGGTGGGGAGGTTGAACGTGACCCTGGCCGAATTGCGGCGGCTTTCCGTGGGCGAGGTGGTCGAGTTCGCCACGCCGGTCGACTCTCCGGCGACGCTGGTGGCCGGGGGGCGGGCGGTGGCGGTGGGCGATCTGGTGGATGTCGGCGGCAGGGTCGGGGTGAGGGTGACCGCCTTGGCGCAAGGGCGGGAAGAGAATGCCTAGAGTTGAAAAGGCGCCGCCGCCCGCCCCAACGCCATCTCCGGCCGAAGCCCTGGCCGCGAACCTGCGCCATCTCCGGAGGGAGCGTTTTCGCGGCTGGGGCGGACAGCGGCGCTTCGCGGAATTCCTGGGAATTTCACCCAACGACCTCTGCGTCTACGAGTACGGCCGGGCGCTTCCCAACGAACAGCGGCTGGAGGACATGGCCGCCAGGCTGGGACTCGGTCCGGATGCGCTTTTGCGCCTATTGCCCGGAGTCAATCCCTCGCCGCCGCTGTCCAGGGCGGGAACCGGCCTGTCGGGCGGCCAGGCGGATGAAGCGGAGCGGAACGTGGAGACGGAACTCCTGCGGCGCGAAATGCTCCGCCTCGAGGCGCTGAACGAGGTGTTGAAAGACCGGATCGCTTCGCAGGAGAGGCGCATCCGGGAATTGGAGGGGATGAACCTGGCGCTGCGCGGGATCGTTTACGCGGAAGACACGCCCGCGGGCGCGGAACGGCGGCGCAGGCTTTTGGAAAAACTGGAGCCGCTTTTCGCCGGGTTGACCGAGGGCGGCGCTATTTTCTGACTGGGGCGGGGATGCTGGGAATCGATCCGGTTGCGATGATGGTCGGCCTCGGCCTTCTGGCGCTGTTGCCGTTTCTGGCGGTGATGGTGACCAGCTACGTCAAGCTGGTCGTGGTTTTCGGCCTTCTCCGCAATGCCATGGGCATACAGCAGATCCCCCCCAACATGGTGGTGAACAGCATGGCCATCCTCCTGACCCTTTTCATAATGGCGCCGGTCGGGCAGGAGATGTACCGGACGGCGGCCGAATCGGGAATAACCGAGCTGCGGGGCGTCGGCGACCTCGACCCGTCGACGCTGGACAGGGCGGCGGCGCCGTTGCGGGCTTTCCTGAAAAAGCATTCGCATCCGTCGATGCGCATCCTTTTCCTGCACGCCGCCGCGCAGTTGTGGGGTGGGGACGAATCGCGCCTTCCCGACCCCGAAGGGCTGTTCATCCTCGCCCCCGCCTTCATGCTGACGGAGCTGACCGAGGCGTTCCAGGCCGGCTTCCTGCTCTACCTGCCCTTTGTCGTGGTGGATCTGGTGATTTCCAACATTCTGTTGGCGATGGGGATGATGATGGTGTCGCCGATGACCATATCGCTTCCCTTCAAGCTCCTTCTTTTCGTCATGATCAACGGCTGGACCAAAGTGATCGAAGGCCTGGTCTCGACCTATCGCTGAAACCGGGGTCCGGGCCGGAGGGGGACGGGCATGAACGAAGCCGACATTCTCAACATCACCAGGGAGGCGATGCTGCTGGTGCTCATCCTGTCGCTCCCGCCCATCGTCGTGGCCTCGGGCCTCGGCATCATGGTCAGCCTGCTGCAGGCGATAACCCAGGTCCAGGAGCAGACCCTTTCCTTCGCGGTGAAGCTGATCGGGGTGACCGCCACCCTGGTCCTGTCGATTTCCTGGCTGGGGCGGGAGCTTCTTGTCTATGCGGTCCGGCTGTTCGACCGCGTCGGCGGGTTGGGGGGATAGGCGCTTGTCCGACATGGCTGAGGTCATGGTTCTTGCGGGAGACGGGCGGCGCTTTCTGCTGCTGACCGGGGTGGCCGTAGCCAGGTTGACCCCGATCTTCCAGATAACCCCCTTTCTCGGCGGCAGGGTCATGGGAACGGTGGCCCGGGGGGCGCTGGGGTTCTCCCTGGCGGCGTTTCTCGTCCCCTGGCTGGCCGCGCACGTCCCGCCGGGGGAAATGGGCGCCGCGGAGCTGGCGCCGATCATCGTCAAGGAGGCGTTGTTGGGGACGGTGTTCGGCTTTTTGTCCTCGCTCGCCTTTTCGGCCGCGTCCGGCGTCGGCTTCCTGGTCGACAACCAGCGCGGGCTTTCCATGTCGCAGGCGTCCGATCCCCTGACCGGGGAGGAAACCTCGATCCTGGGCGCCCTGGCGATGGAGACGCTGGTGATGGTGTTCATAGCCGGCGGCGGGCTGGTCCTGTTTTTCCAGGCCGTCCTGACCAGCTACTACTTCTGGCCGCCGTTCTCCTTTTGGCCGGATTGGTCGGCCGGGCCGCTGTCGGAACTGGTTCTCGGGCAGTTCGGCTGGTACCTGGCGACCTTGCTGGCCCTGGCGGCGCCGATGCTGCTGGTGTGTTTCCTGGTCGATTTCGGCATGGGCCTGATGAACCGCTTCGCGCCGCAATTGAACGTGTTCTTCCTGGCCATGCCGGTCAAGAGCGCGCTGTCGCTGGCGCTGCTGACCGTTTACTGGGCGGGGATGATCGCCAGCCTGAAGGGCGGGACGCTGCGGCTGCCGGTTCTCTGGGACGCCCTGCGGCGGGCGATGTCTCCGGCGCCGGGTTGAACCGGCCGGGAGCGCGGGAGAGGACGGATGGGCGGGGAAAAGACGGAACAGCCGTCGGACAAGAAGCTCCGCGACGCCCGGGAACAGGGGCAGGTGGCCAAGAGCCAGGAAATCCCCTCCGCGGCGGTGATCCTGGCCATGTTTCTTTTTGTCTGGGTGGGGTTCGATTTCATCTGCGACGAGACGAAAGGGGTCATGCTCACGGCGGTCGGGGCGCTGCCGTTTTCCTTCGACGAGGGGTTGGAGACGGTCGGCGGCGCGGCGGCGCGGCTGTTTCTGGTGGTCGCGGTTCCGGCGGTGATCCTGGCCGCGGCGGCCGGGGCGGTGGGGCATGTGGCGCAGACCGGCCTGGTCCTCGCCTTCAAGGCCGCCATGCCGAAACTGGACAAATTGAACCCCAAGCAATGGTTTTCCAAGGTTTTTTCGATCAAGAACCTGATCGAGTTCATACGCTCGATCCTCAAGATCGGCGCCGTGTGCGTCGTGTTTTACCTGGTGTTCATGGACGCCCTGCCGCAAATTCTGCGGCTGCCGGGGCACGGGGTGGACGGATTCATGACGGTTCTCGGGACGGTCATGCGCCAGACCGCGAGTTATTGCCTGGCGGCCTTCGCCGCCATCGCCGCCGTCGATTGGCTGTTCCAGCGGCGCCAGTTCCTCAAGGAACACATGATGTCCAAGGAAGACGTCAAGAACGAATACAAGGAGATGGAGGGCGACCCGCACATCAAGGGCCAGCGCAAGCAGTTGCACCAGGAGATGGTCATGAGCGACCAGGCCGGGGCGGTCCGCCGGTCCGACGTCCTCGTCACCAACCCGACCCACCTCGCCATCGCCATCGAGTACAAGGAGGGTAAGACGCCGCTGCCGGTGATTCTCGCCAAGGGCGAGGGCTACCTCGCCGAGCGGATGATGAGGATCGCGGAGGAAGCCGGCGTGCCCATAATGCGCAACGTTCCGCTGGCGCACGATTTATGGGAGCAGGGGCACGAACTGGAATATATTCCGTCGGGCTTGATCGAGCCGGTGGCGGAGGTGTTGCGCTGGTTGCGGGAATTGCGCGACCGCGAAGGGAGACCGACATGAGCGCGAACATATCCGGGACCAGGCTGGACGGCATGGCCGGTTTTTCCCCGGCCGGCGCGGGCGGGGCGGCCGCCCCGGTCAGGGGCGAATGGAACGGCCTGGCGGTGAGCGTTTCCGACGACCCGGCCAGCCTTCTCGCCGACGCGGCCGAGGAATTGACCTTCTCGGCGAGCGAGACGGTGGAGAAG
>JAISXA010000252.1 GCA_031270685.1 Planctomycetota bacterium
CCGCCGAGTTTTTACGTCACCGAACCCGCCGGCATGGAGATCGAACCGCTGTCGTTCGGCGGATACGCCGTCGAGGTCGCCGCCGACGGCGTCACGCTCAGGGTGAGTCCCGACGCCTAGACGGGAGGAGGACCGTATGCCGTTCGGCCCGGTGTCGCTGCGCGAGGAAGTCGTCGTCATTCCCACCTACCCGGTCGGCGCGCCGGAGCGGAACCCCATGTTTCTCGAAAAGCGAGTGTACCAGGGAAGCTCGGGAAAGGTGTATCCGCTGCCGACGATCGATTCCATCGGCGACGAAAAGGCCGACCGGGAGTACGCGGCCGTCATCCTCGAAAACGATTTCCTCCTGGTGCTGGTTCTGCCGGAATTGGGCGGCCGCATCCAGCGCGCGCTCGACAAGACCAACGGCTACGATTTCGTGTATTACAACCGCGTCATCAAGCCCGCCCTGGTCGGACTGGCCGGGCCGTGGATTTCCGGCGGCATAGAATTCAACTGGCCGCAGCACCACCGCCCCAGCACCTTCATGCCGGTTTCCTGCGATCTGGAGGAGCGCGCCGACGGCTCCAAGACCGTGTGGGTCGGCGAATTCGACCGCATGTACGGGACGCGCTGCAGCGCCGGCTTCACGCTCTATCCGGACCGCGCCTACATCGAGATTTCCGGCCGGCTCCACAACGGAACCCAGTCCAACCAATCCTTCCTCTGGTGGGCCAATCCGGCGGTCCCGGCGAACGCCGACGCCAGGTCGGTCTTTCCCGGGGACGTGCACGCCGTCTTCGACCACGGCAAGCGCGACCTGTCGAAATTCCCCATCGCCACCGGCGTCTACTACAAGCATGACTACTCGGAAGGGGTCGATATCGCCAGCTACGGGAATATTCCGGTGCCGACCTCGTACATGGCCGGTCGCTCCGACTTCGACTTCGTCGGCGGCTACGATTACGGCAGGGAAGCGGGCCTGCTCCATGTCGCCGACCATCACCTCGCGCCCGGAAAAAAGCAGTGGACGTGGGGCAACGGCGATTTCGGGCGGGCCTGGGACCGCAACCTCACCGACGCGGACGGCCCGTACGTCGAGCTCATGACCGGCGTCTACACCGACAACCAGCCCGACTTCACCTGGCTCAAGCCGGGCGAGACGAAAACCTTCACCCAATATTTTCTGCCCTACAAACGCCTCGGACAGATCGCGGACGCGACGAAAGAATGCCTGGCGTCGCTCGTGCGGGACGGCGACGCGTTCCGGGTCGGCGTATACGCCAGCGTCCCGGCGGAGGATTGGCGGCTGTTCCTTGCCGTCGGCGACGCCGTGCTGCTGGATCGCCGTTTGTCCCTCAAGCCGGGGGAGGCGCGGCTGGAGACCGTTCCCGCGCCGGCGGACGTCGCGCTTTCCGCCTGCGCGCTCCGCGTTTTCGACGCCGACGGCCGTACCATGATCGAGTATTCGCCCGAGCCGGAGCGGGATCTGGTCATCCCGCCGCCCGCGCGGAAGGCGGAGGAGCCGGAACTGATCCGCACCAACGAAGAGCTGTATCTCGCCGGAATTCACCTCGAGCAGTACCGCCATGCGACCTGCCGGCCGGAGGACTATTACCTCGAGGGGCTCGGGCGCGATCCCGGCGATATGCGCATCAACTGCGCCTACGCCGATCTGGCGCTGCGGCGCGGCCGGTTCGCGACGGCGGAAATGCATTACCGCGCCGCCGTCGCCAGGTCGAACCTGCATAACGCCAATCCGCGCGACGGGGAGGCGCATTACGGGTTGGGGCTTTCCCTGAAGCTGCAGGACCGGCTCGACGAGGCCAAGGAACATGTTTTCCGCGCGCTGTGGGACGGCGATTTCGCGGCGCGGGGCTATTTCACCCTCGCGCAGATCGCCGCCGCCCGGGGTGAATTCGCGGAGGCGCTCGGGCATGTCGACGCCTCCCTTTCCCGGAACGCGCTCGATTCGCGGGCGCTCCATCTCAAATGCCTGGTCCTCCGCCGCCTCGGCCTCTGCGACGCCGCCGCCCGGGTTGCGCGCGCGGCGGTGGAGGCCGACCGCCTGGATTTTTTCGCGCTCCGCGAACTCGGGAAGGCGCTCGCCGCCGAAGGGGATCTCGACGGCGCGAAAGCGGCCGGGGACCGCTTCCGCCGCATCGTCCGGGGCGAAGCCCGCAATTACCTCGAGCTGGCCGGCGCCTACGAGGATTGCGGCGCCTGGGACGACGCCATCGAGGCGCTCTCGGACCATGCCGACGCCGGCGGCCCGGCGCATCCCGAGATCTGGTATCGCCGCGGCTATTGCCGGTTGAAGCAGGGCCGGGCGGACGCGGCGGCGCGCGACTGGGAACGGGCCGAAAAGGCGCCGGCCGACTATTGCTTCCCCAACCGGCTGCGCTCCCTGATCGCGCTGGAAACGGCGATCGCCGCTAAGCCGGACGCCGCCCGGGCGCGCTATTATCTCGGCTGCCTCCTTTACGACGCCCGGCGGCACGACGACGCGGCCGCGCTGTGGGAGGAGTCGGCGGCGCTGGACCCGGCGTTCCCGACCGTGTTCCGCAACCTCGCGCTCTATTATTACAACAAGCGCAACGCCGCGGACCAGGCGCTCGCCGCGCTGGAAAAGGCGTTTTCGCTGGACGCGGGCGACGCCAGGATTTTGTTCGAACTGGATCAACTGCTGCGGAAACTCGGGCGGCCGCACGGCGAACGGCTGGCGCGCCTGGAACGGCATCCCGGTCTCGTCGCCGCCCGCGACGACCTCTACCTCGAGTTCGTCGCCCTCCATAACAACCTGCGGCGGCACGAGGAGGCGCTGGCGCTTCTCGCCGCCCGCAATTTCCATCCCTGGGAGGGCGGCGAGGGAAAGACGGTGGGCCAATACGTTCTCGCCAATCTGGAATTGGCCAAGCGGCGGCTCGCCGGGAACGACGCCGAGGGCGCGCTCGCGTTCCTCGAGGCGGCGAAAACCTATCCCCCGAACCTCGGCGAGGGCAAGCTGCCCGGAACGGCCGAGAACCAGCTTTATTATCTGCTCGGCCTCGCCGGGGAAAGGCTCGGCGACGCCGGGGCCGCCCGCGAGGCGTTTTCGCGGGCCGCGGCCGGATCGTCCGAACCGGCGGGCGTCATGTACTACAACGACCAGCCGGCCGACGCCATCTTCCACCAGGGCATGGCGCTTCTCCGGCTGGGCGACCCGAAGGCGGCGAAGGCGCGCTTCCACAAGCTTTACGATTACGGCGAGAAGCATCTGCGGGACAAGATGCGCATCGACTACTTCGCCGTGTCGCTTCCGGATTTTCTCGTCTTCGACGAGGATCTCGACAGGAAGAACCAGGCCTATTGCCGCTATCTCATGGGGTTGGGGTTGGTCGGCCTCGGCGACCGGCGGGGCGGGGAGGCCATGCTCGCCGCGGCGGCCGGGCTGGACCCGAACCACCAGGGGGCGATGTTCGCCTGGAAATTCGGCGACGAATGATTTTAACCGAAGTTTTGCAAAGCGGCGATTGAACCGCCAATCGCCGCTTTGCAAAAAACGAAAACGCCTGTGCCGCAAGGATCGTGATTGTTACAAATTGGGCGTTCGGCGATTTGAATGCCCAATTCGCAAAGGTTCGGATTTTGAACCGCGTTTTCGCCGGGATCGGGTGA
>JAISXA010000060.1 GCA_031270685.1 Planctomycetota bacterium
AGCGTGAACGGCCAGCCGCCGCCGCCGATCGCGATCCGCTCGCGAAACAGCGGAAGCATGTACAACGGCCGGACATAGCCGACGCCCAGCCGCGTTCCCTCCCGCTCGCGAAGCTCGAAAGGCGGCAGTTCCGCCTTGACCGCCTCCGCGAAACGGGCGGCGGGAATCCCCGCGACCGCCGCATTATAGCGGCAGGCGTGCGAATAGTACACATGTTTCGCCCCCGCCCGCACCTTCGGCATGGTCAGGCAGGGGATGTCGCGGAGCGATTGTTCGAGATGGCGCACGTTGTCGATCCGCCTGGCGTTAAGCGCTTCCAGTTTCGGAAGTTGGCAGCGCGCCACCGCCGCGTCGAGCTCGGTCATGCGGAAATTGTAGCCGACCAGGTTCGCGAGGTCGGTTGCGCCCATGCCTTCCGCCACCGCCTCGGCATGATTGCGGATCAGGCGGAGGCGGTCGGCCAAGCCGTCGTCGCCGGTGACCGCCACCCCGCCTTCGCCGCTGTGGATATGCTTGTGGTAGTTGAGCGAGAACACCCCCATCGTCGTCAGCGCGCCCGCGAACCTTCCGTCCAGGGTCGCCCCCGGCGCCTGCGCGGCGTCCTCGATGACCGCGAGGCCGCGCCTTTCGGCGAGGGCGTTCAACGCGGCCGCGGCGCAGGGCTGGCCGAACAGGTCCACCGCGATTATCGCCCTGGTCCGGGCGGTGATTTTCCGCTCGACGTCGGCGGGGTCGAGGCAGAAGCAGTCGGGCTCGACGTCGGCGAAAACGGGAATGCCGCCGTAGAACAGCGGCGCGGTGGCGGAGATGCTCATCGACCACGGCCCGACGATCACCTCGTCGCCGGGGCCGACGCCCGCCGCGCCGACCGCGCAGATCAACCCCGACGACGCGGAATTGACCGCCACGGCGTGCTTGACGCCATAAAAGGCGGCCCATTCCTCCTCCAGCGCCCGCACTTCGCGGCCGCCCATGAATTGCGGATGCCACGCCCCCAGGTAGCGCGACAACACCCCGGAGTCGAGCACCCTGAGCGCCGCCTCCTTTTCCTCCTCCCCCACGGTGACGTAGGCGGGGAAAGGCCGCTTCCGCACCGGCTTGCCGCCAAGCAGCGCCAGGCTCATTTCTCCACCCCCAGTCCCAGCAGCGCGGCGATCAGCTCGGCCGCTTCCCAATCCTCCGGCGTGTCAAGATCCTGCACCCGCTTCCGGGGAAGCATAACCGGACGCGATCCCGGCATCAACAGGCGTTTTTGCGAGCGGAATTCCCCGGCGTCAGCCCAATAAAACTGGCCGGCGTCGTGCAGGAATTCGGGCAGATCCTGCGACCGGGTCAACTCGTGCTCGGGCCAGTTGAAGGCGAGGCTGCCGTCCGGAAGCGTCCTGAACGCCCGGAGGATCGGGAAATCGAAGCTGGTCGCCGCTATGACGGCCGGCGCGCCGGTCGCCTCCATTATTTCCGCGCCGCGGCGCAGATCCTCCGCCGTGACGAAAGGGGCGGTGGGATAGATGCAGCACAGGCGGTCCGGCATGGCGCCAAGTTCGCCCATCCGCTCCAGGGCGTGGAGCAGGACCGGGGCGGTGGGCGTATGGTCGTCGGAAAGACCGGCGGGGCGCATGAAAGGGACTTCCGCGCCGTATTCTCGGGCGACGGCGGCGATGTCCTCCGAGTCGGTGGAGACGACGACGCGGTCGAAAAGATCCGAGCGCAGGGCCGCGCCGATCGGCCAGGCGAGCATCGGCTTGCCGGCGAAAAGTCTGATGTTTTTCCCCGGAATGCGTTTGGAACCGCCTCTGGCCGGTATTACGGCGAGATTCGTCATTTCAGCAGCTCCCCGATAAGCTTGGCGATCCTGGCCGGCGCTTGCAAATGAAATTGCAGTTCCTGCCGCGGAAGCGCCGCGGAACCGGAATCCGCCTCCGACAGCCAGGCGCGGACGGCGCCGTCGACCCCGGCCCCGGAATCGGCGTAATGCAGGCCGGGCAACCGGGAAAAACGGCGGATCGGCTCCTGGCGCACGCCGGGCTGCAGCGCAAGCGTGGGCAGGCCCAACAGCCAGGAATCGTACAACAGGATGGACGCCATCCCCGCGACGGCGTCCGCCGCGGACAATATTTCCCTTCCTTTCGGCAGGCGCATGACCCGCCCGGGAACGCCGCCGCGCACGGCCGACCACGATTCGGCAAGCTCCCGCGGATCGTCCTTCGGATGGGGCAGAATCGTGGCGAAAACGCGATCTCTCACCGCTTGGAGGCTCCTGGCCCACAGCGCAAGCACTTGATCCTCGGTGAAGCCGCAATGCCGTTCCCCCGCGATGTCGTGGCCGAGCACCTGGCGCAACGGCTCGTTCACAAAAACGAGATGGAGTTTTCCTTCCGGCAGGTCATATCTCTTTCGCCGCGCGGCGCCGGCTTCCCTCCGCAGCCGGACAATACCGGTCAACTCCCCCAGGCCGGGGTGGCCGGTGATGCGCAGGCATTCTTCCGGAACGCCGTCCGCAATCGCCCCGAGCTTCGCCTCTTCGTCCATCACCGCGTAGATGTCCGGCGTCAACCGCCCCAATCCATCGTGCTCCAGCCTCGACGCGTAGCCGCTCCAATTGTCCAGGATATGCGCCACCGGCAACCCCGACGCCCGCGCCGCGCGCGCCAACCCCAGCGGGCGCGCGTCGCTCGCGCTCGATCCAAAAACGTAGCATGCGGCCTCTTCGAGAACGGCGCCGGCGTCGCCGTCGGGAATCAGAAGCGGGCGAAGCCTGGCCGGCAATTCGCGGCCAAGATAGCCGTGATCGAGAATCCGGCAGGGCAACCCGCGCCGCTCGAGTTCGAGCATGACCGGGAGCACAACCCTGCTGCCGCCGGGATCGCCGGCCGCGCAGAGGATCATGTTCCCGCCCTTTCCAGAATATCCTCGAGAAGTTTTTGGCTCGGCAGGGCGCTAGCGAGGCTGCTCCGGGGTTGCCGTCCGCTCTCCATGCACCGCACCAGGTCCGCCAGCGCGGCGTCCATATAGCCTTCGACCGGGCATGCCGCGCCGTCTTCCCCATCCGCGTCGTGGAGATCGTAAAAACCAGGGAAAAGGTCGTTTTCCCCCGCCAACTCGGTTTTCACGATTTTGCCGCCGCGAAGTACGGACGCGATGCCGCGTTCGCAAACCAGCGCGATGTCGTTGGTGTGATATGGAACGTCGGCTCCCGAAGCTTGCACCAGCGTGCCGTCGTCAAGCCGCAGGGAGAACCCGGGACTGCCGCCGGTGGTTTTTTCCACCCATTGCAAATCATACCCTTCCGAGTTTGAAAGATGGAACAGCTGGTCCAGCAGGTGAACGCCGTTGCGGGCCAGACCGGGCGAGTACAACACCCTGACCAGCCGGCAGGGACCGTATCTTTTTTCCCGATACGCGTTCCGCAGTCGTTCGTACGCGGGCAGATAGCGGCGGATGTAATTCACCAGCACCGTCGCTTTCGTCCGCGCGGCGATGGCGGCAAGCTCGCGCAGGCTTCCGGCATCGTGGGCGGGCGGCTTTTCAAGCCAAAGCGCCCGAACGCCGGCTTCGAGGCATTGCGCCGCATGCCTGAAATGCAACTCCGTCGGCGAGCAGACGCCGACGATGTCCGGCTGCAGGCGCGCAAGCAGGGTGGCGACATCGTCAAAGGCGGGAAGTCCCGACGACCATTCCCCGAACGCTCTTCTGTCCTCCCCGGACGGGGAGCATCCGCCAAGCAACGCGACCTTCGGATGCGCAAGCATGGCCCCGGCCTGCGTTTTCGCGGCGGCCGGTTCCGGCGCGGGGCGGTCGAACCTCCAGGCGATGTTCCCCAAACCGATCAAGGCGGCTTTATACATCATTCCTTCCGATGGACTTTTAAAGAAAATCAAACAAACCGCTGTTTGAGTTCCTTCAAAGTTTCAGGGCGTTATCGCGCATTGGAAGAGCCGCCGGTCCGGCGCCGATGCGCGGTGCGCACGACCGCCGCGCCGATGCGCGCCAGGGGCTACCAGCGGAGCAGCGCCGAGGCCCAGGTCATGCCGCCGCCGAAAGTCACCAGGCAGACCAGGTCGCCTTTTTTCAGGCGTCCTTCGCGTTTGGCCTCGTCGATGGCTATGGGAATGGTCGCCGCCGAAGTGTTGCCGTAGCGGTCGATGTTGACGAACAACTTTTCCATCGGAATGTTGAGGCGGTCGGCCGCGCTCTGGATGATGCGCGCGTTCATCTGGTGCGGAATGATGAGATCGATGTCGTCGCGGGTGAGGTGGCAGCGCTTGAGCGATTCCTCGACCAGCATGACGATCTTGCTGATCGCCTGTCTGTACACCGACCGCCCCTCCATCCTTATGTATTGCAGCCGCTGGTTCACCATTTCATGGGAAGCGGGGATGCGCGAGCCGCCGCCCGGGAGAATCATGAGGTCCGCACCGCTGCCGTCGGCGGCGAAATGCGTGTCGATGATCCCGGGTTCCCCATCCCCGGCGACCGAAAGCACCGCCGCCCCCGCGCCGTCGCCGAACAGAATGCAGGTTCCGCGATCCTCGTAATCGACGATGCGGGAAAGCGTCTCCGCGCCGATGACCAACACGTTGTCGAAACTGCCGGCGGCGATGCCGGTGCGGGCGATGGCGAGGGCGTAAATAAAACCGGAACACGCGGCGCCCAGGTCGAAGGCGGGGATTTCGCGGCAACCGAGGCTGAACTGCAAGCGGCACGCGGTGGATGGAAACACCGTGTCCGCGGTGACGGTCGCCACGATGATCTGGTCGATGTCCTTCGGCTCCAGACCGGCGTCGGCGATGGCGATCCTGGCCGCTTCGTGGGCGAGGTCGCTGGTGGCCTGTTCCGGAGCGGCGATCCGCCGCTCCATGATTCCGGTGCGTTGGCGGATCCACTCGTCGTTGGTATCCACCATTTTTTCAACATCTTGATTGGTAAGGCGTTTCTCGGGCAAATACCGCCCGGTGCCCGCGATGCGGGCGCTTCTCAACGAATCCAAATCCATGCCGGTTCCTTTGCGTGGACTTTTGGAGAAAATCGGGCCAACCGCCGCCCGATTTCCTCCAAAGATGTTACTGCTTACGGACCAATGGGTTGATTTTTCGTCAGGTCGGGCGATACCGCCGACCTTGCAATAA
>JAISXA010000104.1 GCA_031270685.1 Planctomycetota bacterium
AATCGGGCCGACCGCCGGTTGATTTTCTCCAAAAGTCCACGTGAACGCGCCGCCGCGAATATCCTTGACAATGTTTTTCAGCCAATTACAATCTCGTGCTTTGCGCAGCCGGCTGGTTCATGCCGGGGTGCGCGGGTGATGTTTTGGACCGGGGCGCAAGCGCCGCCGGGAGTTTGCCGCGCATGGCAAAAGATGGTAAAAAAGTCGAGCTTTATGAAATACTCGCGGCCAAAAGAGCCAAGGGAAAGCTCGCCATGCCGGTGGACAAAACCGGGCCGATGTACGAGGCGGAACGGGCGCTGACGCCGTTGGTTCCCGGGCGGACGGACATTCCGCGCGCGGCCGGCGCACGGACGATCGTTATCGACGAGGCGGTGGATGCGGGGCCCGCGGGCGGAGCGCAGGCGTACGGACAACGTTCGTTTCCGCCGGCCGAACTCCCCCGAACAGGCGACGGCGATGTCGTTCACGCTCCGCCGGAACCGGAGGAGATCCCGTCCGAGCCGCGCAAACGATCCATGCGCGAAGTGAATTTCGGGCTGGATACGGTATTTGTGCTGTTCGTCGTCGTGCTCGCGCTGGTGGGAAGCACGTATTTTTTGGGCTATAAACGCGGTCAGGAAGAGCGCCCGACCGGCCTGGTGGGATTGGCCGATATTGAAAACGCCAATCCCGACCTTTACGGCCTGCGCAACCTGAGCCCGGCCGCGCGGTCCTCGATCCATCCGCCGGAGCAGGATTTTACGCTCGTACTGCGGACGGAGCCGGCGGAGGAGGATACGCGGGACCGGCTGGAAATGGAATTGGCCGAGGCGATGGCCCGGGGGTCGCGGGAAGTCGGGACCGATGTTCCAGGTTTTCTTTTTCGCAGCAGCAGGGGCAACGACGCCCGTTACGTTCTGGCGGTCGGTCTTGGAAAAACCCCAAACGACCCGGAACTGAACCGGTTGCTCCAGGTGTACAACACCATGGACGGGATCGCCCTGTCCAGGGAGCCGCGCCCGTACATCGGCTGCCAGATTGCCCAGGTCGGGGATCTGGGAACGCCGGTGGATTGACGGCGATCAACCTCGGCCGGGGAGATGAAAGGCCGGTAACGAATGAAGCCCATTCCGGACTGCGTGCCCGACGCGTTGCGCATGATCATCGCCACCGCACGGGCTGTCTCCGACGATGATTTCATTCATCGCAAGGTCCTGATCAAGGTAATGGGCGAAATCGCGGCCGACGGGGATTTGGGGACCAATCCGGCGGATTTTCACCTTTTGTGCTGGGAGACGGCCTGCCGGGCGCTGGGCGTCCGCGATCCATACGAAAACGAGAAGGCGCGCGGCAACAAAACCGCGCTTGGCATTCTCAAGAGCATAGTCAAAAAGGACGGCAAACCGGGCCTGGATCTCCGGACCGCCGTTAAAATCTCCTTCGCCGGCGCGATGATCGATTTCAGCGGCCTGGGTCGCGCCGACATCGAGGAGAAAATAGAGTATTACCGGGACGCGCGCCCGGAGCTTGACGAGACAAAAGCCCTGCTCCTGGCGATTGAAAAGGCGGACAGCGTAATGATCGTCGCCGACCGCGCGGGAGAGGTGGCGATGGATCGGCCGCTCGCCGAAGCGCTGGCGAACCTGGGCAAAACGGTCCACTTGGCGGTTTCGGCCAAACCGGTGTTCACCATGGCCACGGAGAAGGACGCCGAGACCGCCGGGTTCTCCGGGCCCGTCTCCGTCGTCAACCCCGGAACGGCCATGTACGGACTGGTTCAGGAACGCGCCAGCAACGGATTCAGGGAGATTTTCGACGCCTGCGACCTGGCGCTGGTGAAGGGCGACACCCATTTTTGCACCATGTCGCCGCACGACAACGCCTACTTCATCCTGAGGGCGCAGTCGAAACGGGTGGCCAAGATCCTGGACATCGGCCGGGAAACCGGGGCGATAGTCAAAAGGAAACCCGCGATGGAAATCAAGTGGAGTTGACCGCCTTGGGATTCGGGGAGTTTTTCGGGAATTGTGCAGGATTGTCGTTTAGTGGACTTTTGAAGAAAATCAAACAAACCGCCGTTTGATTTCCTTCAAAGTTTCAGGGCGTTCGTTTCAACTACGCTTTTTTTTGCAACGTCGCGGGTTTGGGTCGAGTTGACGAAATAACAACTCATTGAAACGAAAGCGGTTGAATCTTTAAAAGAAATCGGGCGGCGGTTAGCCCGATTTCCTATAAAAGTCGACGTTTAGTCAGCGCGCGTTTTCAGGTGAAGCCGCCCGGCGGCGCCGAACCGTGAGCGAGAGCGCCCTAGTCAAGTCAAGGAGATGTTGGTGGGCATTCATTCGTCTTTCCGCAGCAGTGGCGGCGCGACCAAGCACCGCAACGTCCTCACCCGTCTGGAGCGCCTCGAGAAGCTCGAGGGCGCCGGCCGCTGGGACGCCAAGGGAAACGACCTGTTCGGCCTGCCCAAGGTCAGGTCGATCAAGGTCGCCATGAAAAAGAAGAAAAAGAAAGAGGCCGAAGAGGAGGACGCGAAGAAATAACGCGCGCCTCTTCGCCGCAACCGTTTTCGGGATCGCCCCGGTTTTTATGCGTAGTGCGCGGCGCGCGATGCGGGGTCGGGGAACAACCGTATTTCCGGTGCTGAACCGGGCGCGCCGGGCGGCCCCTCGAATCTGCGTTGCGCGGCGCGCAGCGCTTTTTTCAATAAAGCGACGCCCATTATGCCTGAACTCGCGAAACGGATGTCCATGATCGAGGCGTCCGGCATCCGGAGGATTTTCGACCTCGCGGCGAATCTCAAGGATCCGGTCAATCTGTCCATCGGCCAACCCGACTTCGACGTTCCCGCCGCCCTCAAGGACAAGGCGGCCGAAGCCATGCGGCTTGGAAAGAACGCCTATACCCAGACGCAGGGCGGCCCGGAACTCCGCGCGGCGTTGCTGGACGGTCCGCTCGCGGGCTATGCGGACGAGCAGATCCTGGTCACCGGCGCGGTGTCGGGCGGCCTGCTCCTCGCGTACATGGCCCTCCTGGACCCGGGCGACGAGATACTTCTTCCCGATCCGTATTTCGTCATGTACAAGCAGCTTGCGCTCATGTTCGACGCCAGGCCGGTCTTTTACGACACCTATCCCGACTGGAAGCCGGATCCGGCGAAAATCGAGGCGCTGATCACGCCGCGCACCAAGGCGCTGCTGATCGACTCCCCGTCCAACCCGACCGGAGCGGTCTACACACGGGAAGAATTGTCCGGCATCGCCGGCATTCTGGACCGGCATAACCTTATCGCGATTTCGGACGAGATTTACGAGTCGTTCTGCTACGACGCGCCCTTCGTAAGCCTTCGTTCGGTCGCGCGCGACCGAACGCTGTGCCTGGGCGGCTTTTCGAAAAGCCATGCCATGACCGGGTGGCGGGTGGGCTGGGCCGCCGGGCCGGCGGAGGTCGTCCAGGCGATGACCAAGCTCCAGCAGTTCTCCTTCGTTTGCGCGCCGACGCCGTTCCAGTCGGCGGCGGCGGCGGCCGTCGCCTACGGCATGGAGGAGCATATGGCGGCCTACGGAAGGAAGCGCGACCTTATGTACGCCGGGTTGATCGACGCCGGCTACCAATTGACCAGGCCGGCCGGGGCGTTTTACGCCTTCCCCGAGGTTCCGTGGGGAAGCGGCGCCGAGTTCGTCGCGGAATGCGTCAAAAACAACCTCCTCTGCATCCCGGGCAACTGCTTCTCCGAACGCGACACGCATTTCCGGCTGGTGTTCGCGGCGAAGGACGAGACGATTGAACGGGGAGTGGAGATACTCCGCCGATTGAAGCCGGGCAAATGAAAGCCGGCAGTGATCCGAAGGGACGAAAGATGGCCGAAAGCACTATGCAGAAGATCGTGAGCCTCGCCAAGCGCCGCGGCTTCATTTTCCAGTCCTCCGAGATTTACGGCGGGCTCAAGGCCTGCTACGATTACGGCCCGCTGGGCGTGGAATTGAAGCGTAACATCAAGGACGCGTGGTGGCGCGACACCGTCCACCGCCGCGACGACGTCGTGGGCCTGGACTGTTCGATCATCATGCATCCGGACGTATGGAAGGCGTCGGGCCATCTGGCCGGATTCTCCGACCCCCTCGTCGACTGCCGCAATTGCAAGGAACGCTTCCGCGCCGACAAGGCGCCGCGGGCGGTTCCGGGCCAGGCCATCGTCTATCGCGAGGGCGGCAGGAGGGACGGCAAGAAGATAGAGGGCGTGGTTCCGCCGCAGGGCTATGTCTGCCCGGTGTGCGGCTCCGGCGATCTCTCGCCCGAGCGCCAGTTCAACCTCATGTTCCGCACCTCGTTGGGGCCTGTCGATCCGATGCAGGAGATCCTCAACGCCGTCGACGAGCTGGCCGCCCTCGACCCCCTGGCCCGCAAGGAGAAGCTTGCCGGCATCATCGCCCAGAACGCGGTCTATCTCCGCCCCGAGACGGCGCAGGGCATGTTCGTCAACTTCCTGAACGTGCTCAACTCTTCCCGCATGAAGCCCCCCTTCGGCGTGGCCCAGTGCGGCAAGTCCTACCGCAACGAGATCACCACCTCCAACCTCACCTTCCGCACCTGCGAGTTCGAGCAGATGGAACTGGAG
>JAISXA010000139.1 GCA_031270685.1 Planctomycetota bacterium
GGGACGCGGTACGGCGAGCAGGAAACATAGTTCATGCCGACGCGCACGCAGAACTTGACGCTGTTCCGTTCGCCGCCGTGTTCGCCGCAAATGCCCACCTTCAGGTTCGGACGGGCCGAGCGGCCGAGTTCGATGCCCAACTTCACCAGCTTCCCGACGCCTTCCTGGTCGAGGACCTGGAACGGATCGGCCTTGAAGATGCCGGTTTTCTTCTCGTCGACATATACGGGCAGGAACCGGCCGGCATCGTCGCGCGACAGACCCATGGTCATCTGGGTGAGATCGTTGGTGCCGAAGCTGAAGAACTCCGCCCGCTCGGCGATCTGGTCGGCGAGAAGCGCAGCGCGCGGAATCTCGATCATGGTGCCGACAAGGTAATGGAGCCTGACGCCGGCCTCCTTGATGATGGGATCGGCGACCGCGCGGACCTGCGACTCGAGAATCTCGAATTCCCTCTTGGCGATGGTGAGCGGAATCATGATTTCGGGCAAAACCTTCTTGCCGCGCTTCTGCACCAGCACGGCGGCCTCGATGATCGCCCTGACCTGCATTTCCAGAATCTCGGGATAGGTGATGCACAGGCGGCAACCGCGATGGCCAAGCATGGGGTTGGATTCGTGAAGCTGGTCGATGCGGGCCCGGATCCGTTCCTCGGACATGTTGACGACGCGCGCGAGTTCGCGAACGCCCGCTTCGTCCTTGGGGGTGAACTCGTGGAGCGGCGGGTCGATAAGACGGATGGTGACCGGTTTCCCGTCCATCGCCTCGAAGATGCCCTCGAAATCCTTCCGTTGATAAGGCAAGAGCGTGTTCAGGGCGCGTTCCCGGTCATCGACGTTGTCCGCGACGATCATGGTCTGGATGGCGAGCTGCCGGTCGCGGCCTTCGAAGAACATGTGTTCGGTCCGGCAAAGCCCGATGCCCTCGGCGCCCATTGCGATGGCCTTGAGCGCGTCCGCGGGGCTGTCCGCATTGGTGCGGACGTTGATGGTGCGGATCTCGTCGCACCATTTCATGAGCTTCTCGTACTCGGGGGGCAGGACCGGATCCTTGAGGGGGAGCTTGCCCTGGTAAATCGCGCCAAGCGATCCGTCGAGGGTGATCCAGTCGCCGTCATTGAAAACCTTGTCGCCGACCGTCATCCGCTTTTTCCCGTAATCGATCGCCAGGAATTCGGCGCCCACGACGCAGCACTTGCCCCAGCCGCGGGCGACCACGGCGGCGTGGCTGGTCTTGCCGCCGGTGGCGGTGAGAATGCCCTGCGCGGCGTGCATGCCGCCGACATCCTCGGGCGAGGTTTCCTTGCGGACGAGAATAACCTTCATGCCCTGGCTGTTCGCCTCCTCCGCGTCCTCGGCGGAGAATTTGATCTGGCCGGCGGCGGCGCCGGGAACGGCGTTGATCGCTTCGCCGAGAAACGCTTCCTGCAGCCTCGTCCGGTCGGTCTCGGCGATGACCGGGTAGAACATGCGTTCGATATCCTCGGCGGTGATGCGCTGGACAGCGTCCGCCTTGGCGATAAGCTTCTCGTCCACCATGTCCGCGGCGATCTTGAACGCGGCGAAGGGAGTACGCTTGCCGACGCGGCACTGGAGCATGAAGAGCTTCTCGTTTTCAACGGTGAACTCCATGTCCTGCATGTCTTTGAAATGTTTTTCGAGCTGGGTGCGCACCTTCTGGAGCTGCGTCCACGCGGCGGGAAGGTATTTGCCGAGATCGGACAGCTTGAGCGGCGTGCGGATGCCGGCGACGACATCCTCGCCCTGGGCGTTGATGAGACAGTCGCCAAAGAATTCGTTCTTGCCCGTGGACGGATCGCGGGTGAAGCAAACGCCGGTGCCGGAGGTGTCGCCGGTATTGCCGAAGACCATTTCCTGCACATTGACCGCCGTCCCCTTGAGGTCGGTGATCTTCTCGACGCGGCGATAGGTCACCGCCTTTTCGGCGTTCCAGGAGCCGAACACCGCCTTGACGGCGCCCCAAAGCTGATCCATGGGGTTCTGCGGAAATTCCTCGCCGTCCCTGTTCCTTTTATAGTACTCCTTGAACTCCCCGCAGAGTTCCCTGAGGTTGTCGGCGGGGATTTCGGGGTCGGTCTTGACGCCGATTTTTTTCTTCACCTCGGTGAGCATCTCCTCCATCGGCTCCTTGGAAAGGCCCATGGCGGTGGTGGAGTACATCTGGATGAAACGGCGGTAGGCGTCGTAGGCGAAGCGGGGGTTTTGCGTCCTGGCGGCGAGACCCTCGACGGAGACGTCGTTGAGGCCCAGGTTGAGAATCGTTTCCATCATGCCGGGCATGGAACGGGCGGCGCCGGAGCGGACGGAGACGAGCAGCGGATTCTTGACGTCGCCGAAGGTCTTGCCGGTCGTCTTCTCGAGCTTCTTCAGGTTCGTCCTGACCTCGGTCTCGAGATCCCTGGGGAACTTCTTGCCAAGCTTATAATATTCTTCGCAGGTGTCTACCGTGATGGTGAAGCCGGCCGGAACGGGAAGCCCGATGGATGACATCTCGGCAAGACCCTGCCCCTTTCCGCCGAGCACCTCCTTGGGCTGCCCCTTGCCTTCGGCCTTACCGCCACCGAAGAAATAGACGCGCTTGGTGTTAGTCGCCATTACCGTTCTCCTCTGAAGACGTCAAAGACCCCCCATCGCCATGGAGCGCCGGCCGCATACGGACGAACCATGGGTATTCACGGGGGCGAGGCAACCGCGTTGCCTTCTGGAAAAAACCGAAAATCCCCGTCGCGACACAAAAGCCCAACTACCCTCAACTTCCGGCGAGTATGCCGCAGACGAAAAAATCTGTCAAACGAAAAGGCCGCGCGAACCGATAAAACCTTGAGCGTCGGTAACGAATTTTCCCGACCTGGGCGCTACGGGGCGTTTTCAAGCGATTGAATGACCTCGCGCGCGATTATCGACATCCTGTCCAGGTCGAACGGCTTTTTAAGAAGATGGGTGAAGCCGCAGTCATAAAGATCGCATTCGTGCCACTCGTCCAGGGATGCTCCGATGGCGACGATGTAGCGGTGCACGCCGTGACGGCGGAGGTAGTAGGCGATTTCGGCTCCGTGGCGCTTCGGAAGGCGCAAATCGAGTATGAACAGGTCGAAACGGAGACTCTGAACCACCTCCATGGCCTCCTCGCCGGTGACCGCCTCCACCACCTCGAACTGCTCGTACTCGAGAAGCGCGCGCAGCAGATTGCGGACGTCGGGATCGTCATCCACCACCAGGGCGCGCGGTCGGTGGCGAGAGCGCAGCTTGTTGGCGAACTCGCGGCCGGTAGAGTCGAGCTTGGAAACAAGACGGTGGGAGTTGAGGTCGAGGCGGCCGAGAATGCGCATGATGCATCCCATGTCCTGGCCGGTATCGATCGCCCATTGAACAATGTCGAGATTTTCGCCGCCGTTCTCGAGGATTTCGACAATCTTGTCCGCCTGCGGCCGGCAACCGTCGAATTCGGAGGTTTCCAGAACGCCGAAATCGTCGTTATCGAGTTCAGGCCAGAAAATTTCGCCTTTAATATGTTGAATCCACCGTTCGCGCACGAACTTGTGCCAGAATCGGCGGTGCCAGTCCTCGAGCGCCGCATCGCCAAGATCGTGGCCGGACTTTTCCGATTCTATCCATTTATGGCGATACGCCTCCCCGCTCGCTTCCTCGAAAAGGTTTTTCGTGACAATGCTCCCGGGCAATGATCGCAGCCGGTACCTGGTGTTGGCCATCGAAATGCCGCCTCCCGAAGGGAGAACGGAATCGTCGTCAACCATTCAATGAATCCCCGGGGGCGATAATAATCGCGCCAATTCGTCATGCCGCAAACGGCATGGCGGAAAAGCGCGATTATAACCACCGTTTCAATCGTAGTGGACTTTTAAAGGAAATCAATCGAACCGCCGATTGATTTCCTTTAAAGTTTCAGGGCGTTCGTTTCAGAAACGTTTTTTTGCAATGTCGCCGGTTTGGGTCGAGTTGACAAAAAAGCAGCCCATTGAAACGAAAGCGGTTGAATCTTTAAAGGAAATCGGGCGGCGGTTGGCCCGATTTCCTTTAAAAGTCAACCCGTGGCCGAAACGAGAACCGGTGCGCAATCGACAACCGGACGGTCATAGTCAATAGCCACATCGAGTATACGACAGGCATCGCCGGTTAGCAAGGATCGATCCCGCCCTCGAGGTCGAACATGATTTTCCCGCTTACGATGGTCGCCACCGCCCTGCCCTTGAGTTTCCATCCATTGAACGGGCAGTTCCGCGACTTTGAATAAAACCGTTCGCAATCCACCGTCCAAACCAGGTCGGGGTCGATAATGGTTACGTCACCGGGGAGACCGACCTTCAGCCTGCCGCGTCCGAGGCCGAGGATGTCGGACGGCTTGCTCGTCAACAACGGAATAAGGTCCTCCCAGGTGAAGTCGTCCTCGTCGATAAGCTTGGTCGCCACCACGCCCAAGGCCGTTTCCAGGCCGATCATCCCCGACGGCGCTTGCGCGAATTCAAGTTCCTTCGCCTCCTCGAGATGCGGCGCGTGATCCGAGGCGATGGCGTCGATGGCGCCGTCCTTCAACCCCTTGCGCAGCGCGACGATATCCTGTTCGGAGCGGAGCGGCGGATTGACCTTGAAGACGGGGTCGTAGCCCTTGACCACGTCGCAGGTCAAGGTCAAATGATGCGGAGTCGCCTCGGCGGTGACCCGGGACCCCTCAAGCTTGGCGTTCCTGATGATCTCCACCGAGTTGGCGGTCGACACATGCTGGATGTGGACATGGGCGCCGGTGAGGCGCGACATGGCGACGTCGCGCGCCACGATGACTTCCTCGCATTCGTCGGGAATGCCCTTGAGGCCGAGCATCGTGGACATGAACCCCTCGTCCATGACTCCCTCGCCCTTGAGCGATTCGTCCTCGCAGTGCTCGAGGATCGGGCGGTTGAGCATCTTCGCGTAAGTGAGGGCGCGGCGAAGCAGACCGGCGGTGGGAACGGCGTCGCCGTCGTCGGAAAAGGCGACCGCCCCGGCGCTCGCCATTTGCGACATTTCCGCCAACTCCCCGCCTTTCCTGCCGGCGGTGATCGCGCCGACCGGGAACACGTTGGCGAAGCCGACGCGGCGGGCCTCGCGCTGCTGGAATATCACCGACGCCTCGTCGTCGACGGGGGGCTCGGTGTTGGGCATGCAGACGACCGAAGTGAAGCCGCCGGCGACCGCCGCCATGGCGCCGGAAGCGATCGTCTCGACCGCATCGTTGCCCGGATCGCGAAGATGCACATGCATGTCGATGAGGCCGGGGGTCGCCATGCGGCCCCGCGCATCGAAAACGACCGCGTCGGGACCGGCGGCGAGCGCTGCCGTGCCCTCGTCGCCGCCCAGATACCTTATGATTCCATCCTTGACGGCGATATGGCCGCTCATATCGAGCCCCGCGGAGGGATCGAACAATTTTGCGTTTTTAATCAATAAAGAAGGCATTGGCGTATTCCATCCTTAGCGAAGTTTTTCTATTCAACGCCGGCCACCAATTGCAAAACCGCCATCCGCACCGCCAAGCCGTTGCCGACCTGGCGCAGGATGACGCTCCGGGGGCCGTCCGCCACCTCGGGGGAGAGTTCAATGCCCCGGTTTACCGGCCCGGGGTGCATGATGGTAAGATCGGGCTTGCCCTTTTTGAGACGTTCGCGGGTCAAACCGAACATCTGCTTGTATTCGCGGATCGACGGGAAGGGATTGCCTCCGCCCTGCCGTTCGAACTGGATCCTGAGCATGTTGAGGACGTCGCATTCCCGCAGCGCCTCGTCCATATCGTGGCACACCTCGACGCCCATTTTCTCGATTTCGCGCGGAATCAACGTGGTTGGACCGATCACCATCACCCTGGCGCCGAGCTTGGTCAATCCCCATATATTCGAGCGGGCGACGCGGCTATGGGCGATGTCTCCGACGATGCCGACCGTCAGCCCGGCGATCCTTCCGCGCACTTCCCGGATGGTGTAGAGGTCGAGAAGCGCCTGGGTGGGGTGCTCGTGCTGGCCGTCGCCGGCGTTCACCACGGCGCAACCGACGCTTTTGGCCAATTTCCACGGCGCGCCGGACGACCCGTGCCGGAGAACCATGACATCCACGCCCATGGCCTCGATATTCTTGGCCGTGTCGACCATGGTCTCGCCCTTGGATACGGAGGTGCCCGTCTTCGAGAACATCAGTATGTCCGCCGACAACCGGCGCGCGGCGAGCTGGAACGAAATGTTCGTCCGCGTCGAATTTTCGAAAAACATGTTGACGATCGTCCGTCCGACCAGCGCCGGCACCTTTTTGTTGGGGCGGGTGCAGATCTCCTTGAAGGAATCCGCCCGGTCGAGGATGAAAGTTATCTCCTCGGCCGAAAGCTCCTGCAGCCCCAAGAGATGTTTACGCGTCCATTGCATGATGCGCCCTTATTGAAGTTTTGCGAACCCATGGCGATCCCGCGAAATCGTTCCCGCCACGATCCCGCGCCGAGGAACGCCGCATAATGCGCGCCGACCGTCGAAAAGGCGATCAGCGCCGCGTATTGCGGAACCCGCGATAGGTGGAAGTAATGGCTGGCCGCGAAAAGAAAGGGGTCTTTGAACCGGTCCGGGATCACGAAAAACAACAACACGACCGCCGGGGAAAAAACAGGACCATGGAACGCGGTGAAAACCATAAGGTTTTTCATCCAATAATCGCCGCTACGGTTCCGGCTCGCCGGGACCGACGACGTAGACGGCGTTTCCCTGGGGATCGATCTCCGAAAGCTTCAGCCGGACGAAACCGCCTTTCGGCGTTTCAATTTTCACCCCGAGGAAATCGGGGTGGATCGGCAGTTCACGCCCGCCGCGGTCGATCATGGAGCACAGCCGGATGCGGGACGGACGCCCGTAATCAAACAGTGCGCCCATGGCGGCGCGAATGCTGCGGCCGGTATAGATGACGTCGTCCACAAGAATGAGGTCGCGATCGTTCAGGTCGAAATCGATCTCGGATGGCTTGACCGCCTTGAGTCCCGCGCCGGTGTGGAGGTCGTCGCGGTACAGCGTGGCGTCGAGATAGCCGATCGGGAGCTCGAGGCCGTGCTCGGCGGCGATGCTCGCGCGCAGCCGGTCGGCGAGGATCGCGCCCCTGGTCCGCAGACCGATGATCGCCTTGTTCGAACGCGGAGTGCGGTCATAAACGATATCCCGCGCCAAACGGCGGACGGTATCGTCCAGCCAGGCGCTGTCGTAAATTTTCGATGCCATGCCTCGCCCCGATCGGGAGAGCCGTCCGGCCGGCAATAGGGAAAATTCCGGAGCGGCATAAAGTCGACTTTTAACGGAAATCAAACGGCGGCTTGTTTAATTTTCTTCAAAAGTCCGCATAAAGCAAATAAAACGTTTGCCAATCGCGGTCATGGGCATTCCGGATATGACTTGGGCCGCAAACCGCCCTGACGGCGCGCGCGCGGAATTCGCGAATCACCATTTTGCCTTGTCCTCCCCGGTGTGATCCTCGAGCAGCTTGATGCCGACGGTTCCCGGCATTATGCCCCCGTCCTCGACATTCTGGCCGATCTGCCCGGAGGAACCGGATCCGCGCACCACGCCCTTGAAGCGGAGGGCGAGTTCGTTCGGGGTCTCGGAGTTGGCCATGGCGGTTTCGCGGTCGATGATCCCGTCCTCGGTCATCTTGTACAGCGACTGATTGAAGGTCTGCATGCCGTAAAACGATCCGTCCTCCATGGCCTGGTGGATGCCGAATATCTTGTTTTCGGCGATGAGCTGGCGGATCGTCTCGTTCACCACCATGATCTCCTGCGCCGCAACCCTGCCGCCGCCCTGTTTTCTGGGCAGACGCTGGCAAATAATGCCGCGCAGGATGAGCGACAGCTGTGAACGAACCGCGTCGCGAATCTCCGGCGTCACGGTGTCGAGAATGCGCTCCAACGTCTGCGGCGCGTTGTTGGTGTGGAGGGTGGCGAAAACGAGGTGTCCGGTTTCGGCGGCGGTAATCCCGAACCTGATGGTCTCCGCGTCGCGCATCTCGCCCATGAGAATGATGTCGGGGTCCTGGCGCAGAACCGCCCGCAACGCGGTGTCCAGCGCCATGGTGTCGATGCCGAGTTCGCGCTGGTTGACGACCGCCGCCTTGTCCTCGTACACGAACTCGATCGGATCCTCGATAGTCATGATATGGACGGGACGGGTCGCATTGATGTGCTCGATCATGGCGGCGAGGGTGGTGCTTTTGCCGCTGCCGGTGGGGCCGGTTACGAGGATCAGGCCGTTTTCCTGGTCGGCGAGCCGGTTGAGGACTTCGGGCAGGCCGAGGGACTCGACGCTGGGCACGTCGAGCGGAATGCGCCGCATAACCGCCCCCGTCTCGCCGCGTTGCTTGAACATGTTCACGCGAAAGCGAGAGACGCCTTCGAGCAGGTAGGAAAAATCGGCTTCGTTCGCGTCCTGGAACCCCCGCAGCGACTTGCTGGACATGACGGGCTTAAGCATCTCCTCGATGTATGCGCCCGAAACCTTGGGCAGATCGAAGGGGATGAGTTCGCCGTCGACGCGCACCAGCGGCGGGCGGCCGTGTTTGAGATGAAGGTCGGAGGCTCCGACCCCGGTCATGGCTTTAAGCAGATCCTGGATGGTCATTCACCATTCCTCCGTCGAGAATACGCTCCCCGGGTGATACGACAAAACGCGACTTTTTTCAAGCGCCATGGCGTCGATTTTCATGGAATCAGGATACCGTCTCGCCGAGGTAGGTGCTCTGCACCTTGGGATTGTCGAGGAGGTCGGACGCCCTGCCCTCGAGTACGAGGTGGCCGACATCGAGGACATAGGCGCGATCCGCGAGCTTGAGCGCGGCCCGGGCGTTTTGTTCGACCAGGATGATGGTGACGCCGGCGTCGTTGATGGATTTGATGGTGTTGAAGATGGATTTCACCAAAAGCGGCGCCAGGCCGAGACTGGGTTCGTCGAGCAGGAGCAATTGCGGCTCCGCCATGAGCGCCCGGCCGATCGCCAGCATCTGCTGTTCGCCGCCGGAGAGCGTGCCGGCCATTTGCTCGGTGCGCTCCTCAAGGCGGGGAAACAACTCGTAGATCCACTCGAGGCGTTTTTTCCAGGCATGGTGGTCGGCCCGCGTGAACGCGCCGAGAATAAGGTTTTCCTGGACCGTCAGGGGACCGAAAATGCGCCGGCCCTCGGGGGCCTGGGTGATGCCGAGGCGCACGACCTCATGGCTTTTCAGCGTGTCGATGCGCCGGCCCTCGAAGTGAATCGATCCCGCTTTGGGCCTGGCGAGGCCGCTGATGGTCATGAGCGTGGTGCTTTTCCCGGCGCCGTTCGCGCCGAGAATGCTGACTATCTCCCCCCGCTCCACCGTCAGGTTGAGATGGTGGAGCGCCGTCACCGGGCCATAGGCGACCCGCAGATCCTTGAGTTCCAGCATGTCAGTCGCCGACTCCCAGATACGCCTCTATGACCTTGGGATCCTTCTGGATGACCTCGGGCGGCCCTTCGGCGATGATCGCGCCGTTTTCTATGACCACCAGCTTGTTGCAGACCTTCATGACGAAACCGATGTCGTGCTCGATAAGCATGATCGTGATGTCGCGTTTCCGGATACGGTCGATCAGGCCCCGCAGACCGCGGGTTTCCTGATCGTTCATGCCGCCGGCCGGTTCGTCCAGCACCATGAACTTCGGTTCGGTCGCCAGCGCCCTGGCAATCTCGAGGCGCCGCTGGTCGCCGTACGGCAAGCCGCCGGCCATGGCGCGCCATGAACCGGCGAGACCGACGAATTCGAGCTCCTCCATCGCCCTGGTCAGCGCGACCTTTTCCTCCCGCCTCTGGTGCGGCAACCGCAGCAGCGAGGACACGATCCCCGAAGTCATCCGGCAATGGCAGCCGGAAAGCACGTTCTCCAGGACCGACATGCGGGGAAACAACCGGATGGTCTGGAAGGTGCGGGCGAGGCCGAGTTTGACGATCCGGTGCGGCTTCAGGCGGTCGATGCGGTGGCCGGCGAAAAAGATGTCGCCGCCGTCCGGGCGCTGCGCGCCGGTGATCAGGTTGAACACCGTCGTCTTGCCCGCGCCGTTCGGGCCGATGAGGCCGACGATGTCGCCGCGCTCGACGTCGAAGGAAACGCCGGCGACCGCCACCAGCCCGCCGAAGGATTTCACCAGCGTCTTCAGCGAAAGGATGATCATGGATATTTTCCCGCCAGGGATTCGGGCAGGGTGTAATTCCTCGGTTTCGGCGGAATAAGCCCCTGGGGCCGGAAAATCATCATCATCACCAGCGCCGCGCCGAAAACGAGCATGCGCGCGCTTTGCAGGTCGCGGAACAGTTCCGGCAGGCCGACGACAAGGAACGCGCCCAGCAATACGCCCTTCTGATTGCCGCTGCCGCCGAGAATGACGATCATGAACATGATCACCGATTCCCAAAAATTGAACGATCCCGGCGAGATGGTGCGCATCTGGCTGGCGTAGACGGCGCCGACGAAGCCGGCCCACACCGCGCCGACGACCAAGGCGGAAAGCTTGTAGCGGTCGGTGTTTATTCCCATGCCTTCGGCGGCCACCGTGTCTTCCTTGATATACTTCAGCGCGCGGCCGTATCGCGAATGCTCGAGCCAATAGAAGAGAAGCATCGAGAGGGCGGCGAATCCCCATATAAGGTAGAAGAAATGCTGGGGACGGGTGATGCGGAAGCCGAACAGGACCGGCCGCGCGATGCCGATGATGCCGTTCGATCCGCCGGTGAGGCCGAATATGTCGTTGACCAGCGCGATGCGGACGATTTCGACTATGCCGATGGTGACCATCAGCAGGTAATCGCCCCGCAGATGGATAATGGGCGCGGCGACCGCGATCGCGAACAGCCCGGCGGCGATTCCCGCGAAAGGCATGGCGGCGAAAACAGGCCATTTGAGTCGGGTGTTCAGGATGGCGGTGGTGTAGGCGCCCACGGCGAAGAAGGCGGCGTGCCCCATATGGAACATGCCGGCGTGCCCGAGGATGATGTTCAGCGAGAGGGCGAGGATCGCGTACATGCCGACCATGTTCAGGACATCCAGCCAATACGCGCCCAACCCCAATTTCGGCAGGGCGAGGAAAATCAGCGCGCCGGCCGCCTGGAGCCAAAAGGCGAAGCGTTTCAAGGTTGTCGCGGTCATAGTTTTTCCGCCACCCGCTCCCGGAGGATGCCGGTGGGGCGCACCACCAGAATGACGATAAGAACGCAGAAGGTGATGGCGTCGCGCCAGGCCAGGGATAGGTAGGCCGCGCCGAACGCCTCGACCAGCCCGAGGAGGATTCCGCCTATCATCGCGCCCGGGATGTTGCCGATGCCGCCGATAATGGCGGCGGTAAACGCCTTGAGGCCGTAAAGCTGGCCCATGTTGAAATTGATCTGGCCGTAATACACGCCGACCATCACCCCGGCGAGGCCGCCGAGCGCGGGACCGACGAGAAAGACGATGACGATGACGCGGCGCACGTCGATGCCCATAAGCTTCGCCGCGCCCTGGTCGATCGCCGAGGCGCGGATGGCCATGCCCATGCGGGTGCGGTTGATGAAAAAGTACAGGAGCAGCATGATGACGACGCTGGCGGCCAGCACCGCCGCGCGGATGAGCGGGATGTCCTGCCCGGCGAAGCCGAGGGTGACGTTGGGGAGAAGGTCGGCGGGATAGGCGCGGTAGCGCGCGCCCCAGACAAGCATGATCGCGTTCTGGAAAAATATGCTCGCGCCAAGCGCGGAAACTACGGCGGAGAGGCGGTCGGACTCTCCGAGCGGCCGGTAGGCGGCGAATTCGAGCAGATAACCGGCCAGGGCGGAAAACCCCATTACCAACGCCCCCGTGATGAGAATCGCGGCGCCGGTGCCCACATTCCCGGAGAGGCCGAAAGACACGAGAACGGTGAAGCCGAGGTACGCGCCGAGGGCGAACAGTTCCCCGTGGGCGAAATTGATCAGCTTCATGATGCCGTAGACCATGGTGTAGCCGAGAGCGATCAGGGCGTATATGCCGCCCACCGCCAGGCCGTTGGTCAATTGCTGGATAAAGACTTCCATACGCTTCCGTCAACCCCGGAACCCGGAGGCGGGCGCCCTCCGGGTCCGGAGCCTTGCCGTTTGCCGGAAAAACCGAATCCGGAAAAGATCAGGGAATAAGAACGAACTCGCCCTCCGCGTTCACCTGATAGAGTCGGTAGACGTCGCCGATGCGGTCGCCCTTCTCGTCGAACGAGATCGACCCGGTGAAGCCGGGGTAATTTTCGAGTTCGTGGCGCAGGTATTCACCCATGGCCGCGGAAGTGGGCTCCTTGATATGCTTGAGCGCCTCGACCATGACCCCGAAGGCGTCGCCCGCCATCATCGACCACACCGAGGAGGGAACCGAGTCATGCTGCGCGCGGTATTTTTCGAGGAACTTCTTCGCGGCCGGGTCGGTGAGGTCCATCGGCCCGGGGGGGCTGATGAAGTAATAGCCGTTCGCCGCCTCGGCGCCCGCGAGTTCGACCAGCATCGTATTGTTGGTGGCGTCGCCGCCGATCACGGGAATGGCCCACTTCATGTCCTTTTTCTGGCGGAGAATCAGCGCCGCCTCGGGATAGTAGGCGGTGAAGACGATGATGTCCGGATTGGCGGTGCGCACCTTGACCAACGTGGTCGTGAAATCCCGGTCGCCGGGGGTGACCGCGTCGAAGAAGACGATCTCGAGGCCGTCCTTCTCGAAGTTGGCGCGCGATTCGTCCGCCAGGCCCTTGGCGTAGGAGGTGTTGTCGTGGAGAATGGCGATTCGCTTGTGGCCCATCTCCGCGACCTTTTCCGCCATGACCAGGCCCTGTTCGTCGTCGCGCGGACAGGTGCGGAAGAACAACGGATAGCCCTGTTCCGAAAGGCGGATGGAGGTGGAACCGGTGGCGATCTGCAGCACGCCCTCGTCGTCATAGATGCCCTGCGCCGCTTCGCAGACCGACGATCCGTAGGTGCCGACGACCGCTATGGCTTCGGAACCGACCAGGCGCTGCGCGGCGAGCGCGGCGGTGCGGGGGTCGCCGGCGTCGTCGCCGACTTCGATCCGGATCTTCCGGCCGTTGACGCCGCCGGCGGCGTTGATTTCCTCGGCCATGAGGTTGACGACGTTCACCATGTCCTCGCCTTCCGACGCCCATGCCCCGGTGACCGGACCCATGACCCCGATGACCACCTCTTCGCCGGCGACGGCGCCCGCCAGGAACAGCCCCAGACTTGCCAGGGCAACGACGATTCTTCTCATCCTCTTTCCTCCTCGTCCTCCAAGAATGCCGCGCGGGGATCGACCGCAAAATCTCCATCGCCCGTTCGGCGTCCGCGACCGGAATTGGCACGGCCGATATGCAGTTGTTCAGTCGTTTTTAAAGGAAATCGGGCCAACCGCTGCCCGATTCCCTTTAAAGATTCAACCGCTTTCGTTTCAATGGGTTGTTTTTTCGTCAACTCGACCCAAACCGGCGATGTTGCAAAAAAAAACATGTTCGGGATGCCGAGACATGATAACGCCCCGGGCGCTTCCGCGCAATATTAAACCCGCGCAAAGCGGACAAAAAAAGGTGATGACCGGGGTTTTGCAAAATGGCGATTAAACCGCCAATCGCCACTTTGTAAAAATCAAAACCGCTTGTGCCGCAAGGATCGTGATTTTTACAAATTGGGCATTCGGCGGTTTGAGTGGCCAATTTGCAAAACTCCGGGTGGTAGGCAACGGCATAAACGCGGAAATTGCCTTTGCGGCGAAATTTCAAGCGTATCCCCGGTTGGCTGTCCCGGCGCGGGACTTGGACCCGCGGCGCGAGTGCGAAGAGTCGAATCAGCGTTGCCGTTCAAGCAAGGAATTTATCGCCGCCACCGCTCCCTGGAAGTCCATCATCAGGGTGAAATCGGCTATTTCGGATATGGCGGAGCGTATTTTCCCCGTCAACGGCAGGGCTTGCAACCGCGCCAACGCGGAATCCACCGCGTCAAAATCCTTCGCGCGCATCGCTTCCCGCAAGCGAGCGAGAGCTTCCCCCGTTTCCGGTTCGACCCGCTCTTCGCCATACCCGTGTCGCTCCGACTCCAGAACCGCGCCGATCCGCGCCGTCAACACGGCAAGGTCTTCCCGGAAGCGGGGGAGCCTGTCGCGGATCGCGGGCAGATCCGCCTTGCGCCCCGCCATCTCCAGCAAGGCGGCGATTTGCGACAGACCTTCCGCCCCGATATTGGCCAGGGCGCTCTTCAGGGCGTGAACCAGCGTGGTGAAGGAACGCAGGGAAGCATTGTCCGGTTCTTTTTCCAGCGGCGGGAAACCATCTTGCGCATCGCGGCGGAACACCTCCAGCAAGTCCAGATAGCCGCTCCGCGACCCGCCGACCCGGGCCAGGCCGGCGGCCGCATCCACCCCCGCGATTTCCGGAAGGCTTGCCGCCGGGCGCCCTATGGCATCCGGAATATCCTCTTCGCCGCTTGGCGCGTTCCGCCGCTTGCCCGCGGGAATCCATTCCCTCAATATCGCGTCCAGCTTGGCCGTTTCTATGGGCTTGGAAAGAAAATCATTAAAGCCGCTCGCCAGGAACATCTCCTTCATGCCGGACACGGCGTTGGCCGTCAGCGCGATAATGGGCATCGTCCGGCAACGCTCCTCGTCCATGCCCCTGATGATGGCGACGGCCTCCATCCCGTCCATCTCCGGCATCATGTGATCCATCAGCACCAGATCGAAGGAGCGCTTCCGCGCCAAGGCCACGGCTTTAAAACCGTTCGCGCAGGTGAAGACGCGCATCCGGTAGGGCATGAGCAGACCCTCGGCAACCAGGAGATTGCTGGGAAAATCGTCCACCACCAGGACCTCGGCCTCCGGCGCGGTGAAAGTGGCATGCTGGACCTCCGTGTGCGTCGCCGCCGTATCGGCGATGTCGCCCATCGGCTTACGGTCGGCAACGGTCTGGACCAGCGTGGCCGTAAAGACGGAGCCCTTCCCGTACTCGCTTCTGACCGCGATCGCCCCACCCATGGCCCGGCACAGGCTCCGGGAGATAACCAGCCCGAGACCCGTGCCCTCGATCCCGCTGTTGCGCTTTTCGTCGATTCGCATGAACTCCCCGAACAACTTCGCCAAATCCCCGTCCCTGATGCCTATGCCGCTGTCCTCCACGGCGAAGGTCAGCCGGATGCCGTCCTCCGCCAAAGGTTCTCCGGAAGCGGAGAATTTGATGAAGCCTTCTTTTGTGTACTTCACGGCGTTGCTGAGGAGATTGAGCAAAATTTGCCTGATGCGGCCCGCGTCGCCGACCATGTTGGCCGGGATGTCGGGGGATATGTCCAGGATCAGCGCAAGCTGCGTCTCCGCGATGCGGACGCGAATGACGGTCAGCACGTCGTTCAGGAGGGAAGCCGTCCCGTAGGGGGCGGGGATTATGGACAGGCTGCCGGTCTCTATTTTTGAAAAATCGAGAATGTCGTTGATGATGGCCAGCAGGCTCGCGCCGGCGCGCTTGATGCCGGCGATGTATTCCAGCGCCTTCGGCTTGCCGTGGTCCCTCCGGGCCAATTCGCTCATGCCGATGATCGCATTCATCGGGGTTCTGATCTCGTGGCTCATGCGGGCCAGAAAACGACTTTTGGCGAGATTCGCCTGCTCGGCGTTCTCCTTGGCTTTCGTCAACTCCGTAATATCGTGAAGAAGCAGCATGAAGCCGTCAATGTCGCCGTTTTCATGGATCAAAGGAACCATGTAGACGGAATAGACGCATGATTCATCCCCGGCGCCGCTTTTGATGTCTATTTCCTTGCGAATGACTTCCTTATTGCGATACTCTTGCTCGAATAATTCCATCAGCCGCGTCAGGGGGAAGCCATTTTTCAAACTAATATCCGCCATATCCCCAAATCTTTTCCCTTTGACGGCATCAAGGTGATTTATTCCCGATATTTTCAAGAATTCATCGGTGCAGTATGCCAGGCGGCCTTCACGATCAAGAAGGAGGATGATGCTTATGCTGTTTTTTAGAAGCAGGTCGAGATACTTTTCCTGCCTTGTTTTATCCTGTTGCAATATCGAATAAAAGCGGTTTTGCGCCCGGGTAAATGAATCGGCAAGCGCCATGGCGTTTTTAATCGCCGTATTTTCCCGCTGCAATTTGCGTATTTGCGTTTTAAGCGCCGCCATGGCGGCGGATTCGTTGCCCGCATCGCCGTTCATATTCACACCAGGCACGCAATCATGGAAAAATTATGAAATCTGTTCACCAACCGGCCTTCTCTATTCTTGACGGGACAGAATTCCCCTCCCGAATACGCGAACTGGTAGGCGAGCGCACCGTCCAGGCGCCCGGCCAATTCCTTCATTTCAGCATCCCTGCTTGCGCCGAGAGTCCACCGGCGGGCTACGCAGGAGAAGACCAGCGCGTTTTTGGCGCGGGAAGCCGCAACCGCCTGCGCCATGGTATCCCTTGTGGATTGAAGGACAAATTTGGCATCACTGACCGAAAAGCCTATTTGCGCCCCTTGGGGTATGGTGCCGAGGGCCAGGATATGTCCTTCCGCGGTGGTCTTGCTGGCGGCGCGAACAATCCGGGAACCGTCGCCCAGGGTCAGGACGAAGGGATTGGAGATGATGACGGTTTCGCCTTCGGTTTCCGCCAAACCGATGGATTCCAGGTATTCAAGCGGCGCAATGCCGTTAATGCTCCGAATCCGGTTCTTTACGGCATCGGTGATGACGGCGTCTTGCCGGATCACCCTGTCGTCGGGTATGGATGTCAGAAAAAAATCCGGTTTGATCTCTCCGAACATGGCGATGAGCGTAAACGCATTCGTACCGCGTTTTCCATTCCAGCAGGTCTCGATGCCGTTAAAATCCGGCAGAGGGGTAAAAGCCAGCGAGCCGAACAGGGGAACTCCTCCGGAGGCCGCATCCAACGCCTCGATAAAGCCGTCGCCGCCGATGTTGCTTATGACCGGGGCGAGGGTGAAAAGCAGAGCCGGTTTTTCCGCGGGAGAGGGCGCCAGTCTCGCATACAGTTCCCGGATAGGCTCCCGAGGATCATCTCCCTCGATGGGGTCGGTGGCGCCCGCCCTGAAGACGATGTCGTCGCTGGTGAGCACCGCGACGGTCAACACCAAATCTCCCATTGCGCCCGCGACGGCCGCCTCGGAAGTGGTGCCGCCGATGGAATCAAAGGGAAGCGCTTCGCTGACCGCCCGAGCCGCGCCTGTTTCCAGGAATTCCGGATGAAACGCCAGTATTCCCACGGAGTTTCGCAGCATCCGGTCTTTCAGGTTCAATTGTTTCAATACCTCCGCCACGGAGATTTCAATATCGTCGATCTCTCTGGTATAAGCGGTCAACATTCGCATCATGGTCTTTCCCCCATGGTTGACGATTCATTGCCTTCGCGGAGAAAGGACTTTTCGGCTTACGGCGCCCGCCTGAACGTTCCGGAAATTTCCTCGAACAAGCCGACCAGCGCGGGATCGAAATGCGTTCCCTTGTCTTCCCCGATGATCCTGACCGCCTCGTCGTGGCTGAAAGCTTTTTTGTATGGACGTTCGGAGGTCATGACATCGTACGCGTCGGCTATGGCCATCATCCGCCCGAGCAGCGGGATGCTCTCTCCGGAGAGGCCGTGGGGATAGCCGGAGCCGTCCCATTTTTCATGGTGGAACGCGATGAAGATCTTCGCATAGCGCAAGAAAACGCTGTCCTCCTCGCCGTCTTCCAGTCTTTCGATAAAACCGATTCCGAAGCGCACATGCTCCTTCATCTCGTCGAATTCCTCGGCGGTCAGTTTTCCCGGTTTTTTGAGAACGCCGTCGCGGATGGATATTTTGCCGACATCGTGCAGTTGCGAGGATTGGGCGAGCAATTCGACATTCCACCCGCGGGACTCCTCCGGCCGGATGCCCGCGTCGATTGCGGCGGACAGCAGACGCCTCAAATATAATTGCGTATTGACTATGTGGTCGCCGATCGCGACGTCGCGGCCTTCCACCATTTCCGCCATCGCCGCGAGGATTTTATTCTGAAGTTTGAGAATGGTTTTTGTTTTCGCCTCGATCATGCCCTGGAGGTTGGCGTTGTACTCCCGAAGTTCCCGCTTTTGATTCACCAGAAGCAGATGCAGCGCTATGCGTTGGCGCAACAGCGGCGGCGAGAACGGTTTGGTTATGTAGTCGACGGCTCCGAGGCGCAATCCTTCCAGTTCGTCGGCGCTTCCGCTCATGGCGGTCAGGAATATGACCGGAATGTCCCGCGTTCCCGGACGCTCCCTGAGGAGTTTGATCGCCTCGAAACCGTTCACCTCGGGCATGTCCCCATCCAGAAGGATGAGTTCCGGCCTGCGCCATTCCAGCGCCTCCAGCATTTTCCCGGCGGAGGGGACGGTCAATACCGTATAGTCTTCCGACAACGCTTTTTTTCCGGTCAGAAGATTGGTCCGGTTGTCGTCCACCAGCATGATCAATGGGCGGGAAAATTCCATCGCCTCCATCCCCAAACGGATTCGTTCCGCTTGTTAAAACCGGACTTTTGAAGGAAATCAAACAGCGGCTTGTTTGATTTCCTTCAAAAGTCCATGTTCCGGAATAACGGAGTTTTCCGAGGAACGGCGGTTGAACCGTCAACCCCTTTATACCGGAAATTACCGGTCAACGGAAGCGTAATTCATAAGAAAGGTCGGCGGTCGCCCGATTTCCTTCAAAAGCCGGTGCACGGCCGCGCATTTTTTCTTGACTTCATCGTGGTCTCAACCAATTATACGAGGAACGCATGCAGTGGACTTTTGAAGGAGATCAATCGAACCTCCGATTGATTTCCTCCGGGGTTTCAGGACGTTCGTTTCGGAACCGTTTTTTTTCTCAATGTCGCCGGCTTTGGTAGAAGTGACAAAAAAACAACCATTGAAACGAAAGCGGTTGAATCTTCAAATTGAACTTTTGCAAATTGGGCATTCAAACCTCCGAATGCCCAATTTGTAAAAATCCCGATCCTTGCGGCACAGGCGTTTTAGATTTTTGCAAAGTGGCGATTGGTGGTTTAATCGCCACTTTGCAAAACTTCAGTTTAAAAGGAATCGGGCGGCGGTTGGCCCGATTTCCTGTAAAAGCCGACATGCATAAGGATACGCCAATGAAGGAAAACGCCAGCGACAAAGTCTTCAATCCGGCCAGCGCCACCGACTACGTCCCGTTGCCGCAACTGCGCGGCCTCCAGCTCGAACGGTTGAAACGCGCCGTCGCCGGCGCCTATCGCAACCAGCGTTGCGGCCTGTTCAAGAAGCGGATGGACGAGTCCGGGGTGAAGCCGGAGGACGTCCAAAGCCTGGACGACATCCGCCGCCTGCCCTTCTCGGTCAAGACCGATCTTCGCGACACCTACCCCTACGGCATGTTCGCCGTACCGCAGCGGGAGGTGGTGCGGCTGCAGGCCTCGTCCGGGACCACCGGCAAACCCATCGTCGTCGGCTATACCAAAAACGACATCGCGGTATGGTCCGACGCCATGCTCCGCTCCATGTCCGCCGCCGGGCTTTCCTCGGAGGACGTGATCCAGGTTTCCTACGGCTACGGCCTGTTCACCGGCGGCCTCGGCGCGCATTACGGGGGCGAAACGCTCGGCGCCACCGTCATCCCCACCTCCGGCGGCAACACCGAGCGCCAGATCATGGTCATGCAGGATTTCGGCGTCACCGCCATCTGCTGCACCCCCAGCTATTTCATCCATATTTCGGAAAAAGCCGCCGAAATGGGCATCGACCTCAAGGCGCTGGCATTGCGCGCCGGCGTCTTCGGCGCCGAACCCTGGTCCGAGGCGATGCGCCACCGGATCCAGGAGGACACCGGGATCAAGGCCTACGACATCTACGGCCTGACCGAAATCATCGGCCCCGGCGTGGCGATGGAATGCGCGGAACAAAGCGGTCTTCACGTTTTCGAGGATTACTTCTATCCGGAGGTGATCGACCCCGGGACGCTCGAACCGCTTCCCGACGGCGAGGAGGGCGAACTCGTCCTCACCACCCTCGCCAAGGAGGCGATCCCGATGATCCGCTACCGCACCCGGGACATCACCGCGATCATGCCGGAGCGCTGCGCCTGCGGCCGCAGCGTTCGCCGCATCAGGCGCATCGGCCGCCGCTCCGACGACATGATGATCATCCGGGGCGTCAACGTCTACCCCTCGCAGATCGAGGCCGCCGTGCTCAAGATCAAGGGCCTGCTGCCGCACTACGAAATCATCCTCACCCGCGAGGGCGGGCTCGACCACATGGAGATCAAGGTCGAGGTGACGCCCGCGCTATTCGACGACCGCATCCGGGCGGTGGAGAGCCTGCAGCAGCAGATCGCCCACGCCGTCTTCTCGACGGTCGGCATCCACGCCAAGGTGACGCTCGCCGAATCCAAGAGCATCGCCAGAAGCGAAGGCAAGGCCAAGCGCATCATCGACAGGCGCGGCATTTGACCATACGGGGAATTTGACGACCGGATCGGCCGCCGGCGATTAAACCCCGCCGGTCGACGCCGAAAAAAAGGGAGGCAGCATAGTTGCTCGGCCCCGCCCTGCGTCCATGATTTTCAAACGCGCCGCTGGCGCATCATGACGAGGGGGTTGACTTCTTTCAAGGGAGCGCGCCATGAAAATCCGCCAGATCGCCATTTTTATGGAAAACAAGCCGGGGCATATCATGGGCATATGCCGCATCCTCGCGGACGCCGGCATCAGCATCACTACGTTGTCGCTCGCCGACACGCAGCAGTACGGCATCCTGCGGCTGATCGTCAATCAGTGGGAAAAGGCCGCGGAGACGCTGGAGAAGGCCGGGTACGTGGTCAACATCACCGAGGTCCTCGCGGTGGAGGTCGAGGACAAGCCGGGGGGACTGTTGCAGGTTCTCGAAATCATCCGCTCCGGCGACATCAACGTCGAATACATGTACGCGTTCACCTTCCGCCATGGAGAAAAGGCGGTCATGGTGTTCCGTTTCAACGATCCCGACAAAGCGATCGAATTGCTCGCGAAATCCAGGGTGAAGGTTCTCGACGGCGTCGCCCTTTTCAAGGAAATGCATTGACATGAAAAACCGGAAAGCGCCCTTTGAGGACCGCATCTTCGATCTCGACGAATGCCTGCCGCGCGAACGGCTCGCGGCGCTGCAGATCGACCGGCTCAACCGGACCCTCGACCGGGCCCGGCATGTGCCGTTTTACGCCGACCGGCTCAAGCGGGTCGGCGCGATCAAAAGCCTCGACGACGTGAAGCGCCTGCCCCTCACCACCAAGCTGGATCTCCGCGGCGGCTATCCGCTCGATTTCATGGCCATCCGCCGCGACGAAATCGCCCGCATCCACGGCTCCTCCGGCACCACCGGCAAAATGACCTTCGTCCCCTATTCCAGGCGCGACATGGAATCCTGGCGCAACCTTTGCGCGCGTTTCCTGTCGGCGGGCGGCCTCAGGCCCGGGCATCTGGTGCAAATCTGCTTCGGCTACGGCCTGTTTACCGGCGGCTTCGGCCTTCACTACGGGGTCGAACACCTCGGCGCGGCGGTCATACCCGCCGGCGCCGGCAACAGCGAGCGCCAATTGGCGATCCTCCGCGACATCAAGCCCGACGCCGTTGTCTGCACCCCCGGCTATGCGCTTAACCTCGCGGAAATCCTCCAGGCGGAAGGCGTCGATCCAAGCGAACTCAACGTCAAGTTCGGCTTCTTCGGCTCGGAACCGTGGACCGACGAAATGCGCGCCCGCATCGAGGACGAGTTGGGCATTTTCGCGACCGACAATTACGGCCTCTCGGAAGTGATCGGCCCCGGCGTGTCCGGGGAGTGTCCCTGGCGCGACGGCATGCACGTCAGCGAGGATCACTTCCTCGTCGAATGCATCGATCCGGAAACGCTCGAACCCGTCGCGCCGGGCGAGAAAGGCGAACTCGTCATCACCACCCTCGCCAAGGAGGGCATGCCGGTCATCCGCTACCGCACGCGCGACATCTCCAGCCTCGATCCCGAACCCTGCCCTTGCGGCCGCACCGGCGTCAGGATGAGCCGGGTTACCGGGCGCTCGGACGACATGATGATCATTCGCGGCGTCAACGTCTACCCGACGCAGATCGAGGAGGCGCTCCTGCGCATCCGCGAGGCGGCGCCCCATTACGAAGTCGAACTCACCCGCCCCGGCGCGCTCGACGTGGCGACCGTCCGCGTGGAAATGCTCCCCGGCATGTTCTCGGCGTCGATGAAGGAAATGGTTGAACTGCGGGAGCGCATCATGTCGGCGATCAGCTCCGTCACCGGCATCCGGATGGAGGTGGAGCTGGTCGCGCCGCAGTCGCTCCAGCGCTTCCTCGGCAAGGCGAAACGCGTCACCGACCTCAGGTTCAAGGAGGAGCCGAAACCGTAGCGCCGGCCTTGACGGGAGGTGGTTTTGATGTTGCGGGACGCCGAAAAAACGCTAGGCAATCTCATTGACAAGCAGGGCGTCGCTTTCATCGGTTCGGTGGATGGCGATGGCTTTCCCAACCTGAAAGCCATGTTGCCGCCGAGAAAACGCGAGGGCATCAAGACTTTCTATTTTACGACAAACACATCGTCCATGCGCGTCGCCCAATACCGGGTGAACCCAAAAGCCTGCATTTACTTCTGCGATAAAAGATTCTTTCGCGGCGTAATGCTTAAAGGCGCAATGGAAGTATTGGATGACGCGGCGAGTAAAGAAATGATTTGGCGGGATGATGACACCGTGTATTATTCGAAAGGGGTTGCCGACCCGGATTATTGTGTCCTGAAATTCACGGCGCAAACAGGCCGGTATTATGCGAATTTCAATTCAGTGGATTTTTGAGGGAAATCAAAACACCGAAGTTTCGCAAAGCGGCGATTAAACCGCCAATCGCCGCTTTGCGAAAATCGAAAACGCTTGTGCCGCAAGGGTCGTGATTGTTACAAATTGGGCATTCGGCGGTTTTGAATGCCCAATTTGCAAAAGTCCAGTGTCTTACTTGATGCCGCTGGTGGCGTCGGGGTAGCCGCGGAATTCGCCGACATTGTCCAGGTTGAACAGGATCGCGGAGCTCAGGATGACCACGTTGTCGTCCAGGACCTTGTGCGCAGACTCGTATTTTTCATTGCCGATCTTGATTTTGCCGGACAGGGAGGAGGCGTAGGTCTTGGCGTTCTTGTCGATCTTGCCCTCGACCAAGCCCTTGGCGTATTCGACGGCCAGGTAGCCGAGGTCGTACGGCTGCCACAGGACGACGCTCTTGATCAGCCCGGACTCCATGTCGTCGATGGAGGACACGGGGACCGAGATGGTCTGGATCGAGATGCTGCCGATAGGTTTGCCGAGGTCGCGGCAGGCCTTGCCCGCCGCCGGGCCGGCCATTGAGGACAATGCGAAAACGCCGACCAGATTGCTTTCCTGGGTCATCAGGGTGTTGACCTTGGTGTCGGCCTCGGCCTGGTTGTTGCCGGCGTAGATGATATTGGGATAGAAGCTGAAGTTTTTGTAAAGCGTATCCTTGTGCGCGTTGTATGCCTTGTTGATCGCTTCGATTCGGGCGTTCTGGTTGGATGCGTTGGGGTCGCTGGAGATGATGGCGAGCACGCCGCCGGCGGGCTGTTCCTCCAATAGACCCTTGAACATGGCGATGGCCATCTCATCCTCGGTCGTGCCGTTGACGAAGGCGTCGCGGGCGTTCGGCACCACGTCGGCGTCGAAGGTGACGACCTTTATCCCCTCGGCCATCGCCTGGCGCAGGGTCGGGGCGAAGCTGCTAGGGTCAAGGGCGGAAAGAATGATCGCATCGTAGCCCTTGTCGATGAAGGTCTGGATGCACGCCTGCTGCTTTGCGACGGATTCCTGTCCGGAGGGGTCGCCCTGCCAGTCCAGCGTAACGCCCAGGTCGGCGGCAGCCTTCTTGGCGCCGTTTTCGCAGGCGATGAAATAGTCCACGCCGGTGAATTTGGGCGTCATGCCGATTTTGACCTGACCCGCGTTCGCGACGGCCACACCGCAAGTCACGAACAACGCAACCGCGACCAACCGCTTCCATTGCTGTGAGAGTTTCATACGGATCTCCTCAAGAAAGAAACTGCGAAAAACCTCACACATCCGGATTCCACCGGCGTTTTTTTTGTCATTCCGTAACTTTTTTCCTCGTGAGCGTTATCTGCCCGTTCAGAAAGGAGAACCCGATCAGGCAGAAGACCAGGATGATGCCGAGGATGAAATTATATTTGTCGCCGCCCAGGCCGATCAGCGATAGCCCCTTTCTGAGCACGCCCAGGATGAGAATTGAAAGCACGGTGCCTTCGATGCTCGCGACGCCGCCGACGATGCTGGTGCCGCCGAGAACCACGGCGGTGATCGTCTCCAGGTTGATGTTGATGCCGATGTCCGGCTTGGCGGCGGGGAGGCGGCAGAGGTAGACGATCGCGGCAATGGCGGACATGAGACCCGCGAGAACGTAGATGTTGAACTTGGTCAACCCGATGTTGACGCCACTGAACCTGACGGTCTGCTCGTTGAAGCCCATGCCGCGCAGATAGCGCCCGTACCTGGTCCGGTTGAAGGCAAAAGCGAATAGCGACGCCAAAACGAGAAAAAGAATGAACTGGTAGGGTATGATGCCGAACAGGCGATGGGTGATGAGTATGGTCATGCCTTCGGGAAAGGCGCTGAAAATGTTGGACCCGGCGATGCACTTGCTTACGCCGGTGTACAGCGAGAATGTGGCGAGCGTGGTGACGAGCGGCGGGATGCCGGCCTTGGCGATGATGAGGCCGTTCAGGGCTCCGCACAGCATTCCGGTAAGCAGGCAGACGGCCACCGCCGCAACCATGCTCCCGGTCTTCTCGTAGGTCAGCCCCATCATTATGGCCGCGAGCGCCATCGCATACCCCACGGACAGGTCGATGCCGCCGGTGGCGATGACCAAGGTCATGGACAGGGCGATGAGGCCCACCTCCATGACGTTCTCCGTCAGGCGGAAAATAACGTTTCGCTTCATGATCACGCCGTCGGTGAGGTGGTCGAAGACGAACAGCAGCACGATCAGGGTCAGCAGGAGGAAGACCTGGTAATTAATCCGCGATTTTATCGCCGTGACGAAGTTGTTGCTCATGGACATTTCCTATGTGTGCGGTTTTCGTCCCTTGCCTGCAACGCCGCACTGAGCCGTTTCGCGACGCGCCCGAAATCTATTTCCGTGGCGAGGACCGCCAGGAGAATGATGACGCCCTGGAAGGCGTAGCTGTAATAGTCCTGGAATCCGTAGAAGATCATGGCCCGGGTGAGAAGCGCGTAAAAGAACGATCCGATCATGGTTCCCACCAGACCGCCCTTGCCGCCGTTGACGCTGGTGCCGCCCACCACGGTGGTGGTGATGAACACCATCTCCATGCCGTAGGAGGAATTCGCCTGCACCATTTGCTTGGTGGTATTCAGCAAAATCGATGCCACGCCGATCAGCGCCCCGGAAATCAGGTAGGCGTGGAAAATGGTCCGGTCCGGGGAAATGCCGGCCAGGATGGCCGAGTTGTAGTTGCCGCCCACGGCATAGAGTTTTTTGGCGAAGCGGGTGAATTTCATGAACAGCAACGCCGCGAGGAACAGCGTCACGGCGATGACGAACACCAGCGGCACCCCGCCGAGCACGGCGTAGCCGACGTCCGCGAAATGCCTGGGGACGTTCTCCACCCACCCGCCGAGGGGAAGGAGGGTGAAGAGTCCCATGTGCACGGTCATCAACGCCAGGGACGCCACCATCGACGGCACCTTGAACAGCACCACGATTAGGCCGTTGATCCCGGAAAAGATGACGCCGACGACGATGGCGACGGGGATGAAAACGTACCAGTGCGAACCGGTCTTGGCGAAATAGGCGGCGAAATATCCGGCCAACCCCAGCGTGGTGCCCATCGACAGGTCGGTATTGCCGGCAATGAACAGGATGGTCATCCCGATCGACGCCGTCAGGATGTAGGCCACGTCCTTCGCGTAGGACTGCAGGCCGGCGGCAGAGCTGAAATTGGTCGTCGCGTAAAGAATGGCGAACACGCCCAGGGTGAACACGCCCAGGGCGAATTCCCTGGTTTTGACGATTTCGAGCAGCTTGTTTTTTCGCGCCATGGTCTGTTTTCCTACCTGCTAGAGAGCGAGGGTCAGTATTTTTTCCTGCGACGCTTCCTCTTTCGGCAATTCACCCGCGATGCGACCCTCCTTCATGACGTAGATCCGATCGGACATGGCCAATATCTCCGGAAGATCCGAAGAGATCATGAGGATTGCCAGATCGCGGTGCACCAGTTCGTCGATGATTTTGTGGATCTCCGACTTGGCGCCAACGTCGACGCCCCGGGTGGGCTCGTCCAGTATCAGTATCCGCGGCTCGGCCACCAGCGCCTTCGCGACCGAAACCTTTTGCTGGTTGCCGCCGGAGAGGTTGTTCAACACGGTCGCCGAGGACATGGCCTTGATCTTAAGCCGCGCGGTGTACGCGTCGACCATCTCCCTCTCCCGCTTGAAGCGGATTCCCAGCCATCCCGAGAGCTTGTCCAGAATGGACAGGGTCATGTTTTCGCCGATGGCCATCTGGGTGATCAGGCCGTTGGCCTTGCGGTCCTCCGAAACGTAAACCATCCCCTGTCGGATAGCTTCGTGGTAGTTGTCGACCGTAATTTCCCGATCGTTCATCCGTATCGTTCCGGAATCGATTTCCGACAAACCGCAGAGGGCGTGGGCGAGCTCCGTCCGTCCTGACCCCGCCAGCCCGGAAAGACCGACGATTTCCCCTTTTCTGAGGGTGAAGGAGATGTCCTTGAGCGTTTCGCCCTGGTTGAGATTTTCGACGCTCAGCGCCTCCGCGCCGGGTTTGGTCGGTGTCTTGGAATAGAGGTCGGACAATTCCCTGCCGATCATCCAGGAGACAAGCTGGTTGGAATTCACGTCTTTGGCGCCGGCGGTCGCGACGTAGCCGCCGTCCCGGATCACCATCACCCGGTCGGCGATGAGGAAGATTTCCTCCAAGCGGTGACTGATGTACACCATGGAGACTCCCTCCGCCTTGATGCGCTTGATGGTGTTGAACAGAGCCGTCACCTCACGGCTTGTGAGAGAGGCGGTGGGCTCATCGAGAATCAGAATTTTCGCGTCGTAGGTGAGGGCTTTGGCGATTTCTATCATCTGCTTGGTGGCGACGCCGAATCCCCCCACCTTGCCGTCGAGATCGATTTCCACGCCCAGCTTGCCGAATATGTCGAGCGCGGTTTGGCGCATTTTCTCGTAATCGATGAAGTGGAGGCCGAATTTCCGCCGGATGAATTCGTGCCCCATGAAAATATTTTCCAGCACGGTAAGTTCCGGGAAAAGGCTGGTTTCCTGGTAGATGATGGCAATGCCCTTCTCATAGGCGTCGTTCGGATGCTTTATGTGGACGGGCTCGCCGTTCAGCAGCATCTCGCCGGAGTCGGGCTTGTACACCCCGGTGACGATCTTCATGAGCGTAGATTTGCCGGCTCCGTTTTCGCCGCAGATCGCCAGAAGCTCCCCTTTCCGTAGCTCCAGCTTCATATTGTCCAGGGCCTTGACTCCGGGAAAGGTCTTCACGATGTTCCGCAACTCGAGTACGTTCGTCATGAACAAAGCTCCTTGCCCCCGAGCCGGCAGTCTCCGGCGCGGAATCGGCCGGAAACGCTATTTTTCACGCACAAGCCGACTTCCAGTGTCGAAGTCGGTGATGACAACCTTGGCGAGCCGTCCCCTGGCCACGCCTCGAACCGCCTCGTATTTTTTCTCGCCGCCCGCGACGGCGATCAGCCGTTTTGCACTTCGCAGATCGGTCATGGTCGGACCGATGAGCCGGCCGTTAAGCTCGGTCCGCACATGCCTGCCGTCCGCATCGAAAAACACGGCGTTGATGTCTCCCACCGACCCCTTGACGCGAAGATCCGCCTCCAACGCCGGCGAGACGGCGCCGGACCGCAACAAGCTCGACTCCCCGCTCATTGAGCCGATGCCGGTCAGGAACATGGATGCCTGGCGGAACTCCTCCAGCGTCTCAATGATCATGTCCTCGCGGAGAAACTCCTTGGCGGTCTTCGGATTGGCCGCAATCACCGGCGCGAGCAGCAAATAGGTTTTCGCGCCGAAGATTTTCGCCAGTCTCTGGGCGATTTCCAGCGAATGAAATTCGAGCTTGCTTTCGCCAAGCGCGCCCATGCTTTGGATGATCTTCACGTTCTTGAATTTGCGGTATGAGGCGTTCACCGACCGGGATATCGCCCCGGTCATCTCCAGGAGCACCTTGCTCCAGGTTATGGCTATGGAGACGTTGTCGGTCATGACGTTCATAAGATAATCAGCCGCCGCCTCGCCAAGCGCCCGATCCAGCGATTTGATGCCCGCGTCCCTGGAATCGACGATGACGAATTCCTCGACATCAAACTTGTCCTCCAGTTCGGTTTCCAGGAGGGTGTGTATGTTGTCCGGGAGTTTGATCCGGACTTCCACTATTTCACGGCTGCGCTGATCGGCGAGGATCCTTTGGACCCTTTGCCTGGAAATGCCGCAATGGCCGGCGATCTCCGCCTGCGAATAGTTACGCACGTAGTAATCGTGGAATATCTTCGCAATCAGTCGATCCACCTTGACCCGACTCCGTTTTCAAACAAGGAAAAAGGGCGAAAAACAAATTCCAGCGGGGTAGAGCGTGCGGCAATTGCATCCGCATCAATGATCGTGGGGACATTTCTCCACTTGCTCTGCCGCCTGAAGCATCGACGGCAGGCAAAGGAATCTTTATATGTGAGCAAAATGCTAGGGGTCAAATATTTTGTTCATTATATGCTGAAAATCCATTCCGTCAAGTCAAATTTATAAAATTATATCGTGACTCCACGTTTGGTGGACTTTTAAGAAAATCGGGCGGTGGTTGGCCCGATTTCCTCCAAAAGTCCACTGTTTGATTTCCTTCAAAAGTCCACTGCGTTTGAAACGAACCGACATAACGCCCCACTTGTCATCCAGAATGGAATGAAGAATCCGGGGGCGGTGGTCGCGGAGGGTAGAGGTCTCATTCGGAAGCGTTCGGGGACTGTTCCGCGCTTCCGCATGTTCCTCGCGGCGTCCGTAATGACAGGCGGGTTGTCGCCTTGGCCGCTGAAACGAATTTCCGCCTCGCCTTAGGCCACATCGTTCGGCGAGAGGCAGACCTGAAGCGCGAAGTCGTGTCCGCCGCCCTCGAAGAGAACGACGATGTTGGGGGTGCCGGTCTTGTGCGCTATCTCGTGCCCGGGACCGGTCACGACGGTTGGAATCGAAATCGTGAAATGGTACCGCGTCTTGACCAGCGACGCCTTGGCCTGCCCGGAGATCATGTTGATGATCTCCCCGACGGCGTCGCGGACATCCTGGGTTAGTTCCACGCCGGGCGGTTCGCCCAACATGTTGCCGACCACCAGGCACGCGAGCGGAGCGGGCAAACTGACCACGACGCCGCCGCCGGCGGCCCCGGACAGCTCCATGACCCCGGAAATGTCGCCAAGCATTTTATAATCGTCTTTGAGAAAGATGCTCTTGCGCACGATCTCGACCTTGCACATGGAGGAAAACACGTTGCGCGTCGCATCAATGAAAGGGTTGATGAATTCGACGTTCACCGTCGGACGGGTGGGTTGTCCCTTTTTGACGACGCCGACGATGGAACGGACGAGATCGTCGGGATCGAAGGGCTTGTTGATTATGGCGGCGGCGCCGGCCTTGATGCCGGCGAAGGTGGTGCCGGCCTTGATTTTCGGGGAGATGAGAAGAACGGGGACCTTTGCATCCTTCTCCTTGGCGGCGTATACATATTCGGCGCAGATCGCGGGATCAGCCTCCCAATCGATGAGCACGACGGACTGATTGTCCATCGCCTTCAACATCGCGTCCTTGGAGTTGGCATGCGCAAAATCCACGCCGCCCAATTTTTTATGAAGGAAAACGCCGCGCACCATGTTCGGCGTCGTGTTCGTTTCCGAAACCGTTATTATTTTCATCGCCTGGTATCCCTTCCCGTGTGCCCGTGGAATGCGTCTGGATGCCGGGCGAACGGGATCGACAAAGCCCTCGCACTTTGGCCGGTCCGCCGCCGGGTCCACCATCACTTCTTGAGGAAAGGTTCCAGCTTGGTCTTCACGATATCGGGGGTGAAAGGCTTCACGATATAATTGTTGGCCCCCGCCTTTATCGCCGCGACAACGTTCGCCTTTTCGGCTTCGGTCGTTACCATGATCACGGGGAGCTGGGAACTCGGCGTCGACTCGCGGATCTTGGAAAGGAAATCCAATCCGTTCATGTTCGGCATGTTCCAGTCGGTGAGGACCATGTCGATGTTGGGGTTGGCCTTTAATTGATTCATCCCTTCGACCCCGTCGCCGGCCTCGACGATGTCTTCGTAACCGCTTGATTTGAGAATGTTGGAAATGATTCGTCGCATGGTGGATGAATCGTCAACAACCAGGATTTTCATGGTCCTGTCTCCCGTTTTCACGCATCTATCCAAGTTTCCAGGCGAATCAAATCGGCTTCAGGGCGGAGACGACCCGGCCACGCGGCAAATAAACAAGCGGCGGACGAACCGAAGCCGATCGAAGGCGTCACACCCCGAATCCAACCCGCAAGCAAGCGCCGAAAATGCCGCTTCCCTCGACGTCGACTGATTACAGCCAAGATATAACCATGTCGGCAAGCTTGTCAAGAGGGACGATCTTTTCCACCGCCCCCACCTTGATCGCCTCCTTCGGCATGCCGAAGACGACGCAACTTTTTTCGTCCTGGGCGATATTACGGGCGCCGGCGTCGCGCATGTTCTTCATCGCGTCCGCCCCGTCCCGGCCCATGCCGGTGAGCATGACGCCGATGGCGTTTTGCCCCACCTGTTTTGCGAAGGAATTGAACAAAACCTCCACCGACGGTTTATGGCGGCAAACGAGCGGGCCTTCGCGCGTTTCCGCCAGCCAGCGGCTGCCGGACCGGCGGATAAGGAGATGCAGGTTGCCGTTGCCGATGATCGCGCGCCCCGCCTTCACCTCCATGCCGTCTTCGGCCTCGAGAACCTCGATCGGGGTCTGCCGGTTCAATCGCTCGGCGAAAGCTTTGGTGAAGGTGCCGGGCATGTGCTGCACAATCATGATGGGCGGGCAGTCGACAGGCATTTTGTACAATACCGCTTTCAACGCCTCCGTTCCTCCCGTGGAAGCGCCGATCGCCACCAGTTTGTTGGTTTTTCTTCCAAGCTGCCTGCCTTGCGGCTTGGGCGCGTGAAGGCCGGAGACCGCGGCGGATTGCGCGTGGCGCTGTTGTTGCGCCGCGTCCTTCCGCATTTTGACGAACGAGGCCGCCTTCACCGTATCGATGAGCCGCGTTGAAAAATCCGCCAACGCCCGGTCGTCGCTCAGGGAAGGTTTTTCGATAACCTCGACCGCCCCGACGTCGAGCGCCTCCAAGGAAAGCGAACAACCTTTAGGGGTCAAACCTGATACTATAACCACTGGAATGGGGAACCATTCCATCAATTTCCTGAGGAACGTGATGCCGTCCATCTTCGGCATTTCGATGTCGAGGGTGATGACGTCCGGCCGCAACGCCACGATCATGTCGCGGGCGACAAAGGCGTCCGGCGCGCTGCCAATCACTTCGATATCCGGATCCTTGGAGAGTTCCTTCGTGAGAAGGGTGCGTACCAGCGATGAATCGTCAACGACCAGGACACGGACTTTGGGCATGATCCTTCCTTCCGCGAAAACGGGCGGACCAGAGCCGCGGTCCGGGACGAAACCGTCATATGCTGAAAGTTGACGCTTAATGATATTCGGACTTTTACAGCGTGTAAAGAACAATTATCGCCGGGTCAAAACCGGCGCCATCGTCCACCGCCCCTGGATCTCATCCAAAAATCCCGTTAAAGCAAGGTTTTTTGGCGAATGCCGTTTTCATCGCATTCGTAGATGTCGAGTCGCTGATCAAGCGAAAGCGCCGGCGCGGCGTATTGGACGCATCCGCCATCGAGTTCGATCCGATAGCGCTTGTGGTCGTGTCCGCAGAGATACGCGGAGACGCCGCATGCGGCGAGGAAGCTCCGCACCTCCCGCCAGTCGAGAAGGCCGCGCAGACCGCGCGGGGCGCCGCCGCGACGGTTGGCGACGGGAAAATGGCCGCTCACCAGCCGCGACGCCCCCGAAGCCGGGCGCGACCATTCAGCGCTCACCGCCGCCAACTGCTTCGCGGCGGTGCGGCCATATGAGGCAAAGGGCGGCGTGGGAATGCCTTGGTCGAGTATCGCCACCTCCACGCCGGGGAGGCGATAAACCCCGCGGTCGTCGCCGCGCAAATCGAGGGCTATTTCGCGGCGCAGGGAAAACAATATTTCGGGGTGGAACCCGGCGTAACAATCATGGTTTCCCGGCGCGACGAGGACCGGGACGCCGGCCTTTTTCAGCCCCATGAACAACTCGCGCAAGGCGATCAGTTCGGAATCGGTTCCAAGCTGCGTAAGGTCGCCGCTGGCGATGACCAGATCCGGCCGATATTCGGCCAATTTGGCGATAGCCCGCTCCACTGGACGCTCGCGGTGCCGGATTCGCCGCGAGACATTGTAGTTGAGGTACCCAAGGAACCGCTTCAGATTGAGCTGACCCCAGGACGGTCGCCGCATGAGATGCAGATCGGATATATGGGCGATCATCGTCGCGGCCATGCAAGCCTTTTCGTCGACTTTTAAAGGAAATCGGGCCAACCGCCGCCCGCTTTCCTTTAAAGATTCAGCCGCTTTCGTTTCAATGGGTTGTTTTTCGTCAACTCAACCCTATCCGGCGACATTATTGCAAAAAAACGGCTCGGAAACGAACGCCCTGAAACTTTGAAGGAAATCAATCGGCGGTTCGATTGATTTCCTTCAAAAGTCCACTTTTCAAATCAAACGCATAATTGAGCGGCGTGAATTATTCTATCCCCTCGCCTCTCAATCCCGATCCATCCCTGCTCATGGCCGGCGTCTCGTCGCCGGAGAGCCCGACCGAGGAGCGCACCGAAATCCTTCCTTGGCGGCGCATGTGTTTCTCCAGCGCACGCGCCACCGGCGGCGGAACAAAGGGGGAAACGTCGCCCCCGAGCGCCACCGCCTCCTTGATAAGCGTCGACCTGATGAACGAGCGTTCCGCCGAGGACATGATGAAAACGGTCTCGACGCCGCCGAGGCGCTTGTTGGCGAGGGCGAGTTGGAATTCGTATTCGAAATCGGCGAAGGTGCGGATGCCGCGCAGTATGACCCCAGCCCCGATCTTCTTCACGAAATCAACGGTCATTCCGGTGAACGCTTCGGCGTGGATGTGCGGATGATCCTTGGCGAGGCCGCGGATCAGCTCGAGCCGTTCCTCCAAGGGTATAAGCGCCCTCTTTTGCGGATTATCCGAAACGGCGACGACCAGTTCGTCATACAGCGAAGCCCCGCGTTCTATGATGTCCATGTGCCCGAGGGTGATCGGATCGTAGGTCCCGGGAAGAACGGCTATTCTCTTGTCGCCGGCCATGCGCGTCGGCCCTTTCCTGTTTCACGCCCGCGGATGGAACTCCCCATAGGCCTCGAACAAACGCGGCCTATGGACATGGGTGTAAATCTCCGTGGTGTCCAGGAAACTGTGCCCGAGAAGCACCTGCACCGCGCGGAGATTCGCGCCCCCTTCCAGCATATGCGTTGCGAACGAATGCCGCAAGAGATGCGGATACACGTTTTTGACGATTCCCGCCCTGAGCGCGGCCACCTTGACCACGCGGAAAATGTTTTCCCGCAACAGGCGCTTGCCGGTCCGCGACACGAACAGCCACTCCCGATCGTCAGTTGCGGGCGAGTATGCGGCAAGCAGCGGGCGCACTCCGTTGAGATACCGCGCCGCCGCCTCGAGCGCCGCGCGTCCCAGCGGAGACATCCGTTCCTTCCTCCCCTTGCCGTACAGGCGAATGGTGCGCTCGGAAAAGTCGATGTCGGCGATCTTGAGGTTCGACACCTCGCTCACCCGCGCGCCGGTGGCATAAAACATTTCCAGTATGGCCCGATTGCGAACGGAGAGGGAATCGCCGCCTTTTTCGGCCTCGAGCAGGCGCTTGACCTCCGCCGGCGACAGATCCTGCGGCAGGTGCTTCCAGACCTTGGGACTTTCGGCGAAACAGGTGGGATCGGCGGTTATAAGCTTTTCCGAAAGGCAGAAACGAAAAAAACAGCGCAGCGCGACAAACATCCGCGACCTGGAACGGGCGGAAAGACCCTTCCCGGCCAGCCACCCGATATAGTCGACGACTTCGGCGCCCCATACTTCCGAGGCGTCCTTTTCCGGGCCGATAAAAGCGAGAAAAGCCCGTAAATCGCGTTCGTACGATTCGAGCGAGTTCTCCGTCAGACCGCATTCGACGCGGCCGTAGTCGAGGAACATTCGACAGGCAGGCTCAAGCCGTGAACCCGCCAATATGGGATATATCGCGGTCAAAAACGCCCCCCCCTCTAAAAAAGTCGCAACTGCTTTCGCCCAGCCATAATACGGGCGCACCTTACAATTTCCGGGCCGGAGGGGTTTCATTCAAAGTTTGTGTACTCAAACCAATTATCGTTGGTTCGGGAGCGCGTTGAGGAATGCGACAAGTTTTTCCGGATTATCGAGATGCGTGCCCGGATAGTTCGGGCGGCGCACGATTATGGCGGCGACGCCCGATTCCGCCGCCGCCGCGAGCTTTTCCGGCGTCCCGCCAGCCTCGCCGCCGTCCTTGAGAACCAGCGTCCCGGCCCTGGATTCGCGAAGATGGCGGAGATTGTCGTCGACGGTAAACGGACCGCGGGCGGCGATCACCTCGTTATCGGCCAGACCCAGTTCGGCGCACCGCGCCGCGCTTTCGGGAAGCACGCGCGCGACAAGACGAACCTTGGCGGCGCGGGCGGACTCGAGATACGGCCGCAGCTTGTTGACGCCGATGGTGGACAGGATGGTCAGGCCGCGTCCAGCCGCCAGGGAAGCGGCTTCGGCATGGGTTTGGACCATATGGACGGGCATTTCCCCCGGAAGCGTGGTCGCCGGCCGGAGCAGGGAAAGGTAGGGGACGGCGGCGGCGCGCGCCGCTTCAGGCGCCATCCGGCGAAGCTCCTCGGCATATGGATGCGACGCGTCGACCAGGGCGAAAAAGCCGCCATCAGCCAAAAGCGACGCCAGACCTTCCCGATTCAGCCTGCCCCGGCGGACGCGCAGTCCGGGGCGGGGGGGAATGCCGGCTTTCAGATCCGTCGCAAGGGAGAGCAGGACGTTCCAGCCGTCGTCGAGCAACATGGAGGCGAGATGATTGGCGAGACTGTTGCCGCCGAGAAGAAGGACTTCGCCCTTGTCCGGCGCGTCGGTCACAGCCGGTATCCCCGCCGGGCAACCATTCTGCCGGCCAGCGTCTCGGTGCGGCTGTCGCCGACGACGACAATGCTGCGCATGGTGATGTCGTGGCGTTCGATGTCGTGGAGGCGGGTGAACACGCGGACCGAGTCCTTTGTTCCGGCGGCGGTGACAATGCCGCAGGGGGTTTCCGGATCCCGGTATTGGCGGAGAATGCGGATCGCCTCGGGGAACTGGCTGCGGCGCCTGGAACTCATCGGGTTGTAAATCGCGACGACCAAATCGGCCTGTCCGGCCGCGGCGATCCGCTTCATTACGACTTCGCGGGGAGTGAGCAGATCGGACAGGCTGACGACGGCGAAATCGTTCGCCAACGGAGCGCCCAGTTCGGCGGCGGCGGCGAGAGCCGTCGTCATGCCGGGGACGATTTCAATATCCACGTCGATAGCGTCGTTGGCGGCGATCTCGATCGCCAGGCCGGCCATGCCGTAGACGCCGGAATCGCCGGACGAAATCAGGCTGACGATATCGCCCCGAACCGACCGGGACAAGGCCCGGCGGCAGCGCTCGACCTCCCCCTTCATGCCGGTGACGATCAGCTCCTTGCCCTCGGTCAAATCGGCGACCGCGTCGACATAGGGACCATAGCCGGCGATCACCGAACTTTTCACCAGCGCCTCCACGGCGTAGACGGTGCGATGGCGGGGATCGCCGGGGCCGATGCCTACGACAAACAATTTTCCCTCGCCACCGCCACCGTCACTCCGTTGATCACCGTTTTCGACAGTATTAATTTGGTTCTCCTCCCGGACAGAAGCGCGGCGGGCTCGGCGACGGCGGGCAGACTCACCCGCCGCCTGGCGACCGCCGAGTCGCTGAAACCGATCGCCGAATCCCGGATCGAGTCCGAGGAAATGAAACGCAACGGGCGGTCGAGGATCTTCGCGGCGGCGATAAGCCCCTGCTCGCCCTCTTTAAGGTCCACCGACGCGATAAGGCGCAGGTCCTCCGTATCCGCGTCGATCCGGGCAAGCGCCTCCTCGATGGCCGAGACAATGTCCTCGGCCAACGCTCCCTTGCGGCAGCCGACGCCCGCGATCAGCGTCCGCACGGCTTCGGTGGTCGTGGACACGATCGATTCCGCGTCAAGGATGTTGGCGACCTCGTTGGCCAGATCGTTGGCGCCTCCCTCATGGCCCGAAAGAAGGCTCACCGCCCAACGCCCGCCGACATCCACCAGTACAACCGCCGGATCGGAATGCTTGCTGCGCAGGAGCGGCGCGATCGCCCGCACCGCGACCCCGGTGGGCATGACATAGAGTAGGTTCTTGACCTTTGGAAACAGTTCGGCGGTTATATCCTTGATTCGCTCGAAAGCGCGGTCGCCTTCATCGCGCGCCAAGGTGATATGGCGGTACACCACGGAATCGGGCAGATTATCCGCCAATTTCTGGGCGATCACCAAACCCAGGGGACTAAGCGTTAGTATTGCTGTCTTCATGGCTGGTCGCGCCTTTCCCGGTATCCATGCCCAAAGGACGGGGAATAAAGCAGACTGTCCCCGCCCGCGCCCGAAAGGATGCCGCCGACCACCACCATCGCGGTCCGCCCGATCCCCGCTTCGCCGGCCAGACGCGCAATGTCGCGCAGCGTTCCGCTTACGATCCTCTGATCCGGCCGCGAGGCGTGATACACCACCGACGCCGGGCAATCCGCCCCGTACCCGGATTGCAGATCCCTGGCCGATTCCTCAAGTTTGTCGCCGGAAAGGAAAAGGCAAACAGTCGCGCCAAGCCCGGCGATGGCCGCGAGGCTTTCCCGTTCCGGCTTGGGCGTTCTTCCCGAAGCGCGGGTAAGCACGACGGTCTGGCTTATATCCGGCGCGGTAAGTTCGGTCCGGAGCGCGGCGGCGGCGGCGAGGAAGGAACTCACCCCGGGGACGACCGCGCAGCGCACGCCCGCCTTGTCGAGCTCCCGCATCTGCTCGTTGATCGCGCCGTACAGCGACGGGTCGCCGGAGTGCAGGCGCACCACGTTTTTTCCCGCCCGAGCGGCCAAAACCATGGCCTTGACGATTTCCGCCAGATCCATTCGCGCCGAATCGAACCTCTCGGCGGACGCGGGCAAAAGATCGAGGACCGCGGCGGGCACCAAGGAACCCGCATAGATGCAGCAGTCCGCGGCCCCCAGAAGCCTGGCCGCCTTCAGGGTCAGCAATTCCGGGTCGCCGGGGCCGGCCCCAACAAACCAGACCTGCACGTCGCAACCGGCCTCCATGGTCACATGAACACCTGTCGGGCCTGATACTCGTTCGCCACCTCGTTCAATTCCCGCCTCGCGTCGTCAAGCGACCAGACCTGATTGGTCTGTTCATCCCGGATGCGCATGTCCCGCGCGAGCGGAAGCAGGAAAGACTGCACGGTGAACGGGGCGAGTCCGTTCGTGTTAGTGCGGACGTTCCTGAGAACGCGGACCGATTCCTCAAGGCGGAAACGCGGCTCCTCGCCCGGTTTGGGGGGAGGAAAACGGATGATCTTCCGTTCGAAGGAGCGCACCTTCCACGGCAGGGCGTGACCGGGCAGCATCCACAGCTCGACCGTCTCCCCGCCGCTCATCGGCGCCAGGGTAAAATGCAACGTCCGTTCCTGGCGGTTGGGAAGCGGCTCCTCGACGCAGGTTACGTCGAAATCCTGGCGAAGCTGGCCGGCGGAGGCGACCTCCTTGCCCATCAGGAACAGACCGATGAACATCGCCAGTCCCCTGACCTGTCCGGTCCCGATATTGGGCCGGAACGAGCGGCGGCTCACCGCGCGCTCGCGGCTTCGCTGATCCCTGGCCTCGACCTCCCAGATGTTCCGGCCGTCGACGAGAATGAGATTGCATTGTTCGATCGGGAGCGGCACCTCGCTTTGACCGCGATTTTGGAGCCACATCCGCGTCGGAGCCTCGATCCGGAGAAATTCATGCGCCACCTGGGGATCGCGCGACATGCCGCCTGTTTTTTGGGTAATGATGTCGGCTTCCATCCGCACCACCCCCTGGGCCCCGGCGAAGACCGCGTTTATCGCCTGGTCGGTCTCCTCCGGCGACAGCCGCCTCGGCGGCGCGCCGGCCAGGGCCATTCCGCAAACGCCCCATGCCATCACCGCCAAGCCGATACGCTGGAACATACGCTTATTCCTTTCAAATGCCGACCCGGATCGATGTTTGTTCGAGCCGAGCACGGAAACACCCCGCCGCAACCCGTCGTTCGACGCGTTTGATTATATGGCCGCCGGCTTGTTGCGCAAGGTCAGGAATCCGTTTCCGGTTTGCCCGCGGCGGAGGCGCGCCGGCGGCGATACACGGCGAACAAGATCGCCGGGAGGGACAGAAGACTGGCGAAAAGCATCCAGCCAAGGGCGTGGATGGTCAAGCGCCCCATGCTCGCGATGCCTTCGTAACCGCTGATGGCAAGGGAACCGAAGCCGCACATGCTGGTCAGCGCGGTGACGACAAGCGCCCTGCCGGTGTCGGCGACAATGGTCTTGGCGCTGTGGCCGGACTCGAAGAATCGCTCGGTGAGATGGATGCCATTGTCCACGCCAAGACCGATGATGATAGGCACCACAAGGATATTCACGAAATTGAAGTGTATGCCGAACGCGCTCATGAAGCCGAAAAGGAACAGCAGACCCGACATGAGCGGCGTCAAGCTCCACAATGCCCGGATCGGGTTGCGGATGAAAAACAGCAGCAGCACGACGGTGCAGATGGCGAACACCGCCACGGAAACCTTGCGGAAATCCGCCTTGACGATAGAGGCGAGTTCGTGCGCGAGGATGGCCATGCCCACCAGCACCGGTTCGCCTTCGGGAGATGCCCCGCCTTCGGAAATGCCAAGTTTTTCCCGTACCGCTCCCAGCCATTTTTCGTCCACCAGCGGATCGCCGGCGCGCGTCGACTCGTCGAGCGGGGGGTAGACGCTGGTCCTGATCACCCAGCCGGAAGGCTCCAGCACGGTGACCCGCTTCACCTGTTCCTGCCAGGTCAGGGACGGAGCGTGGTACAGGGCGAGAAGCTCGTCCCGGGTCAGGCTGTCGCCGGGACGAGCCTTGATGACTTCGGATCTCGCCACCGCGGGCGAGGCGACGGTGACCGGAAAGACCAGTTTCCCGGGCAATTCGCGCCGGAGGTCGATCACTTCCCGTCGGCGGGAGACGAAACGCTTGACGTAACGCCAGAGCGGAGTGCCGTTGAAATCGGTGGGCAGCACCACCCTGTCCGCCTCGACCCGCTCCAGGTGCCGTTGAAGCAGCGCGATGGTGAACCCGAAAAAATCCTCGTCCAGTCCCTCGGCGGCGAGAGCCTCCCGGAATACGGCCAGGGCGCGGGAAAGGTCCGCCGCGCGCAGCGCGCCGAGCATTCGCCGCTGGCCGGACGGCGGCGGCAGATAGCGCAAAATCGATTCGTACGCCGCCAAAAGCGGTTGTTTCACGCCATTTCGGTCGGGGATGGCGATTTTTTCCAGTTCGCGGCAGATTTCCTCGAGCCTCGCCGCCTTCTCCACCGCATCCTCTTCGCTTGTCCCGGAGGCCAGAAGCATGAGCGAATTCGGGTTGCGGTTGGAAAATGCCCTGGCGATTTCGCCGCCAAGCTCGAACACCCGCTCCGGAGGGCGCAGGCTCGAAATGCGTTCGTCGAACAGCAACGCCTCCGGCCAGCCGGCAAGCCTGACGGCGGCCGCCAGCGCAAGCAGGGCGGAAAGCGCGAGCGCCGTCCCCGCGTTCCGTTCCACCCAGTCGCCAAGCCGGCCGAGCCCCAGGCCGGCGGGCCGCAACGTCGCGGCGCGCTCGCCGCTTTCGCGGTACCGCCACGACAAAAGCGCGGGCAGTACGAACAGCATCACCGGACAGGACAGCGCGATTCCGGACCCGGCGAGAACGCCGAATTCGGCGAGCTGGCTGAACCTGGTTTCCAGCAGCGACAGAAAGGCGACCGCCGTCGTGACCATGCCGATGATGACGCCCCAGCCGGTGTTTTCGATCGCGATTTCGAACGCCGGTTCCAGTTCGCTCCCGGCGGCACGTTCGTTGATGTAGCGGTTGTAGATGTGGATCGCGTAGTCGATGCCCAAACCCACCAGCACGGCGGCGAACGCAGCGGAAATGATGTTGAGCTGGCCGTAAATGATCCACCCGATGCCGATCGTCCAGGAGACGACCATCAACAGGGGGATGCCGATATACAGGAGAACTCCGAAACGCTTGAAAACGAGACCGAACAGGGCCAGTACGCCGATGAGGCTGGTCAGCAGCGTTTCGAAGAGATTGGAATTGACGTGGCTGGTGTAGCGCATCGCCGCCTCGTAACCGCCGCCGAATTCGACCCTGATTGACGGGCGCGCCGCATCCGGGACCAGCTCCCGGTAGGCGCGGTCCGTCGCGTCCCGGATGAGTTCGGTGGCCTGGGCGGAGAAATCGATGCTCTGGGCGGGGCGATCCGGCTGGATGACGGCAAGAAGCATGGTATTGTTCTTGTCGACCAGATAGCCGCCGTTCGCGGCGGCGGACGCGTCGCCGACGCCGTAGCGCGACATCGCGCGCTGAAAGACGCTGGCGAGGCCGATGGCGTCGAGCAGTATGAGTTCATCGAGATCCAGGGCCGACGATACGCTGCTGGCCGTCAGCCGCCGCACGTTGGCGACGGAACGGCGGATGGATTCCGGCTCGAGCAGTTCCTTGATCCGGGGTATCTCCTCGTCGCCGACCAGCAACAATCCGAAGGACGGCAGCGCCTCGTAGAGCAGATAGTCGCGATCCTCGGGGCGGAATTTCCGGGCGAACGCGCCCTGAACGCGTTCATCCTTCAGCAAAGCATCGACCACGGCGTCGGCGACGCGCCCGGCCATGTCCACGTATTTGCCGCGCGCCAGGCGGCGCGCCTCGACCGCCGCCGGGTCGCCCAGCGAGGGATCGGCGCGAAGCGCCCTGGCCGACGGTTCGCGCTCGGTCTCGTTGCCGAGGTGGAAAACGACGACGGCTTCATCGATGGAGTCGAAGTCGGTCACCGCGCGGGTGAAATCGCGCGCTGCCCGAACGTCCTGGGGGAGCATCCCGGAAATGTCGAACGGCGCGTGCAGGCCGCCGCGAAAGTAACTGACGATCGGCGGCGCCCAAGAGGCGATGGTGAGGCCGAGGGCGGTCCACAAAACCAAGCGGTGCCTGCGGCAGGAGAACCGGGCGATGGCGCGCAACAACCGCTTTCGCATTATTACATGATCCCCCCGCGCCGCGCGGCTTGGGGCGCGGCGGCCAAGGGATCGTCATATGCGGGAATGTCCGTGGAGGCGTCCAGGTCGTCCATCCGCGCCTCGGTCAAGGGAAGATAGCGGGTGTCGCTGGAGGCGGCGAGGTCGAAATCCTCGTCGTACACGATGGCATTGCCTTCAACCGCCTTGAAGTGCAACTCCATCATGCGTCGTTCACCCGGCCAGGAAAGAGTCATCAGAAACGGAAACGAGGCCGCAGACTCGGACCGCCTACTCCGCGCGGCGCGTCCTCCGGCGTATAGCGACCGATAATCGCCAAAACTTTTCACCAGCACCGGCTGTCCCGCCGCGTCCAGTTGCGTGACCGATGCGAGAAGGCGGTTGCGGGAATTGATCGCCAGGCGCAGGCGCGGCCGGCCGGCCGGAACGTCCTCGTCGACAATGATGTTGCCGGACCTGTCCCGGGCATCCGCTTCCGCGCGGCGCCAATGCCGGAGAACCAGCGAGGTATCGGGCCTGAGCATCTGGCGCAACACCTCGTCCGGATCGAACCTGAAGGCGAAATACTTGAGATCGGCGACCTTGCCGTGATAAAGCGTCTTTTGCGTCGGCACGTAGAACCCGATGTCGTCGCCCACTTTGACGACATCGAAAGCCTGGATCGCGCCGGCCAGCTTGTCGCCGCGAATGCGCAGGCGGTTGTTTTCGTCCGCCACGACATCGGCATTCACGGTAAGCCCGAAATCGCTTGGCGTATCGACGATGCGCATCGTCCCCTTGCCGGCCAGACTGCTGAGGCTTGAACGTGCCTCGACGGCCCGACTGACCAGAACGTCCGGCGTTTCCCCGGGATTGGCGGGCCTTTTTGCGGCGGTCTGGTTGGATGCGCCGCAACCCATTATTCCCAGAGCGATGGCGAAGGCCACGACTAACACCGATGCGCGCATAGACCACTCCCGTTCGGGAACATTTTCCCTTAAACCAAGCCCGGGTTACGCCAATGCGTGAACCCGGGTCGTATAAATGGAAAAGTGTACGGGTTTCCCGCTTCCGCACAAGTGATTTTGTCGAATTTTGCGCAAATCCGCCGCGGACCTTCCCGCAATCGCATTCACGGCATTACATCCGGACAAACGACCAGGACAAGGGGCGCTCCCTGTCGTACGGCATATAGCCGTGGAAAAGCCGCGGGTCGTCGTCAAAAACCAGGGGCAGAAAATAGCGGTCGCCTTCCCACATCGGGAGCTTCGGGAGATCGGCGAGGGAAACCCAGGAAAGCCGCCCTTCCTCATTCCGGGAAAACGGCTCCCCGGAGAACCCGTCGATCAAATAAACGAAACCCAACCAATCCTCCCCTTTCGGGCCAAAATTGGTCCAGTTCACCGTACCCCTTAATCGCATGGACATCACATCTATGCCCGCTTCCTCGCGAATCTCCCGGATCATGCACGTCGCGGCATCCTCCTCCCTTGCCATCTTTCCGCCCAGTCCATTGTACTTCCCGAATTGGTCGTCGTGGGGTCGGGCGTTTCGGTGGACCAAAAGTGTCTTGGCGCGATCCGGAGACAAAATATAGCCGAGAGTTCCGACAATCGGAGTATAACGCATGCCAGTAAATCGGTTCTTCCGACGAATTTGTGGGTGGTTTTGCATAGTGGACTTTTGGAGGAAATCGGGCCAACCACCGCCCGATTTCCTCCAAAGATGTTACTGCTTACGGGCCAATGGGTTGATTTTTCGTCCTGTCGGGCGATGCCGCCGACCTTGCAATAATTCCCGACGCAAAATGTAAACCCAAGAAACTTTGGAGAGAATCAAACGGCGGTTTGTTTGATTTTCTCCAAAAGTCAACTTCATATAATATATTGAATTTAAAAGCATTAATTATTGTGACGTAAAACGGAAGCTAAAAATGACCCACAGATTCGTCAGAGGAAGCCAATTCCAAACCCATTTCCTTCGCCATGGTGATTATCCGCTGGATGATCACGGGATTATCGGGCGACGCGGAGTCGAACATGTCCGGGTCGACGCCTTTCATGATAAGCTTTATTTTGGTAGGCGCGACCAAACCCTTGTCGCCTTTGGTGCGCAATTCGATCAACCTGTCGATCATCGCCTTGATATTTCCGGGCATGGCACCTTCCGAATTCCGACCGCATGGCGGCGACGGTAAAAGAATCGCGGATAGCGGGATCCCGCGCAACATGGACAGAAATGCCCGTCTCCGAAGCGTCGTCGAAAAAGGCGACGATAAGCGCGAAACCGCACGCCGCACGAATGCGGCGCTATTCGGGATTTACTGACAACCCCCCGGGGTAAATACGGGCGAACGTTATTTAATACGGGAGTTGCACTTCCTGTCAACAACTTTATGTGGACTTTTGGAGGAAATCGGGCCAACCGCCGCCCGATTTCATCCAAAGATGTTACTGCTTACGGACCAATGGGTTGATTTTTCATCAGGTCGGGCGATAGCGCCGACCTTGCAATAATTCCCGACGCAAAATGTAAACCCAAGAAACTTTGGAGAGAATCAAACGGCGGTTTGTTTGATT
>JAISXA010000215.1 GCA_031270685.1 Planctomycetota bacterium
CGTGAGGAGAGGGGTGAGGTCCAATCCGTAATACCCCGCCGCCAGCGCCACGACCAGCATGAGAATGCCGCCGCCGCCGAGCAGCGGCATTTTTCCGCGCGGCCCGCCGCCCCGCCCACGCCGATCCTCGACGTTTTCGCTGCCTTGCCTGTCCCGCCAGCGCATGGCCGTACCCTCCCGGTGCCTGCAACGCCGGACGCGGCAACCGCCCGCGCCGGGGGCGTCCAACGTTTTCACCCCTATTTTCGGCCGGAAATGTCGTAACTTGACGATTATACCGCCGGGCGCCGTTTTGTAAACGGCAAACCGCCTGCGGTCGACTTTTGGAGAGAATCAAACAAACCGCTGTTTGATTCTCTCCAAAGTTTCTTGGGTTTACATTTTGCGTCGGGAATTATTGCAAGGTCGGCGCTATCGCCCGACCTGATGAAAAATCAACCCATTGGTCCGTAAGGACGTGTAAGGAAATAATGTTTACACCAGGGCGAGCGGTTTGTAGTCTACGCGCCGCTTCTTCTTGTGGAAGTGTAAACTTAATTTATTTCCGAGTCCTAAGCAGTAACATCTTTGGAGGAAATCGGGCGGTGGTTGGCCCGATTTTCTCCAAAAGTCCACAAGATGCGTTGGCATGGTTTTTGCATTAACCTGCACTGGTCCAGGGAGGCGAACGATGCGGCGGGTTTTATTCATCATCTTGTTTTTACTGGTTGTTCAGGCTCCCGCCGCCAGGGCGGACGTGGTGGTTATCGTTCGCAGGGAGGCGGAAACTTCCGGAAAATATATCCGCGTCTGCGATGTCGCGCGTGTCGAGGGACCCCGGGAGCGAGCCCGGGAAGTGGCGGAAACGATCATCGGTCCCACCCCGCCCAAAGGGCAGGCGAGGGAAATCAGTCGCTGGGAAATCGAATCGCGGCTTTATGAAATGGGCTATGACGCCAAGGTCACCTTCAGCGGCAACGACTCGGTGCGCGTCCTCGGAAACGGCGTCCCGGCGCGTTCGCGCGCGGACGAGGGCTTTGTTCCCGAGCGGTTGGCTTCGATTCCGTCGGCATCCGGGGATCTCGCGCCCCGATCGGCGGCGCCGTCTCCATCTCCATCACCGGCCCCCGCCGCGCGCGCGATGGACCCGGGCGACGATTTCGCGTTCGACCCCGACGCCGCCGGAGCGGCGCGCGAGCGCGTTGGAATCGCGGCCTCGGATTATCTTTCTTCGCGCTACGATCGGAAAGACGTGGAGGTGCGCGCGAAAGTGCTGTCCCTTTCGGACGGTATCGCCCCCGGCGATGAAATCGTTGTTTCCGGGGCGATAGGCGGGAAAATTCCCGGCAGGGCGGAGGTCGCCGTCCGGGTGAAGGGCGGCGCGGACGGCCCGGTCAGGCAAATCACCGCCGTGCTCGATACGGAAGTCCACGCCCTGGCGCTGATCGCCGCCAAGCCGTTGTACAAGGGAAACGTCATAGGCAAAAACGACGTCAAGGTCGCGAGAGTGAAAATGAAGTCCGGGCAGGCGTATCTGCCGCCGCAACCGGAAGCCGCGATCGGCCGCGAAGTGCGGCGCCCGATCAAGCCGCACGAACCGGTCCTGGCGGCCGACGCCAAGCCGGTGGACGCGGTCAAACAGGGAACCATCGTCTCGGTGGAGAATTCCGGCGCCGCATGGAAGCTCCAGGCCAACGCCAGGGCGCTTGGAAGCGGCAACATCGACGACGTCGTCTTCGTGCAGGACCTGTCGAACAAAAGTCGCTACCAGGCGCGCGTCATTGGTCCCGGCATGGTGACGGTCGTGGTTCCCGGCGACAAGCGCAACAAGAACTGAAAGGCGATCGAACGATGCGGATGAAAAAGGCGGCGCCGGAGGCGAACGCGCGAAGGCTCTGGATCAGAAGCGGCATCTTTTTTTTCGGCATGGTGTTCTTCCTGCTCCTCGCGGCCGCCAGAGCAAGGGGCGTTGAATACTATTCCTACTCCTCGCCCCGCGACGAATGGTCGTTCCCCGAGGAGGACGATGACGACATGATGTCCGCCGACGACCATTACCTCGCCGCGCGCATGCGGCGCAAGCTCCTGGGCGACAGGCCGGTTCGCCGCCGGGAGAAAGCCTCCCGCGTTCACGACAGCGTCACCATCGTCATCAAGGAGGCCACGACCGGCAGCCTGGACAGCTCCAACGACCTCAAGCGGAATTCCAGCAACAACATGGTGCTCTCCAGCTGGCTCACCCCGTCGCTGAAAAACGGCTTATCCTTGACGCAGCGGGGCGCGGAGGCGGGCGGCAACACGCCGACCCTCAGCTATTCGTCCGACCGGGCGCACAAATCCGACTCCACGATAGACCGCGGACAGTCGCTCACCAGCACGCTGACCGGCGAGGTCATCGAGGTGCTTCCCAACCGCTATCTGTTCGTTCAGGCCAAAAAGACGGTGAGCATCAACGGCGAAGTCCAGACGCTGGTCATCACCGGGACGGTCAATCCGGAACACATGGACTCCAAGAGTTCGGTCGACGCGCAGTACATAATGGATATGAACATAAGCTACTTCGGCAGCGGGCCCATGTCGCGGATGGACAAGCGCGGCTGGGGCGCCAAGATATACGATTTCATCAACCCGTTCTGACGGATGGACCCGATGGCCAAAAGATTTGCCGGACTTCTATTCGCGGTTTTCGCCGTGTGCGCACTATTTGGACGCGCGCGCGCCGAGGCGATCCGCGAACTTGTCACCATTCATGGCAGGGTCCCGGTGACGGTGAAGGGATTCGGCCTCGTCACCGGGCTGGCGAAAACGGGCGACAAAAGCAAGGCCGCGCAGATGGAGCTGCAGAAGTACCTCGGAGAAAACAATATGGCCTACGACCGGGACGAGCTGGCGACCGGCAATGTCGCCCTCGTCGCCGTCACCGCGGAAATCCCGGCGTCATTCCGGCCCGGCCAGCGTTTTCCCGTGGTAGTGACTTCGATCAACGATGCCACCGATCTTGAAGGCGGCGAGCTTTACGAATGCCATCTGATTCTCGACGGGGAACTATACGCGACCGCCAGCGGGCAGATCGCGGTCGGCCAGGGGAAAAAGACGCGCGGCGTGATTCCCGCCGGCGACAACAGCGGCGGCATGCAGGTCGGGGCCTATCCGTACGGCCAGGTGGTGTCCAAAGACGGCATGGTCAGACTCAATCTCAATCGCCCCAATTACGCCGACGCGACGGCGATCGCGCGGCAGATCAACCAGACCCCCTCCCTCAATCCGTTCTTCCAGGAAACGGTGATGTTCGCCGAGGCGGCGCCGTTCAGGCCGGTCGCCTTCGTGAAGGACGACGGCCAGGTGGTGGTCCAGATTCCCGACCAGCACCGCTACAACGTGCCCGGCTACATCCATCAGATTCTGGAGGTCCCGGTCGCGGTGGATCGGCCCGCCAGGATCGTGGTCAACCGGACCAGGAATTCCATCGTCATCACCGGGGACGTTCAGGTGGGCAACGCGGTCGTGAGCCTCCAGGACAAAACGGTCACCATTCGCCCCGAGACCGAGGAGGATCCGGCAGCCTATGTGCTGGGAAACGACACCCCGCGCAGGCTGGTCGAGGTTCAGGGCCCGGGCGCCTACGCGGATCTCCAGAGCCTGATCGATACGCTGAACGCGATGGGTTTGACCACTGACCAGATTATCACCATTTTCGAGGAACTTCGCACCGCCGGCGCGATCCGCGCCGAGTTTGTCGGAATGTAGGCGCCGGCGCGCCATTTGGACTGGAGCATGACATGGATATTTTGGGACAAGCGGAAATGACCGGGATGGCCCTCGGCGGCGCCGGTTCGCTTCTCGAGCACAGCCGTTCCCGGGCGGCGGCGGATCGCGCGCAGGCGATCCAGAGCGGGCGGGCTTTGGCCAACGACGAGCAAGGGGACGTCGATTCAAGGCTCCGCGAGGTGGCGGCGGACTTCGTGTCGGTGTTCATGAACCAGATGGTCAAGTCGATGCGCTCCACGGTGCAGGAGAACCAGTTGGCGAGCGGCGGCAAAGGCGAGCGCTTTTTCCAGGAACTGCTCGATTCGGAATATTCGAAGGGCATGGCCGCCGGCAGCGGCTACGGCCTGACCGACCTGGTTCACCAATCGCTCGTCGCGAAGCTCCGCCTCGCCGAGGCCGCGCCCGAAAGCGAACGCTCGGCGGCGGTTCCCGCCGTCGAGGTCGGGGAGTCAGTCTGATGGACAAAGCATCCGAAGCAGCGCTGAAGCGCGCATGCGGCATGCTCGAGGCTGTTCTGGAACGACAAATTGTTCTGCACCGGGCGATGCTCGAGGCCGCGGGCGAGAAACGCGAAAGCATAATCAGGGGCGACCTTCCAGCGCTCGAAGCCGTGGTTTCGAAGGAACGCGAACTCGTCGCCCGGATCGAGGACGAGGAACGGAAGCGGCAGGCGGTCATGCCCATGCTGCGGCGCGGCCTCGGCGTCGGGGACGATGTCGAAAAATTGTCCGACATCGCCAACATGACGGACGATCCCGAAAAAACGCGGCTGCTTTCGCTTGCCGACGAATTGAAGACGGTTGTCGAAGAGGTGCGCAAGATCACCCGTCATAACTCCGAGCTGCTCAAAGCGAGCCTCGAACACGTCGACGCGTTCCTGCGAACAGTCGCCGAGGCGGCCCATCCCGGCAACAGCTACCGCCGCGACGGCTCACGGCCAACCGGCCCCACCCTCATCGACCGCAACGCATAACCCGAAACCAAATCGATTCCCCACGAACACACCCATCACGGCGCGATGTCAATGCGCGCCGGCCGCGCCGATCCTCCCGGAGCGTGGAGGTCGGGGCGCCGGCAGACCCAGGCGCGCTTCCACTCCACGCCGTGGTTTTCGCTTTACTAACCTATTTTGCGCAGGTACTTTTGACTTCGCTTTGCGGCGCAGGGCAGTGGACCGGCGATTATCGAATCCGGCGCGATTATTCTGAAAGAATCCGCCGACTCCCGGCAATTGTTAGGAGGCGGAGGTTATGCGGGGCAGGCGCCGCCATGCCGGGGGGAATGTCGTCGTCCGCCATGGGGGATGACGGAGGTTTTGCCGGATATCCGGCGTGACGCGGGGAGCATCGACCCATCATGGCCGCCAAGGAAATTGGAAAACAGGGCAAGGGCGAACGCATCGACATCGTCGAGGGCGAACGCCGGGACGATGACTCCGCCCTGGACGATGCCCGGGTCGATGAGTTGTGGGCGAAATACCGCGCGGGCGACCGCAAGGCCTACGAGAATCTGGTGGACAACTACCTGCCGCTCGTGAAGGTGACGGCGTCGCGGATGTCAATCAATCTTCCCTCCTTCATCTCGCGTGAGGACCTTTGTTCCGCCGGATACGTCGGCCTTATATCTGCCATCGACCGGTACGACTCGTCCCGCGACGCCAAGTTCACGACCTACGCCATCACCCGTATACGCGGCGCGGTGCTCGATGAGTTGCGGTCCCATGACATTCTCGGCCGGGTCGTTCGCGACCGGGTCAACCGGATTGAGCGGACCGAATCGGAATTGCTGAGCAAGAACTCCCACGCCTCGCCGGAAGAGATCGCGGCCGGCGCCGGCCTTTCCATGGAAGAGTATTGGGACGCCGAAATGGGTGCGCAGGCGGCGCGGCGGATCAGTCTTTCCGATACCGGAACCGGCGGAGCCCGCAGGTCGCTGGAGGATGTCCTCCTCATCAGCAAGGACGACGACCCCGGAGCCCGTCTCGAAATGGAGGAAATCCTCGAGCGCATCATGGAAATGCTGACCGAAAAGGAAAAGCGGCTGGTCGTGATGTACTACGAGGAAGGGCTCACGCTCAAGGAAATTGGCGAGTTGCTTCATGTCACCGAAAGCCGGGTTTGCCAGATTCACGGCGCCATGATTCATAAGATCAGAAAGCGTCTGGCGGCCATCGGCGTACCGGTGTGAAAAATCTAAAAAGATGGTTGAACCAGGTTATCGGACTTGTATACTCTGGAATGCGGGCGAAAATCCGTCCGAATTCGTCGGCGCGGGGCACGCCGGAAAGTTGGAGCAGGGGGGGGGGCACACATGGTTGATCACGTCAACGGGGTGAATGGGATGGGTGAAATGCGGCCGACGCGCCGCACCAGGACTTCGTACCGCGTGAACGAGACGCGGATCCCCTCCGATTCAGTGGAGATTTCCTCCGACGTCATGCGCCTCAAGGGCATAGATGGGGTGAGGATGGAAAAGGTGATGGCCATAAAGGCCCAGATCAAGGCCGGAACCTACTTCACCCAGGACAAGTTCGACAAGGCGATCGATATCGCGCTGGACAAGCTGTTCGGAGCGGGCTGACCGCCAAATATTTATGAAAGTTTCCGACAAACCAATTCGCATCGCGGCCCCGGCATGAAGCCGGGGCCGCCGCATTGGTACGCCGGACATGGCGTACGTCTTATGAGGTGAGAGTCCTCCGCGAGCCGTAGTGAAACGGAATCGCTAGCCAAAGGCAATGGCGTCGCCGCGAGGCGGGGGTCGGAAGGAAGCCGGCGGCAAAACTCGGACGGTACGAACAGAAAGCGGATACGAAGGCCGGGCGGTCGGGTAAGGCGGCCATGGACGCTTACGCCCGATATTTCACTGGAGGCCGTCAGGGTAAATCCGCACCGCACCAAGGCACAGACGTAGGTCTTATCCCGGGAGGCCCGACGCCCTGTCGAGAATCGACTCCCCATTCGGCGACGCATGGGGAAGGGGTGCCGGGAGTCAGCCGAGGCCGTAGTAGTTCCCGTCCTTGCGGGGGCGAAGGGCCGAATCCACAGGTCAAGGACGGAGCTTTCGTACTCATGAGTCAA
>JAISXA010000255.1 GCA_031270685.1 Planctomycetota bacterium
CGGCCAGATCACGTCCGCGCCGGTCATTGTCGCCCCGGCGCAGCCCGTCGCGCCCATTCAGGTAACGCGCTGAAGCGGACGTAGGCGGAGAAGAAACCGATTTTGCGGGGGAAGTGCGGCGGTTCAGGCGCTGGAAACGCATCTCCACTCCGAAAAACCGTCGCACCCCCCCGCAAATTCCGCCCAAACACGCAATTCAAATCATATTTCGGAGTAGGGGAGCGTCTATGCCGCATAAGAATGGAAGACCTTTCATGGGGACGGGGAAAGTGGTCGGATTGGCCATCGCCGGAGCGGCATTGGTCATGTGCGTTTGCGGGGCTATTGGAATCGGCGCCGTTGTTCACGCCGCCGACGCCGCCAAGGCGGAAGTATCGCCCTCCGCCGGCGACGAAGCGGCCGAAGCGTTGTGCCGGGACGGCTTGACGCTTCCACAGCTCCGGGGTTCCGCCGACGCGGTCAACGCGTTTTCCGTCAAGCTGTTTACGCTGCTCGCGGCCGCCGAACCCAGCAATCTGGTGCTTTCCCCCTATTCCCTCGAGTCCGTCCTGCTCATGGCGGCCTATGGCGCGCGGGGCGAAACGCGCCGGGAAATGCTGGACGCCCTGGCATTGTCGCCCCCGCATCCCGTCCGCTACGACGCGAGCGCGCATGCCGCTTTCGCCCGGCTGACGCGGATTCTCGCCGCCATTCCGGACCAGTTCTCGGTCTCCAACCTGGCGGCGCACGACAGGCGGCTCGTTCCGCCGCCGGAATACGTCGCCGGCCTCCGGGATTTGTATCGGGCCGAAATCCTCCCCAAGGACTTTTCCGATTCCGCCGGCGCAGCGTCCGAGATCAACGCTTGGGCGGCGGAGGGGACGCGGGGCGGCATACGGCATATCGTCTCTCCCGGGGACATAACCGCCGACACCCGCCTGATGCTCCTGAACGCCGTGGTCTTCGCCGGCGAATGGGCTGACGCCTTCCCTCCGGAAAATACCCGGGAGGGCGATTTCGCGGCGGCGGACGGCGCGGTCGCCGTGAAATACATGTCGCACCTGACGCCCCTGACCGTGCTCCGGATTCGTGGCGCGGCGCCGGCCGGGGAGGCGGGCGGGGGAAAGCGCCTGGCGTCGCTGGCCGCCCTTCCGTTCCGGGGCGGGGAGTGGGAAATGCTCCTCTTCGCGACCGAATCGGTGGCGGACTTCCTGGCGGAGTTGACGCCGGAAACGTTATGCGCCTGGTTGTCGGAATACGACGCGGCGCGGGGGCGCGGGGAGGTGCTGCCCATCCAGGTCGAGTTGCCGAAATTCGCTTTTTCCGGCGAGGCGAAGGATTTGATCCCCGCGCTCAAAAGAATGGGGATGGCCAGGGCCTTCGACGCCGGCGGGGCGGATTTCTCCGGCCTGTCCGGTGGGGACGGACCGCTGGCCCTGTCCCTAATCCGCCACAAGGCGCGGATCGAGGTGGACGAGGCCGGCGCCCGGGCCGCCGCCGTCAGCGTGGCGGCCGTGAGCAAGAGCCTGGTCGAGCGCTTCAGCCTGCGCCGCCCCTTCGTGTTCATGGTCCGCCACGTATCCACCGGCGCGGTGGTCATGCTGGGGCGCGTGGCCAGGCCGGTCGAGGAGTAGGCGCGGGCCGGGAAGCCCGCGCGCGGAAAATGATCGCCCCGCGGCGCTAGATTGCGCCGCCATCGGCGAGGTCGTGGATTCGGATGTCATTTCATACGAGGAGGCAGCATGGTTGCCCCGCCCCTGCGGAGGTCCATGATTTTCAAGCGCGCCGCCGGCGCATCATGACCAGGGGTTTGACTTCTTTCAGGAGAAAAAAATGAAGAACAGCGCCAAACGTTTCGGGTTCCCCGGTGTCGCCCTGTGCCTGCTTCTCGCGTTGGCGCCCCGGGCCGCCGCCGCCGAAAGCCTCGCGGCCGGCGTGGACTTCCTCGCCCAGGCGGCGGTGGCCTTCCTCTCCGACGTCCCTAACGGCAAGTTCGCCGTGCTTCAGTTCATCGAGGAGCCCGCCGATCCCAGCCAGCCCCTCCAGCAACCCGCCGAGACCGCCGGCCTCGGCATCCAGCTTTCCCAGCTCCTGACCGAATCGCTCCAGCGGCTGGGCAAGTCCCCCATCACCCGCCCCCTGCTGTGCGAGGTCCTGCGCCGCAACCAGTTCCGGGTCGAGGATCTCGGAAAGCCCGAGAGGATCCGCGCCCTGTTCGGCGGCGGCGAGCTGTCCGCGGTGCTCTACGGCCGGATGCGCCGGAACGGCGGGGTGATCAGCGTCGGCATCGACGCCGTAAAGACCGGACCGACCATGGAGGTCGCCATCCTCCCCCAGGGTCAAACCATCACCATCGGCATGAATGGCAGCATGTACGCGCTCTCAGGCATGAACGGCACGCTCCAGCCTGCCCCGGGCGTGGTCGTCACTCCCCCCGGCCCGGGCCAGACGATAGAGGCCGCCATGGTCATCACCGGCCCCCTCCAGCCGCAGGCGGCCCCGCCCGCGCAGCCCTACAACATCGAGGTGCTGGTGAACGGCATGCCCCTTCCCTGCTACAGAAACTACAAGGGCGATTTCTACGTCCCCGCCGTCATCAACCAGGCCTACCAGGTCCGGCTGACCAACAACACCGGGGTGGCGGCGGCGACGGCGCTCCTCATCGACGGCCTCGGGGCCATCGGCAAGCAGCGCGCCCTGCCGTCCCTCACCACCCGCTACGCCGACATGCCGACGGTGGAGGCGCCCGTCGATGTCTACAAGTTCGTGGTGCCGCCGCACGCCAACGTCGTGGTCGCCGGCTGGCAGATAGACGGCCGGGTCGCCCGCGAATTCGTCTTCGTCCCCGCCGAGCGTTCGGTGGCGGGCGAACGCGACTTCTGGGATTACATCGGCGGCATCTCGGCCGCGTTCTATCCCATAATTAACCAGCCCCAGCCGCCCGCGCAGCAGATCACCCGGTCGCTGGACGACGGATCCAAGTCCCTCCCGAGCGTCGGCACCGGCCAGGGCGCGGCCTTCGAGAACCGGACCATGGAGGTGAGCACCGTCTACGACCGGAATCCGGCCGCGGTCATGGGGCTGTTTTACGAGCAGATTCACGTGATCAACGCCGCGAACATGACGCCGGTGCGCTGACCTCCCGACGGCCCGCCGAACGCGATCCCGGCGGGCCGTCGTCGCTTTGCCAGGGAGACAACGATGAATTACGCATATGAAAGACGCGTTTCCCGCCTTTTCCGGTGGCTGTGCGCCTTCGCCCTGGTTCTCGCGTGGGGCGCCGCCCGGGCCGGGGACAAGGATCTTCCGATCGAAAGGATGATCGGCGGCAAGCTGGTGGCGGACGTGGACCAGGCGCTGGAGGGGAACGGGGTGTCTTCGGTGGCCGTGATCGGCTTCTTCTCCACCGACAGCAACCAGATTCTGGCCAGCGGCATCAACGGCGCCCTCCCGAACGAGCTCAACCGCATCCTGTCGAGCGGGCTCACCAACCAGCTCAGGAACGGGCGGAACAAGTACCGGGTGATGTCCGCCTCCATGATCAGCAAGCGGAAAAAGGCCGCCGGCCTCAACGCCGACAACATCGACACCGCGTCGACGGTCGGGAAGATCCTCGAGGGCTCCCCCGCCAAGGGTGACGAACGGTTCGACGCCATGCTCTACGGCATGATCCGGAAAAAGGGCGGGCCGAATGAGCGCATGGTCGAGATCAACCTCTGGCTCGCCAGGCTGTCCGGCGATTCGGTGGTGCGCATCGCCCTGAATTACGACTACCGCCTGGACTCCGGTCCCGGCGACAAACGGAGCCTGGTTTTTCTGGGCGAGAACTTCCCTCCGCTGTTCGTCTCCCGGCCCGGCAAGCCCCGCGTCAACAATCCGTCCGGCCTGTTCGGCGGGAATTCCGAGGTCAAGGTGTACATCCGCGTGGACGGGAAGCGGCTGCCGTTCTTCCACGCGTCCGATCCGGTGGGTGAAAACCAGGCGGTGGTGAAGATCCCCGGCGGCGCCGAGTACGACATAGAGATTTTCGACCGCCTCGGTTCCCGGCGCGCGGACGCGCGCCTGCTCGCCGCCGTGATGGTGGACGGCATCGGCACCATAGGCGCGTGGGAGATGGGGGACGGCGGTCCGGAGGAGGATATCTTCATGCTGGCCGACAACCCGGCCGAGGTCGGGAAGTGGATGCTGAATGGCAAAGGCGTCGATTCCAGGGACGACGCGGGGAATCCCGGCAAAAGCTACATCATCAGGGGGTGGCAGGTGAACAAGTCCGTCGGCAGGAAATTCGTCTTCCAGGAGGGAGCCTCCTCGCTCGCCGCCCTGTCGGGGCAGCTTTCCCCCAAGCTCGGCGTGGTGACGGCGGTGTTCTACGCCGAAGGTCCGACCAGCAGGGGCGATTACGGGACCGGCATGGGACAGGAGTTTTCCAGCCAGGTCCAGGTGATCGAGGCCAGGTTCGACCCCGATCCCAAGTATGTCGTGAACATCAGGTGCGTCGCGGCGGACGCCGGGGACGACCCGGCGGAGGACGAGGGCCTGACGCTGGTGACCGGTTGACTTCCGCCCGTGACGGAGGCTGGACGACGGAGGTCGACTGGTGAAGGAAATCAAGCAAACCGCCGTTTGATTTCCTTCACCGTTTCAGGGCCCTGGTTTCGCCGACGCTTTTTGCAATGCCCTTTGTTTGGCCCGAGTTGAGGAATAATAACGGCGTTGCGACGCGAAGGAATGGAAACTTTACGGAAAATCGGGCGGCGGTCGGCCCGATTTCCCGTAAAGGCCCACACGGAGGATGGCGCATGATGCATACGGCTTGCGGAATTGCCGCGCTCGGCCGGGCGTTGCTGGGCGCGGCGTTGTTGTGCTGGGCGGCGTCCCCGGCGGCGTCCCCGGCCGAAGACGCGGAGCCGGGCTTGGCGGACAAGGCCGTCGAGTTGCGCCGGAGGAGCGGGCGCAAGAACGCGGGCCGCGTCCTGGTCGTCGATTTCGCCGACCAGGTCGGAATCGACGATGAACCGCGCCTGGGCGGGGGTACGGCCGGAATGGGGCGTTTCTTCAGGGACATTTTCGCCGCGGCCGGCGGCGAGGCCGTCGATCTGGAGACGACGCTCGATGCCCTCCGCCGGCTGGATTTCCGGATCGACGACTGCCACGACGGGAAACGCGTCGGCGCCCTCATGGACGCCGTTCCCGGGGCGGACCGGCTGATACACGGCTTCATCGCCCCCACCGCCAACCCTTCGGTCCTGCAATTCGAGTCCATGCTGCTGGCCAGGGAGGACGGGGAAATCGTCGCCAGTTCCGTCGTCGGTTCCGTGGCGGTCGACGGCGACATGGAGCTGCTTCGGGGCGACACCTATCCGCCGCTTTCGGACAACCTCCCCAACACCGTCCTGACGGGCCATCCCTTCTCCGATCCGGACGCCCTTTTCCGGATGGAGATTCTGGACCGGGACGGCGGGGCGCGGGAATTGCGGATCCGGAACGACCGCGCGTATGTGGCGGGCGGCGTCGGCGGCGCTTTCAGCGTCAGGCTGACCAACAATTCCGCCCATCCGGCCGCGGTGGCGCTTTTCATCGACGCCAAACCCGCCGCCTCCGCCGATGGGGAGGTTTTCCTCCCCTCCAACGCCCCGAAATACCTGGTGCCGGCGAGATCCTCGACCGTGATTTCGGGCTGGGGGGACGGAGGGGGGCCGCGCTTCTCCTTCGGCCGCTCCCCGGACTCGGACCGGCAAACCAGGAACTATTGGGACGCCGTGGGCGTCATTTCCGCCGCCTTCTATCCGGTCGTCCCGGAAAACATGGCGGTCATTTGGGACATCGACCGGGAAAAAGCCTGGCGGGCGAAGATCCTTCCGGCGTCCGGATCGCTCCTGTCCTCCGCGACGGCGGCGGACCGGCGGGGCCGGAAGCGGGACGTGGCGGACGTGGCGCATGCCAGTTCACCGGGCGCGATACTCAGCGTGCACTACGACGCGTCCGCGCGCGTCGGCAATTACCGGACCTTGGGGAGGTGATGGCATGTCGGGAAAAATCCTGCTTCTGGCCGCCATATTCGCCGCCGCGGCCGCGTCGGCCTCCGCGGCCGGGGATCGCGCCGCGCGAAACGGCGGGGGGACGCGGGGCGAGACCCGCGCCCTCCTGATCGGCCTGAACTACGACAACGCGCCGGACATGGCGGACTACCGGCTCCGGTACTCGGTGAACGACGTTCGCGGCGTGAAGGAAATGCTGATCCGGTACTGCGGCGTCGAGGCGGGAAACATCGAGACGCTGACCGACGCCGACCGGCCGGACGCCCGGGCGATCAGGCGCAAGATCGCGGAGCTTGCCGCCAGGGCGGGTCCGTCCGACCGCGTCATCCTTTTCTATTCCGGCCACGGCGTCACCCACGACGGCCGCTGGGCCATGGTCCCCTATGATTTCCAGCAGGGCGGGATAGATACGGGGCTGGTCTGGAACCGCGAGTTGACCCGGACGCTGGAGGAGTCACGGGCGGCTGAAAAGCTGTTCATCTGCGATTCCTGCTTTTCCGGATCGGAAAAGTCGCTGCCGCCGGCGCTGCTGGTCCCCAATCCCGAGTTCGGCTCCAAGGCTCCCGGCGCCGATTCGGCGAAGCCGACGCTGCGGCTCGAACTGGGCGGCTGGGGCGATCTGCTGGGCGGCGGCCCCGGGGACGGCTCCAAGGCGATCGGGGACGGGATCGTGCGGCTGTGCAGTTCCGGGGCCGATCAGAAGTCGCGCGAATTCGCCCCGGCCGAGATGGGCGTTTTCACCAGTTCCATGGTCGGCGCGGTGCGGGACTGGTGGGGAAGGACCGACCGGGGGGAATTGACCCTCGGCGGCGTGTTTCGCGGCATCTACCGGGATGTGACGCGGAAAGGCAACCATTCCCCGTTTCTCACGGAAAACGGCCGCGGCGTGGTCCTGGCCGCGAAGGGAACCGGAACGGCGGCGCAAGCGCCGGTCCGGCCCTCCCCCCGGCCGGAAACCGGGTATCCCGGCCGCGTCCGGGGCCTGATGGTGGGCCTGCGCTACCGGGGCGATCCGGCCGGGACCAACCAGCTCCGCTTCACCGAGAACGATGTGAACGCGGTGCGGGAAGCCATGCTCCGCGCCGGCGGGGCGGAGGAGGCTGACATCAAGGTGCTCACCGACGCGGATCGCCCGACGCGGGAGGTGATCCTCCGGGAATTGCGGAACCTGGCCGAATCGGCCGCCCCGGACGACCGGATCTTCTTCTTTTTTTCCGGCCACGGCGCCCGCAACGGCGAGTACGCCAACATCGTGCCGCACGGCTACGAAGGGTGGGAGGACGGGGTCGCCTTCTCCGCCGACATCAAACCGATCCTGGAATCCAGCGCCGCCGTCTCGAAATGGATGTTCATCGACGCCTGCCATTCCGGCCTCAAGGGAGTGAAGGCCGGTTTGGGTCTGGACGGCACCGATATGATGGTGGGCGAACTGGAGGCCTATCGTCGCCGGCCCGGCGCCGCCAAGGCGCCCTTCGACATCGGCCAGCGGGTGGAGGAGCTGATCCGCTTCACCAGTTCCTACGGCGAGGAGACCTCGCTTGAAAGCTCTTCCATCGGCATGGGCTATTTCAGCTATTACCTTGCCCAGGCTCTTACCGATCCGGAGGCGGACAATGACGGCGACGGCCTCTACACCGGCGACAACCTGGTGGATTACATGACGCCGCGCATGATCGAGAGCACGGGCGGGCATCACCGCCCGCGCATGTCGGAGAACGGCCTGAACATCGTGCTGGCGAGCGCCGGGCCGCCCTCCGGACCGCCGCCCGCGCCCGACGGTCCGTCCGACAGGGATATGCCTCCCCTGTGCCGGGCGGTCCTGGCCGGCGATTACCTGGCGGCGAAACAACTGTTGGACAGCGGCGACGCGTCGGTGGACGACGCCGACGCCACCGGCTGGACGGCCCTGCATTTCGCCTCCACCGCCGCCCTGGCCGAACTCCTCATGGCGAACGGCGCCGACGCCAACCGGCAGTCGAATCTCGGCTTCACCCCGCTGCATACGGCGGCGATGCTGGGACGCCTCGAGGTGGTCGTCGCTCTGCTGCATTCGGGGCCGAACCGGCGGGAAGCGAGAGCCGATGCCGGCATCGTGGACAAGTGGGGCAAGACGGCGCGGCACCGCGCCCTGGAAAAAGGCAACCAGCGCATCGCCGACGTCATCGAGCCGCCGGAGTG
>JAISXA010000271.1 GCA_031270685.1 Planctomycetota bacterium
ATTCCGTTTTGTCAAACACGCTGCCGTTTCTGCGAATACACGGTCCTGGAAAACGCCACGGAGGAAATCGAAAACGAGTACGTCGATCTACTGCTTCGCGAGATGGACATGTACTTGGATCTTCTCGGGAAAACACCCGTGGTCGGCTACGATATCGGCGGTGGCACGCCAATGTATCTCTCGGTGCGCAACCTGGCGCGCGTTACCGAGGCGGTTTTTTCCCGTTTCGCCTTCGCGGACAGGGTCGAGTGCAGCATCGAGACGACGCCGGCCATCGCTGTCAACAGCCCCGACAAACTGTCCGCAGCGCTTCGCCTCGGCTACCGGCGAATCAGCATGGGCGTCCAGACCGTTTCGCCGCGCCTGCTGCAGGAGCTGGGACGCGAGGGCGGCGGCTCCCTTTACGAACGCGCGGTCGACAATATCAGGAACGCCGGTTTCCGGCGGTTCAACATCGATCTGATGTACGGATTTCTGAATCAGAGCGACGGCGATCTCGAATCCACCCTGCGGTACGCGATGGCGTTGAAACCGGATTTTATCACCATCTACCGCAACCTCTACAAGGGGACGAAACTGGAGGGCGAGGCGGGCGGCGTGTCCCTGTACAAGGCGATGCGGCAATACCAGATCGCTTACCGAGCCCTCATCGCCAACGGCTATCATGCCAATGTCGGCAATAACACGTTCAGCCTCGACGCGGACGACTGCGGCACCAGCGACTACCTGACCCGCAGGGTCATCCGGGGGACGCCGTACCTCGGTCTCGGACTGGGGGCGCAATCGTTTGGCATGAACTACCTCGCTTACAACGAGGGAGCGGCGTCGAAGAAGCTGGACCGCTATCGGGACGCGGTGAACCGGGGCGCGTTTCCCCTGCAGGACATCTACGATCTGCCCCTGGACGAAGCCGCCGCCAAGATGGCGTCGGTCGCGTTCTACTTCGGATTCATCGACCGCGCCGCGTTTCGCGACCGATTCGGCGTCCCCTTCGATCGGATGTTTCCGGAAGAAATACGATTTGTTGTCGACAATGCCCTAATGACGCTTGACGGCGAACGCCTCACCCTGACCGCGCGGGGAGCGAACTACATCAATGGCGTGATTCCGCTGTTTTATTCGCGGCGATCCAAGGATGAGCTGGTGCGGCTGTACGAGAAACGCGGCGCCGCATCCGGGGACGAGTCGATGTTCCTCTCCACCTACAGCATCGAGAAATACGATCGCCCGTCCGTCGCCTCGGACGTGGTCGCGCTGACCCTGCGTCCGGAATCGGAGCCGAAAAGCTACCGCAAGCCGCCGTCCAGCCGTCTGGCCGTACTCCTGATAAAGCGGGGCGAACATCCCTTCATGAATTGCTGGGCGCTGCCCGGCGGGTTTCTGCGGCGCGGGGAGGAAATGGAACATTGCGCGCAGCGCGAATTGTTCGAGGAGGCGGGATTGAACACGAACATGCTATTGCCCCTGGGCTGCTTCAGCGCTCCGAATCGCGATCCGCGCGGCTGGATTATTTCCAACGCCTTCCTCTCGATTGTCGCCAGGGAGGACAACACGCTGACCCTGTTTTCCGGGGATGACGCCATCGACGCCGAATGGTTCACGCTTTCCCACCGCCATGACGGCGACCGATTATGGTTAGAGCTTGAAGGCGGGGATGCGTCCATAACGACCTGTTTGCGGGCGCTTCCCTCTTCGTCGGGCGAACCGCGATATGAAACTCTCCATACGGGGGATGCGGCCGCGCCGCGCCTGGCGTTTGATCACGATGCGATCATCGCGACGGCAATCGGGCGATTGCGCCGCGAACTTGGACGCAGGAATGCCCTCTTTTCCTTTTTACCGGCCGAGTTCACTCTGCTGGAGTTGCAGAGCCTGCATGAAACCATCCTTAATGAAAAGCTGCCGGCGGCCAATTTCCGCAGGAAAATCCTGCCGTTGATCGAGGAAAGCGGCGAAGTCGCCCGGAGATCGGGCCACCGTCCGGCGCGATTATACCGGAGGCGGGAAACCGTCTCCGGGTAACGGCGGCGGCGTAGCCGCCGTCCCGGCGCAAACCAGCCAAATGCTTGATGATCTGCTCGACTTTGCCCGTGTTTGATCGTCGCCGCCCACGAACTGGCGGGTCGAAAAAGCCCGTCACCGCCTATCCTTCGTCAAAGCCGAACCTTTCGCTGCGCAGGGTCCGGCAGTTTTCCGCCACCGTCCGGACCGTCCGGGGCGGAAAGCCGTCTTTCGATCTGGCGCCGACTTCCAGGGTGATTTCCATTGGTCAAGATTTCGAACCGGAGATTGAATTTGCGGAACAGTTCGTCCTGCCATTGTTCGGTCAGGCTGCCGGGGGCGACGATAAGGCAGCGCAGCAGATCCCCCCTGGCCAGCAGCTCCTTCATAAACAGGCCGGCCATGATTGTCTTGCCGGCGCCCGGATCGTCCGCCAGAAGGTAGCGTAGAGGCATGCGCCCGAGCATCTCCCGGTAGACGGCGGCGATCTGGTGGGGCAAGGGTTCGATTTCGGAAGTGTGAACGGCGAGATAGGGATCGAAAAGATGGGCCAGACGGATCGGGACAGGCGGGGATGCGTATCTCCAGGAACTCCCGGCCGTCGTCCCGGAGCAAGTCCATCTTCACGACAATGCCCAACAAATCCCGGAATTTGTTCGGCAGTTCCTCCAGCGGGCGCTTGCCATTTTCAAGACCGACAACCTTCCCCTTGTCGTCGCGGCCCACTACCAGCGTTCCGCCGTCGGCGTTGGCGAAGCCGCAAATCCACTTCAGCCAGTCGTCGCGCCACACCGACTTCCATTCCAGGTCCTGGGTCTCGGTCATATCAATCGCGTCCTG
>JAISXA010000052.1 GCA_031270685.1 Planctomycetota bacterium
TCGCCGGCGTACGTCCTTTGACTTTCCGACGCGTTCCCCAGCCGCCACGCCGTGGGAAAACGCAGGGATCTCCCGGTTCCCGCGCATGGTGCTTCGGTGCGTGCCATGGTTCTTCGACCGCGCGGGGTTCCCCTGCGCCTCGCGCTGTCGGCGGGGGGGATGTTGCCTTCCGCATCCGTGCACTTTGAAAAAACGCCGCAGACTGAGTAAGATGGCGGCAACCGGCAAATGACCGCGCCCGCGGTCAATTTCGAAGCGGTTGGTCGGCGACGAGGTCCAGATTCTCCATCTCCCACCGGCGCGTCATGGAAAGGGAATCGAGGAATCGCCGGTCGTGGCTGACGACGACCAGCGCGCCGCGAAACGCGTTCAGGGCGGAGACGAGCTCCGCCAGGCTGGCCAAGTCGAGGTTGTTGGTGGGTTCGTCCAGCAGGAAAAGACGCGGCGCCGGATCCGGCGACAACAGGCAGGCGAGGGCAAGGCGGAAACGCTCGCCGCCGGAAAGAGCGCCCGCCGGCAGCTCCAGGCGCCGCTCCCCCTTCAACAGGAACCGCGCCAGCCGCGCCCGAAGCGCGTTACGCGAAAGATGCGGCGCGAAGCGCCGGAGATTTTCCAACACCCCCGCGCGGTCGTCGAGGAAATCGATCTTCTGCGGCAGGCAGGCGACCTCGGGAATGATCCGCTCCAGGCGCAACGCCGGAAGCGGGGGCCCGCCCAACAGGACGCGAAGGAGGGAAGTCTTTCCCGACCCGTTCCGGCCGGCGAGAACAATCCGTTCCGGACCCCGCACTTCGACGACCCGGCCGGACGCATTCAGTTCAAGCACGGTTTTCCCGGCCGGCACCGCCGTTTCCGGGAGTTCGACGTCGATCGTTTCGTCCGGCGCCGCCGCGCGCTTCAGCGCGGAGAGGGCGAGGCGGGCGGCGTCGATCCGTTCCGCCCGCACCTGGCTGGCCTTGCCCGCCGTCCTTTCGGCATCGCTTCGCCGCTGATGCGCGGCCGCCTTGGGGATCTTGTTCCGGGCGACCGCCTTCCTTCCCGCCCTCCGCTTTCCGGCCGCCTTCTTCTCGGCGGCGGTGCGCTGGCGTTTTTCGCGTTCGAGCGTCGCCTCGGCGTCCCTGACCCTGCGTTCCGCCGCTTCGCGTTCGGTTCGCCAAAGCCCGCGATAGAAACTGTAGTTTCCCCCATAAGCCTTTAGACCCGCGTTCCGCAGCTCGACGATCTCGTCCATCAATCCCAGCAACTCCAGGTCGTGGCTGGCGGCGATGAAAACTCCGCGCCATTCCCCGACCCGGCGGTAAAACCATTCCCTGGCGTGCCGGTCCAGGTTGTTGGTCGGCTCGTCGAAAAGGGCGATTGCCGGCCTGGCGAGAACCGCGCCGGCCAGCGCGACGGCCATGGCCTCGCCGCCGGACAAGGTCGAGACCGGCCGCTCCAGCGGCGAACCGCCCCGCCCGAGCCGCGCCTGCAGGCCAAGCCGCCCCAGCGCCGCGATCGCCCGCTCCTCGACATCCCAATCGTCGCCGATCGCGGCGAAAGGTTCTGGATCGGCGGCGCCCCTGGCGACCGCGCGCAACGCGTTCAGTTTCGGCGCTATGCCGAGCAGATCGGCCACGGTCCGGCCGCCGTCGAGGATCAGGTTTTGCGGAATATGGAGAACCGGATCGCTTGCCGCCGCCGTTCCGCCCGTCGGGACGAGCGAGCCGGACACCAGGCGCAACAGGGTGGATTTGCCCGAACCGTTCCGCCCCACAAGGCCGGAGCGGCAAGGGCCGAAAGTGTGGTTGACATGGGCGAGGACGGGAACGCCGTCAGGCCATAGAAAGGAAAGATCCCCAAGGGTGCAGAAGGGCATAATCGACTCCATGCGGACGGACGCGCGGCAACGGCGGCTTCACGATGTCAACGCCCGTCTTCACTGGAATCCCCTTCTCAACCGAACTTTTGCCGATGGGGCATTCAAACCGCCGAATGCCCCATCGGTAAAAATCACAACCTTTGCGGCGCATGCGTTTCTGATTTTTGCAAAGTGGCGATTGGCGGTTCAATCGCCGTTTTGCAAAACTTCAGGTTTCAACTGAAAGTCGACCTTATACCATATACGCAATCGGGCGCCATGTCAAACGCAAGCGGTTTCCGTCAGTCCGCCTTGCCGCGATAATGCCGCTCCACCTCCGCCCCGCGCTCGTGTATGGTCTTGAGAAGCCGCGACACGCCGCTGACGCCGTCGCGCCAGTCGATCCCGTTGAACCAGGTCGGCAGGGCGATGATCGACCCGAGCGCCTTGTCGGTGGCGGGAAGCCGGACCCCGCGATACCGGTCGCGCCCGCGATAATGGCGCATGCGATGGCAGCCTGGATAAAAATAGCGGCGAGCCAGGACATTTTCGCGCCGCAGCGCCTCGACGACCGCATCGCGGGACGCGCCGAAACCGGGGTCGACGAAAACGGCGTAATAGCGATGGTTGTTTCCGCCATGGCGGTCTAGCCGATGCGTCCGCAGCCCGGGGATTCCGGCCAGCTCCCGGTTGTAGCGGCCGTATATCCCGCGCAAGCGTTCGCGCCGCTCCGCCAGGGCCGGCAGCGACGCGATCCCGAAGGCGGCGGAAATTTCCGACCCCTTGGCGTTGATGCCCAGGGAGCGCACGTCGTCCTCGCCGGCGAAGCCGAAGTTGCGCAAATCCCGCATGGCCCGGGCGAGGGCGTCGTCGTCGGTCAGGACCGCCCCGCCCTCGAAGGTGCTGAAAAACTTGGTCGCGTGGAAGGAGATGAATTCCGGAACCCCGAAGCCGCCGGCGCGCACGCCGGCGCGGTCGCAATCGAAGGCGTGCGCCGCGTCGACGACGACCTGGAGCCCCCGTTCCCGGGCCAGGCGGATGATTTCCGGCAGGTCCGCCATTACGCCGAAGACATGGGTGGGAATGACCGCCTTCGCGTCCGGCCCGGCGAGGCGGACTATTTCGCGGGGATCGAGGTTCAGCGTTTCCGGCTCGAGATCGGCGAAAACCGGAGTCAATCCCGACCACTCGCAAACGTGGGCGGTGGAAACGAAGGTGTTGGCGCCCACGACCGCCGAACCCGATTCCAGGCCGAGCGCCTTCATGAGAATCAGTTGCGCCAGGGTGGCGTTGGCCATGAAGACCGCGTGCGCGCAACCGTGCCGCGACGCCACTTCCTCCTCGAGGAGGCGGACGAGGGGGCCGTCGTTGGTGAGATAGTTGCGGCGGAAAACCTCGTCGACCAGCCGGTGGAAACGCCGTTCCGTATCCGGCTCGACCAGGGGAAAGCCGACCGGCTGCGGCTTCGCGAACATGGGCGCGGCGCCGAAAATCGCAAGTTCCAAGCGTTTCTCCCCGCCGGCCTGAAATGGCCGGCTTTGCGCATGCCGCAGTCCACCGGCTCCGGAATCGGCTCCCGCCGCCGAAAGGGAATTCACTTCCCCGGAGGCGGAAGCCGGATGAACCGGGGGCGTTCCGCGGTCATCCGACGCGGATGGGTTCGCGGCCGGCCTGCTTCCTGAATTCGGCGTCGCGCCGGATCAATTCGCCGAACGCGTCCCGCAGGCGCGAAGCGTTTTCAACCTTGAACAGGTGCCGGTCCAGGTCCGCGTTTTTAACCCGCGCCTGCATCTCCCCGCGATACGCCGCATCGTTCACCAGCCTCGCCGCGATGTCGACCCACTGCTCTTCGCTGTCGGCGATCAATTCGTGGAGTCCGAGCCGTTCCAGCAGCGCGGCCGCATAGCGGTTGTACTCGTGGCGCCCCCTGAGCACGACCAGGGGTCTGCCCATGACCAGGGCGTCCACGGCCGTGGTTCCGCCGCCGAAGGGATGGGAGTGCAGCGTGAAGGCGCCCTCGGCGAGGCGGTCCATGTAGTTCGCGTATTCGAGATCCGGCTGGACCTGGAACGCGTCCATGGGAAGCACGGTTGAATAGTCCTGGATCACGGCCATGAACGACGAATTGCGGGTCGCGCCGCAGCCGGGGAAGATATGAAAACGAACCGGCTTTTCCGCCCGCTGGTGGATTTTCAGCAACGCGAGGGCGACCGGGCGATTGTTCTTCATGTGCATCCACGGACAATTGATCGTCACCCGCTCGCCGGCCGGCGGCTCCCGCCAGCCGTAATCCGGCTTCACCGGGTGCACCGACAGCCCGGGCAGGAGCGCCAGCCGCTCGTCGTAGTTCGCCTCGGCGCCCGGGGCCTCGACCTCGCCGCCGCTGATGAAGTAATCCATCGCCCGGCTGGCCGAGCTCACCGGGTGGCCGGTTCCCATGGCCTGGATGGGGGCGATGCGCAGGTTGGAAAGATACATCGACTCCTGGCTCATGCCCACGTCGGGGAAATAGGCGAGTTGGAAATCGTTCTCCAGGATCGACGCCACGTCGATGCGGTCGTTGGCGGCGTGGATGCGGCACACCCGATGGAACAGGGACGGATCGGTCGGCCAGCGGGAATGCGGCTGGCGCATGTCCACCAGCGTCAGGCGGTAATGCCTGGCCAACTCCTCGACATAGGGCGCGAATGCCCGGTATACGGCGTGATGGCCGTTCCAGTACGCGCTCACCACGGCGATGGACTTGGGGTCGGGGCGGTTCGCGATCCTGATTCCGGAGATGTATTCCGCGATCGACGCGTTGAAGACCCGCTTCACCTCGCGGTCGCGGAGATGATCGACGTAGGTGCAGCGGAAATAGCCGATGATGAGGTTCGAATCGAAGGGGACGAAACGCTTGTCCATCGACTCCAGGAAATAGCGGCAGTTTTCGTAAACCCCCGCGTCGACATAGCAGTCGGCCCAGTTCCAGAGGCTGGAATACCAAAGCGAGGCGAGGACCGGATTGGCGTCGAAAAAGGACGCGACCGGCATTTGCAGGTAACTGCGGGGAGTGTAGAGATGGAGAAGCTTGGCGAGGTTGCCCTCCTGGCCGACCAGCTTTTTGATGCAGGCGTCGCCGTTGCGGTGCGGAGTGACGGCGAGCACGTTGGCGATGTTGCCGCCGAGGGAAAACAGTTCCTCGTCGCCGTCGGCGAACTGGTATCCGGGCCGCTCCAGAACGCTGAACCACAGTTCGAAAAGCCTGGTGAAATAGCGCTGGTCGTCGCCGATGAAATACTGCATGTTCTGGGCGCGCATGGACTGGAAAACCGCTATGAAACGCTCGGTGAATTCGCGGAAATTCCGGCGGCGGACGCAGCGCTCCATCACTTCGAGGGGACAGCGTTCGGAGTACGGAAGATCCCGGCGCGCCATCAATCCGGCGTCTTTTTGCGGTATGGGCACGCGCTGTTCCTTCACCGGCGCACTGCGACCGCCGGTCGCGAAAGTCCCGGCGCTTCGGAACGCGACGGGGCGGGTCGAAATGCGCGCCTGGGGTCCATTCGAATCCGCAAACCGTCTACGGCGCGGCGGCGGCGCCGGTCAGGCTTGTCGAAAGCGCGAGAAAATCGGCGCCCCTGCCCTGTTCAAGCGCGTCCAGCCTGCTCCGCAGCGCCCCCTCGGGATCATCGGCGTCTCCGGGACGCTCCAACCTTTGGGAAAGACGCCGGTACGCCGCTTCAAGCTCATCGCGGGTCGGGGCGGGAAGACCTCCCGGCCACGGGGGAACGGTTCCCGCCTCCCCGGTCGCGCCGACCGCCATGAAGGCGGCGAGGGCGGCGAAAACCCGATCCTCCCGAAGAGCGGCGGTCTGACCCGGGGACAAGACGCCGCCTGCCGCGAGCGTTTCGGACGCCAGCTTCGCCTCCTCGACAAAACGGGCGGGAAGCGGCTTCGGAACGGCGCTCGACAACTCCACCCGGTCGGAGGCGGCGACGCCGCGTTCCAAGTCCTCCCCGGTCGCCTTGTGCCGGGCATAGGTCTCGCCCAAGTTACGCCGCGCATACAGGCTGCCGATCACCCCGCTATGCGTTCCAGTCGCCAGCAACGCCATGCACCTTCTCCGTTTCGCGCCGAAAAAAGCCTTCGCTTCTTTTATCGGCGCGAAACGGGGTGAAGATGCAGCGATTATGCCGGAGGCGACGGGGAATTCGCTTCCCCGGAGGCGGAAGCCGGGTGAACCGGGGGCGTCCCCCCGCGGGGAGCGCTAGAGCGGCGGCGGGCCTTCGATCGCCTCCACCGGCTCGGCGGGCCCGGGGCCCGGACCCCCATCGGGAATGGGGAGGGCGATTCCGCCGGATTCGGGCGGCGCGGAGCGCCCCGCATCGCCGGACATATCGGG
>JAISXA010000055.1 GCA_031270685.1 Planctomycetota bacterium
GGCTTTGCCGGCGAATTTGTCGAACTCGCCACGCGGGACAGCGAGGCCGATCCGGCGGCGGTTCTGGCGACGCTGCTGGTTCGCTTCGGAGCCGAAGTCTATGGCTACCAGAAAGACAAAGGCCCGTTCCTTTCCATCGGCGAAGCCATACACCCGCCGCGTTTGTTCGCGGTCGTCTGCGGCAATTCGTCGAAGGCCAGAAAGGGAACGTCCCGGCAACCGGTGACGCGGTTGTTCAAGCGCGACCTGTGCGACCCGGAAGAACTCGACAAGCTGCACCTTCCCCCGCCGGCGCGGGAGAGCGGCGGGCCGCTGTCCACCGGCGAGGGGCTGGCCTGGCCGCTCCGGGAGAATGCCCAGGACGAGAGCGGGCGCGACCCTGGCGACAAGCGGCTATGCGTCATGGACGAGGAACTTGCCAGTGGCCTGTCCTGCACCAAGCGGGAAGGCAATACTCTGTCGATGGCGATTCGCACCTTCTGGGACGGCGGCGAGTATTCGCCGCTCACCAAGACCAATCCCATGCAAGTGAAAGGCGCGCACATCTGCCTGCTGTCGCACATCACGAAAACGGAATTGGACCTTTCCCTGTCCAGCGTCAACATGGCGAACGGCTTTGGCAACCGCTTCCTGTGGATATGCGCCCGGCGGGCGAAAAGTGTTCCGCTTCCCCGGCCCATGCCGCTTGCGGAAGTGGCTGACATGCAGCGGCGTTTATGGACGCTTGTTGCCCAGGCGCAACAGACCGGTGAAGTGTATCTCACCCACGAAGCGATGCAAGAATGGAATACCATCTACCGGGAGCTTTCGGCGGAGACGCCGGGCCTGACCGGGGCCATCGTCAACCGCGCCGAAGCCCAGACAATGCGCCTTGCGCTCGTCTATGCCCTGCTGGACGGCAAAAGGGCGATAGACACGCCGCATATCCAATCGGCCCTGGCGCTGTGGCGGTACGCCAACGCTTCGGCGGCCGCTCTTTTCTGCGACCGGGGAGTCGATTCGACCGAACAGAAAATCCTTTCCATTCTCAAGGCGGGGCAATGCACGAGAACCATGCTCAACAAGGCGCTGAGCGGCCATGTCACCAGCGCGAAAATACGAAGCGCGCTTTCTTCCATGCAAGCGGCGAACAAGGTCGGCATCCGCGTGGAGAAAACGGGCGGGAGATCCAGCCAGATAGTCGCACTCCGCTGAAAAGGCGGATTGCGGAAAAAGCGGAGTTTGCGGAGTGAATGGTTCCGGCTTTTCCGCATAGTCCGCATATTCCTCAATACGCATGATCCGCGAAAGGTGAGAAGGGGGAGCAACGAGAGCGCAGGAAGAAATGGAATTCTGTGGGCACAAAGCAAAACGGAAAAATATCGCATTCTTCCAAGGCGGAATCAGAAAAATCATGAAAATATCGCGAAATATCGTGTTCGTATCAAAAATACAAGAAAATATCAAGAAATAGCAACGGCGAAGTACGAATAATCCAGGAAAAGATCGGGACGAAACAAGAAAAATATCGCGCTTGTCCCACAGTGTTGACGGGCACCGGGAGCGCGCCCCGGTTACACGGTATTCGGCAGTTTTCAACACCCAACCAGACAATCAACCGCTCTCTTGAAGGAGGCAATCAATAGAAAAGGGCAGCATATGACGTGCATCGCATATACAACCGTACCAATTGTAACGGCCACGCGCATCGTCACGGGAGCAACGAGGCGAAGTGCAGCGGAGCCGCGTTGCGGCTCTAGGCCAGCATACCCGACGTGGCCACAGGCCACATCGGGAGCTGGCGAGGGAGTCCCCCTCGACCCCCGCCGGTCACGCTACGGCGTGTCCGGCTGGAGCGGCGTTGCCGCTCTTGTGAACCGCGCATCGGCGCGGGTGGCGACTGCGGCGGAGGCGGCGCCATGAGCCGGGGCCGGTTTCTCAAGGTCCGCGTTTCCGACGCCGAACTGATGGAGGTCCGCGCCAAGGCGTTTGACGCCGACATGACGGTTTCCGATTTCCTTCGCTTCCGACTCATGAACTCCAGCCTGCGGCGGAATGCCGCCGACAAGGAACGCTTGCGGCAGCTTGCCCGCATCGGATCGAACATCAACCAGATCGCCCGCTGGGCCAATACCCACAAGGCGGCGGGGCCGACGCTGGAGGTGCTTTTGCGGCTGAACCGGTTGACGCTTGAAGTCATGAGCATCGCTCATGGTGGAAACGACGGGCAACGGGAAGGAGGCGGCGAGGATGTTGATTAAGCCATTCCCCCACGGCAAGGGCGGCGGCCGGGAGCCGGTTAACTACCTTGTGCGGCAAGATTGTCATGGAAGAAAAGAGCATCCACCGACAGTGCTGCGGGGTGACCCGGACCTGACCAGGACGCTTATCGACAGCATCGACCGGGACTGGAAATTCACCGCCGGGGTGTGTTCGTGGGGAGCGGAGGACAAGATTACGTCGGAGCAAGAAATACAGGTGATGAATGATTTCGAGGCCGTCGCCTTCGCCGGAATGAAGCCCGACCAGTACGATATTCTCTGGGTTCGGCACAGCCACGCCGGGCATCACGAGCTGCATTTCGTCATTCCCCGGATGGAGCTTTCGACCGGGAAGGCGTTCAACGCCTTCCCGCCGGGGTGGGAGAAGGACTTTGCCCCGCTCCGCGATTTGGAGAATACCCGGAACGAGTGGACCCGGCCAGACGATCCGGCTCGGACGCGGCTGTTCGCCCCGAGCAACGCCGACATCGCCGAGGCGCGGCTGACCCGGTGGGGCCGCAACCCGGACAAGGCCGAGAAGGAGAAGGCGCGGGAGGCCATCAACGCCTATGTCAAGACGCTGGCGGCCTTGTTGGACAAGACTTCGGGGATAGCCATATTGGAGCGGAACGGGAGCCGCTACGTGACGGCCCCGTCGGGGAGCGAGAACGGCCACACCATCAACGGCAGACCGGCAATCAAATTGAGGGAGAAATAGACCATGAGGAAAAACGAACTGGAACGCATAGCGTTGGATTGCCTGGAACGGATAGAGACGGAGGCGCGGGAGGGACGCCGGAGCCAGGACGCGAAGATTCAGAGGATCGAAACAAGGGTGGAGGACTTCGAGCGGCAATTGACGCGGCTATCCGGCTCGTTACGGAGTTTGCGGCCGCTTACCGAC
>JAISXA010000074.1 GCA_031270685.1 Planctomycetota bacterium
GCTTCGCCCAATGGCGACTTGTGAAAAATTCTAGTGGGTGAAAGTGGGTTGACTTTTGGAAAAAATCGGGCCAACCACCGCCCGATCTCCTCCAAAAGTCCACATAAAGAGAAAACTTAACTTTTGCAACTTGGGCATTCAAACCGTCGAATGCCCAATTTGTAAAAATCACGATCCTTGCGGCACAAGCGTTTTCGATTTTACAAAGTGGCGATTGACGGTTCAATCGCCACTTTGCAAAACTTCAGGAGAAAAGCCATTAGGCGATTATGAACTGTATGGAAATCCGGCGATCGGCGCAATTCCAAATTTGCGCATCGTCGTCGCGATGATCCAAAACTTGATCGCGAATCCCGGGCGCCGATCCTGGAGCATTTCCTGTCCATGCGGTTTCGTCGCCCATTGCGTGGCGGCGGCGATGAGCGTAACATCGGGAATTGGCAATAGAGAGGAAAACGCCATGGATTTTCGTTCCGTCAGCGCATTGGCCGCCAATGCCATAACCGTCCATTCGAAAATCGTCGACATCCTCGCCGGCAAGACGCCCATTCCCGAAGTCGTCGAACTGTTTATTACGAATTTCTGTTCGTTCCGGTGTCCCCATTGCCATTGCGCCAATTGGCACGGGGACGAGCAATCCTACATGCGCGTGGCGACGCTGGAAAGAATATTTGCGGAGCTGGAATCGCTCGGGGTGAAAACAATCGAATTCGGCGGCGGCGGAGAACCGCTGCAACACCCATATATCCACGACATATTTGAAATGCTGCGTCGCCGGGGAATGCGTTGCGGCATTATATCGAACGGTTACGCCGTTATCGACAACCAGCCTCTGCGGGAAGACATCGCCGGCGTATCCGACTGGTTTCGGGTATCCCTTGACGGGGTTGCCGATGACGTCTATCGGGAGGTCCATGGCAGGGACGATCTGTCATACGGGAAACTGAAGCTGGCGCTGCGGGATTTTACGACTATGGCGGCACGGAATCCGGACCCGTTCGCAAGAACCAGGTTGGGATTGAAAATGATTCTGCAACAAGCCAACAAGAACGGGCTCGCCGCCGTCTGTTCCGAAGCGAAGGCCATGGGCGCCGATTTTATCCAATTTAAATGGCTTGAGAACAGTCCGCTGAGTTTGCCTGAAGGCGAGAGGCGCGCGATCTTCGAATTTCTTGACCATATGAAAAACAGTGCTGAAAACGACCTGATAATCGATCTTTTGCCCGGTTATGACGGTGAGTCTTCGGCGCAAAAGAATGAAAAGTGCGCCCTGAGTATTTTGCACCCGCTGATCGATTGGGACGGCGCCGTCTACATCTGCGCCTTTTTTCACCAGCGGAGGAAAACGCACTGTTTGGGGAATATCAACCGCAATTCTTTCCTGGATCTTTGGGAAAGCGATGAGCACAAAATCACACGAATGGCCGTTAACCCATTGCAGTGCGTTTCCAACTGCCCTCTCAAACGCTACAACCCGATAATCGAATTCATCAAAAAGGAACGCTACCGGTTCCCTTACATTTAGGGATCGATCCTTGGGAGGACGCTGTCATGGTTCCGCGAATCCGCCTTGACAATCAAGGGTTTCTTGTCCAAAACCGGGAGGGACGGCTCACGCGCATCGATCTTGACGGGGAGGAAGTAAAGTCGATTGAACAAATGCCGGACCAGGACAAAGCCTCATGCATCCGGCATCATCGGATGCTGGCGGATCAGATCGAACCGTCTCATGAACCCGGCGCAAGAATCGACATTGCCGTCGACTGGAGCGCCGCCTGCCTCACGCGTCCGTTGCGAATCTACTACAACATCGAGCCCGCCTGCGATTTGGCCTGCCCATTTTGCGGTCCCCGAAAACTGGGGCGCCAGGATTGTGCCGGTGAAAAATTCGAGGAATTCATCTTGCGCGAGATCGCGGAGAGCGGGATCTTTCAAGTCCAACTCACCGGCGGCGAAGTGTTTCTCCGCGGCGAAAAGCTGTTCGCCACGCTGGCGACCTGCAGAAGTCTTGGGCTGGCCGTCCTCTTGGCGACCAATGGGTTGTGGTCCAACATCGACGACAAACCCGCCTTCGTCAAACGCCTGGCCCGGTTTGACAACATTGTCGAATTCAAAGTGAGCATCGACGGCGACCGGGAATGCCATGATCGGGCGCGCGGACGCGCCGGTTCTTACGCTGCCGCCGTGGAGACCGCCCGTATCGCATCGGAATGCGGATTGCCGACGCGCATCAACGCGACCATCCTCCGCGACAGTTGCGGCGAACGCCATATCGAACATCTGGCCGGACTGGCTAAACAGATCGGCGCATCCCTGCAGACAGTTCCGGAACGCGCCTGCGGCCGCTCGCTGGGAAAACAACCGGCCGGATTGCCGTCGGCGGAAAATCTCCTGCGCTATACCGCCCGGGCGTCGCGGCTGCGAATGGAGTACGCGATTCCCATTTCGTTCAACTTCGACATCTTGGGCGGCGGCGGGCAACTTCCAGTTTACGACAGGAATTCCCCCTTTTCCTGCGGCGCCGGGCTCTGGGGGTTGACCGTCACCCATACGGGCGAGGTATATCCATGCGGATTCGCGATCGAAGCGGGTGAGGGCGCCCCGTTCTTGTCGGGGGCCGTCAGGCAACCTGGCGATCTGTCCCGTATCTGGTTGAACAGTCCTGCCCTCAGGGACTGGCGTCAGGCGGAAAAATCCGACAAATGCCGATCCTGCCCCCATTACCGGCGCACATGTTGGGGCGGCTGCAAAGTGCATGCGTTCATGATGAACGGGAGCCTTTCCGCATGCGATCCCTACTGCTTCGCCTAGCGGCAGTTGATGTTCCGCCAACAGCCTTCCGATGTACCGTCTTTTAGAAAAAACCCTTGATCGCCTCCAGCGTGTCGGCGACGGTCAATCCGTAGCTCTTTTTCAAAAACATCACGTCGCCGACCTGTCCGAAGCGATCCCTGATCCCGATGCGGCGCAAGGGAACGCGGCAACCCGCCTCGGCCAACAATTCGGCGACTATGCCGCCCAGGCCGCCGTAGATGCTGTGGTTCTCCATGGTGACAACCACCCGTTTCCCCTCCGCCGCCTTCAGAAGGAGTTCCGCGTCGAACGGCTTCAGGGTGAACATGTCCAGGACCGTCGCCGCCAACCCATCCTTGGCGAGGATCTCCGCCGCCTCCAGCGCCTCCGGGAGCATGTCGCCGGCGGCGACCAGCAGAATGTCGCCCCCCCGTCGAAGGACATTTCCCCTGCCTATTTCGAAGCGCGAACCCTCGGAATAAATGTCGGGGTTCAGCTTGCGATTGGCCCGCAGGTAGTGCACGCCCCGCCGCCCCGCCAACTCGGAGACGAGCCAAGTCATCTGGACCGCGTCGGCGGGATGGAAGACATTCACCCCCGGTATGGCCCGGACCAAGGCGACATCCTCGTAGGTGCTGTGCGTTCCGCCGTTCTGCGCCGCGCAGACGCCGGGATCGGAGGCGTATAGGATCATGGTGGTCCTGGCGTAGGCCCCTTCAAGGTACAGCTGGTCCGCAACCCGGCGGGAGAGGAAGGGGGCGAAGCTGTGCAGGAAGGGAACGAAGCCGAGCATGGATAGACCGGCCGCCATGCCGACCATATTTGCCTCGGCGATGCCGACGTCGAAGTAACGCTCCGGATGCTGTTTACCCACCACGGCGCGCGAACCGGAGGCGCCGCCCAAGTCGGCCTCCAACATGACCACCCGCTCGTTCCTGTCCATGGCGGCGTTGACCGCCGTCATGAAAGCCTTGCGCATTTCCACGGCGGGCTTGCCGCGCCCGGCATCGGTCAGCACCGTCCACGCCGCGGACGCCGCATCTCCGATGGTTTTCATGTCATTCATCCGAGCGCCTCGTCGAGGCGGCAAATGGCTTCCCGCGCCGCCCGGTAGTCCGGGTCGGCGAATTTCACCGAATGGTTGTCGATCATTTCCTCGAAATAGGGTATGCCCTGCCCCTTGACGGTATCGAGGACGATGCAGGACGGCATCCCGTGCGCCGCCCTGGCACGCTCGGTGGCGACCCAGATGGCGGCGACGTCGACCCCGTCCACCCGCTCGGCGCGGAAGCCGAAGGCCTCCATCTTCCGCGCGAGGTCGAAGGGTTCCATGATGTCCTTGCAGTAGCCGTCCAGTTGCCGCTTATTTT
>JAISXA010000083.1 GCA_031270685.1 Planctomycetota bacterium
CCGCCGGGCACATCGACGGTGCGGCCGAGACCCTGATGATGCGGCGGGACACCCATATCGACTCGCTCCTGGAGCGGTTGAAGGAGCCGCGGGTGCGGAAGGTGATCGAGCCGATGCTCTCTGGCGGCGAGGCCGCGGTGGACCCTCTTTCGGATGATACCAGGTTCTGCCTGGACTTGGGATTGGTGAAGGCCACTGCCGCCGGCGCCCTAAGCCCCGCCAATCCCATTTACCGGGAAGTCATGGTGCGGACGCTCACCTATCACGCCCAGGTATCGTTGCCGGAAAACCTGATCAACCGCTGGATGGACGGGGAAAAGCTCGACCTGACGGCGCTCCTGCGGGAGTTCCAGCAATTCTGGCGGGAGAACTCGGAGATTTGGGAGGAGCGTTACGAGTACAAGGAGGCGGCGCCGCATCTCATTTTCCAGGCATTTCTCCAGCGGGTGGTGAACGGCGGCGCGCTGATCCTGCGGGAGATGGCGACGGGCAGGGGGCGGGTGGATTTGGGCGTTCTCTATGCCGGCCGGAAATACGTGGTGGAGTTGAAGCTGGCCGGTCGCGAGCCGCTGGAGAAGAGCCTGGGTCAGACGGCAGGCTACATGGACTCCCAAGGGGTAAGGGAGGCATGGCTGGTCGTTTTCGACCGCGACGTCAAGAAGTCCTGGGAAAAGAAGCTGTTCCGGGAGGACCGGACCCTTCCGGACGGCAAGGTCGTCCATGTCGTCGGCTGCTGATTTGACGGTATAACTGAAGTTTTGCAAAATGGCGATTAAACCGCCAATCGCCACTTTGCAAAACTTCAGGTCTAAATCAGAAACGAATCAATCCTGTTCTGGCGGTTCGCCGGTTGGCGGCTCCTCCGGAGCATTCCGGGCCGGAGGCTGGACGGGACGTGTTTCCCGGCGCGAGGATGCGGCCGGATCGTCCAAACGGCGCTCGATCCGTTCGATCGCCGCTGGCGCTTCGCCGGTCCCGGGGCCGAAAGCCGCGTCCACCGCCGCCGCGCGGACCGACTCTTTCGCCGCTTCGGCCTTCGCCGTTTCCGCCTTGCCGTTCCTTTTCGCTTCGCGCAACGGCTCCAGGGATTTGCGGCCGAGGATAAGTTCGATGTCGTCGCGGCTGAGCATTTCATATTCCAGGAGGCCGGCCACGAGAATTTCCATGTCCCCGCTGTGCTCCGAGAGAAGGCGTTTCGCCTCGACGTAGCACTCGTCGAGAATGGCCCGCACCTCGGTGTCCACCAGGCGCGCGGTGTCCTCGGAATACGGCCTGCCGAGCGACAACGTCTCCGACTCCCCGCGCTCGTCGGAAAGGTAGGGCAGGCCGACCGCGCCGGTCATGCCCCATTCGCACACCATCGCCTTGGCGAAGGCGGTGGACTGCTGCAAATCCATCGCCGCGCCGTTGGTGACGTCGTCGAGGAAAAGCTCCTCCGCGGCGCGCCCCCCGAGGCGGACGGTGATTTCGCCGAGGATGCGCTTGCGGCCCATGTTGTACTCGTCCTTTTCGGGAAGCTGCATGGTCGCGCCGAGCGCCCGCCCGCGCGGTATGATCGTGACCTTGTGGAGCGGGGTGACGTGCGGCACCAGCCGCATCAAGAGGGCGTGGCCCGCCTCGTGGTAGGCGGTGGCGCGGCGGTCCTCCTCGTCCATCAGCCGGGAACGCTTCTCCTTGCCGAAGCGCACCTTGTCGCGCGCCTCCTCGAAGCACTCCATGTCCACCGCGTCCTTCTCGCGCATCACCGCGATTAGGGCGGCCTCGTTGACCAGGTTTTCCAGGTCCGCGCCGGAGAAGGTCGGCGTGCCCCGGGCGATGATGGAGAGGTCCACATCTGCGCCGAGCTTTACGCCCTTGGCGTGAACGCCGAGGATCTGCTCGCGCCCGCGCAGGTCGGGGGCGTCCACGTAGATGCGGCGGTCGAAACGCCCCGGCCGCAACAGCGCGGGGTCGAGGACGTCCGGCCGGTTGGTCGCCGCGATGACGATGACGTTGTCGTCCGACTGGAAGCCGTCCATTTCGACGAGGATGGCGTTGAGGGTCTGCGCCGTCTCGATGCCGGAGCCGGGCAGGTCGTTGGCGCGCCTGCGGCCGACCGCGTCGATCTCGTCGAGGAAGATGATGCAGGGCGAGTTGGACTTCGCCTGCTCGAACAGGTCGCGGACGCGGCTCGCGCCGACGCCGACGAACATCTCCACGAAGTCGGAGCCGCTGATCGAGAAGAACGGGACGTTCGCCTCGCCGGCGATGGCCTTGGCCAGGAGCGTCTTTCCGGTGCCGGGGCTGCCGATGAGCAGCACGCCCTTGGGCAATCTGCCGCCGAGCCGCTGGAACTTGGCCGGATTTTTGAGAAATTCGATGATTTCCTCGACCTCTTCCTTGGCCTCGTCTATGCCGGCGACGTCGGAGAAGGTTTTCTTGTTCTTCTCGCTGGTGATGCGCACGGCGCGGCTCTTGCCGAACGACAACACGCCGCCCCCGCCCCCCCGCATCTGGCGGTAGAAGAAGAAATAGAAGAACAGCGCGAAAATCGCCGCCCAGGCGAGGAAGGGGAAGATGTCCCGCCACAGTCCGGGCGATTCGTAGCTGAAATTGACCCTGGCGTTCCGGAGCAGCGTCTCGAGCTCGGGGATCGACCGGGGGTGCGCGCTGGTCGTGAAATTCTTGGCGTCGCCGCCGCCGACCGCCTGGCCGGACGACTGGTATTCGCCGCGGATGGCGCCCGTTTCCTTCTCGACCACGACGGAGCGGACGCGCCGTTGCAGCAGGGTCTCGATAAATTCGCTGTAGGATATTTCCCGCGGGCGCTTGCCCTGCATGCCCGGGCCCTGCACCGCGAGGATGGCGACCAGAAACAAACCCGCCGCCACCCACATCCAAATGGAACGGCCCATCCGGGGGGGCCGCGAAGAACGGTCGTTGTCGAAGGGACTTGGCATTTGCTTTCGGTTTCCATAGCGGTGCACTTTTGGAGGAAATCGGGCCAACCACCGCCCGATTTCCTCCAAAGATGTTACTGCTTACGGGCCAATGGGTTGGTTTTTCGTCAGGTCGGGCGATAGCGCCGACCTTGCAATAATTCCCGACGCAAAATGCAAACCCAAGAAACTTTGGAGAGAAGCAAACGGCGGTTTGTTTGATTCTCTCCAAAAGTCCACCAATTTGTAAAAATCACAACCCTTGCGTCACAGGCGTTTCCGATTTTTGCGAAGCGGCGATTGGCGGTTAAATCGCCGCTTCGCAAAACTTCGTTAAAGGTCGACATATTGCGGGGATTCGGATCGATTTCAGGGGAGCGGTCCGCGACCCCGCCGCCGCGCCCCGGACGGCGGCGTCACCACCTGCCGATGCTGCGCCTGACTATCTCCCGCCCCAATTCGCGCAACAGCCTGTTTTGCGCGACCGCCTCCGGTTCGCCTAGGTTGTATTCGTACACGCCGAGGCTGAGTTCGAGGTCGAGGCTGGATAGCTTCGCCTCGTCGACGAGGTACACGCCTTCCCGCGCGTCGTAAAGCGAAAAGGAGGCCTCGACCACCAACTGGACCGTGCCCAATTCGTCCGTCGTGGTGTCGCGCAGCGTACGCCGCGAATACCTGGTGATCTCCCCGGTGAGCACCGCGTCCCCGCGCGAGGCGACGCGGACCGCCGGATCGGCGTTGACCGCGTCGATGACCGCGCGGGTCAACTTGCCCTCGAGGTCCAGGGTCATGGTCTTGTTCTTGAACACATGAACCTCGACCGACTTGATGTGCCCCGGCAATCCGGAGCGGGTCGACGTCCTGCACCCCGGGGCGAACGCCATCGTCAGCGTCGCCGCCAGAATCAGGACCGTTGCCGCCCTTCCCCGCATGATGGTTCCCCCCGTTACCGCAACTCGCTGTCCAGCGTCCAGCCGCCGCCCTGGGCGGCGGGCGCGGCGTATGTCGTCCGCGGCGCGGCATACGGATCCTGATAGTCTGTCCGGCCGCCCGGCGTCTGCGAAAAGCCCGGATCCTGGTAATAGGATTGCCCCGCCGGAGCCGGATCGAGGATGTACGGTTGCGGAGGCGGAGCCGGATCGAGCCGGCGGGACGGTCCGACAAGGTCGGCGTCGTCCGCGAACGGCAGGACGCCCAGACGCGGCGGCTCGCTGTTCGCCCTGCCACCCGGCGCCATGTCCGGAAGCGGAGCGGCGGTTCCCGCCCGCGTTTGGTAGCCGCCGTATTGCGGCGGCGGCGCGTATGGCCGCGTCTCCGCCGTCCTGGGGCTTGGCGTTCCCACCAAATCGGAATCGGGAATCGACGGCAGGGGGTTCGGCCTGGCAGGCGGTTGGTGGCCGGGCATGGTCGGATACGCCTGACCGGAGGGTCCGGATACCGGTTCGGCGTAGCCGGCCTGTCGGGCCGGGACGCCGTCGATCGCGACCTCTGGCCGGCGCGCCGGCTGGCCGGACGCGTCGAACGCCGGGAGGCTGGCAAGGTCGCCGCTGTAGCCGCCGGCGAGGTTCGGATCGTCGAACGCGGCGGGACGCACGCCGGCGGAGCCGGCCATGACCGGGAAATCGGTTTCCGGCACTCCCGCGATCGGTCCGATCCCCGAATCGACCCTGACCGCATCCTCGGGCGACAACTGCGGCGTGATCCACGGCGGTTCGGGTTCCTTGTGCCAGTTGAACGGATTCCAGTTTATGTTGCCGATCGCCTTGGCGACCCGGCCCTGTTCCTGGGGAATTTTCAGACCGTTGACCAGCCCGCGCGCCTCCTCCGCCTGCGCGGAATGCGGATAGCGGCGGATGATCTCCCGGTACAGGAAATCGGCGGCCTTGACCGATTGATGGGTGCCCATGCGCTTGTACTGCGAAGCCTGCTCCATCATCTTGCCGGCCTCGATATCGGCGAGCTGGTTGATGGATTGGTCGAGATCGTCGAATTCATCGACCGGGCCGGCGCCGCCATCCTTCCGGCGTTCCGACTCGACCTCCCTGACCACATCCAGTTGTTCCTTGAGTTCCCTGGGGGATGCCTGCCCGATGAGCGAATCGCAGCGCAGGACGCCTAGCCTGGCGCGCTCGACGAAGGGCGAGCGCGGGAAATCGTTTTGCACCCTTTCGAACGACCCCCTGGCCGCGTCGATCTGTCCCATGTACAAGTGCGCCTCGCCCTTCACCATATTGGCTTCGGCGGCGACGGGGCCCCAAGGGTCGTGCTCCAGAACCTGGTCCACCACCTGCAGCGCGCGCCGGATGTTGGTCTGCCGCGCGTTCGTGTCCTCCTCGAAGACGGTGGTGGAAGCGTTCGACATCAGCATTTTCTTGGCGATGCGGAGCTCGATCTCGACCAGGTCGGACATGCGCCCGGTGTTGGGATAGGTTTTGATCACCTGTTCGATGGCCTGGAAGGAAGTGAAATAGTTTTCCATCTC
>JAISXA010000112.1 GCA_031270685.1 Planctomycetota bacterium
TTATTGCAAGGTCGGCGGTATCGCCCGACCTGACGAAAAATCAACCCATTGGTCCGTAAGCGGTAACATCTTTGGAGGAAATCGGGCGGTGGTTGGCCCGATTTTCTCCAAAAGTCCACACTTACCGATGGCAACAAAAGCAACCATTCTGCCAGTTTTCACCGCAAAACGAAGCGCGCATAACCATGTAGTTACGCGGGATTTGCGATTTTACTCCATTCCTGAGCATCCGCTCATATTTGTCAAAATGAAAGAGGGGTATCGACGATTGTCAAAAAGACATTATTCGTGCGCGGATGCGTTCACCCGAATGTGGACTTTTGGAGAAAATCAAACAAAGTTCGATTGATTTCCTTTAAAAGTCCACTGGTTTGAATGCCCGATTCGCAAAAGCTCCATCTGAAACAGAAAATTCGTGGAATCGTTATGCCGATAATAATTTGGGTGTACTTTTGGTTGCGGCCGAACAATGCCGCGTCGCGGGGAAGGAAGAAGGTCGACTTTTTGAGAGAATCAAACGGCGGTTTGTTTGATTTTATCCAAAATTTCACCTCAAGAAACCGGCTATGACAGTCGATAATCATTATAAACTGTCGTTGCGTGAATAGTATGGAAATTATTGCCGCGATTCAAATAAACTTTTATTTTATTTCTGTTTAAGGTTGAGCCGTTTTTTAATGCGCTTCCGTTCAATTGCGTATTCACTTGTAAACCCCTGAATTCCTTTCCGGCTCAACTTCCTTCGTAAAAATTCATATTGTTCGCGCCTCCCACGCCAACTTGCGCTCGCCGGCCGGGTGCGGCCAAGGCGTTTAATTGATTCGATAAATCAACTCCAATTCCCGAAATAAATTGACAAGGCGAAGAGTTTTTTCCCGTTGTTATTTCGCCGGTTTGTCGCCCGGTTTCCGGCGCCGGCCGCCGCGGCGGGGAAAAAAAGCCGTCGGATGCGCCCTCCCCGCCTCCGCCGCGCGGGCTTGCGCGGGCATATATTTTTCATCCTCGCCGATGGGGCCGGATTGCCGTAAAATAACTAATATGGACGCCGAACGCGGTCGAATCTTTAAAGTGGACTTTTGGAGAGAATCCAACACCGTCGTGGGATGAAGATCATGCTGAAAAGGATTCTCGCCAGGAAAAACATCTTCGCGCTGGTCGCGCTGTGCGTCCTCTTCGCCTGGATCAGCCGGCTTTCCCTCTCTTCCATCCGCCAATTGCAGGGCAACGCCAGGGTCATCAACTATATCGGCATCGTGCGCGGCGCGACGCAGCGGCTGATCAAGCAGGAGATGCATGACCGCCCCAACGACGCCCTGGTGCGGCGCCTGGATTCCATCGTCGACGAACTCATCTCCGGCGTCGGCCCCAACCGCCTGATCGCGCTGCCCGATCCGGCGTTCCAGGCCAACATGTCCAAGGTCAGGACCAGTTGGACCGTTCTGCAGGAGGAGATCGGCCGCGTCCGCGCCGGCGCCGGCGCCGCCCGCCTGTTCGATCTGAGCGAGGACTATTTCACCCTGGTCGACGACACCGTGTCCGCGGCGGAGGAATACACGGAAAGCCAGGTCGCCGCGTCAATCCGCGCCCTGTGGACGGCGAACGGCGTCTTCGGCCTGGCGCTGGCCGCCGGGTTGCTGTACTACTTGAGCGCCCTGGCGCTGAAGCGGAGCGCCGAAATGCTGGGCGCCATCGCCTTCACCGATCAGCTCACCGGACTTCCCAACCGCGCCGCCTGCGACCGGGAGCTCGAGCGCCTGGCGGAGGAGCGCTCCGCCGGCGGGAGCGCGGTGTTCATGTTCGACATGAACAACCTCAAGCGCGCCAACGACATCCTGGGCCACGGCGAGGGGGACCGGATCATCGCCGCCTTCGGGCGCTGCCTGCGGGACGCCTTCGCCGGTCACGGTTTCGTCGGCCGCCACGGCGGCGACGAATTCGTCGCCGTCGTTCGCGGCGGCGACGCCAAGCTGGCGGAAACCATAATCGGCCGCGTCGGCGATCTCGCCGCCGCGCACAACCGCGAAATCGACGACGACTTGCGGCGGATCAGCTTCGCCGCCGGCTACAGCGTCGGGACCGGTGCCGGGACGTCGCCCGAGGAGCTGCTGGCCGAGGCGGACAAGAACATGTACGGCCAGAAGCGGCGGATGAAGGAGGCGGTGCTGGAGACCATCATGGACCGGGTGGCCAACGCATCCAAGGAGCTGGTGCGGGTGGCGAGCGCGGTGCACGGCTCGAGCCAGGACCTGGCGGGCGCCTCCGACGCCCAGCGCAACCTGTTCGGAAAATTCTCCGGCGTCGCCGCCACCCTGCGCAAGCACGCCGAGGATTACACCAGTTCGGCCGAGGAGACCTCCGCCATCATCGGGGGGATCCGGCGCTCGGCGCACACCGGCAACGTGGACATGGATCTGCTCGACCAGGGCATGCGCGCCATCGCCGACCAGTCCAAGTCGATAAACGCCATCCTCAAGACCATCGACTCCATCGCCTTCCAGACCAACATCCTCGCCCTCAACGCGGCGGTGGAGGCGGCCCGCGCCGGGCGGAACGGCAAGGGGTTCGGCGTCGTCGCGGCGGAGGTGCGCTCCCTGGCCAACCGGAGCGCCCAGTCGGTGGACACCACCCGCGAGGTGCTCGACCGGACCAACAAGAGCATCTCCGGCGGATTGGAATTGAGCCGGTCCACGACCGAGCATTTCCACGCGATCGAGACGACCATCAAGAAGGCCGAGGAACTCATGGACGGCATCGCCGCCAAGGCCAAGGAGCAGAAGGGCTATTTGTCGATCATGGCCGACGATCTGGGCCGCTTCGACAGCATCGTCGGCGGCAACAGCCGGACGGCCGCCGTCAACGCCGAGGCGGCGAAAACGTTGTTGGGCCTGGCCAAATACATGGGGGAGATGCTCGACATCGGCATGGAGATAAGGTCCGGCCCGGACGGCATGGTGGATGTCGGCCGGCTGCGGCTTCCGGTTTGAGCTGAAGTTTTGCAAATTGGGCCTTCAAACCGCCGAATGCCCAATTTGCAAAAATCGCGATCCTTGCGGCACAAGCGTTTTTGATTTCCTTCAAACATCCACTGTGAGCGAAGCATGAAAAAAGTCCTGGTTTTTCCCTGCGGAAGCGAGATCGGCCTCGAACTAGCGAGATCGTTGTCGGTCAGCGCGCATTTCGCGCTGTACGGGGCGTCGTCGGTCGCCGACCACGGCGAGTTCGCCTACGAAAATTATCTCGAGCGGCTGCCGCTGGTCCGCGATCCGGCGTTTCCGGAGGCGCTCAACCGCTTGTTGGAAAAATACGCCATCGACTATGTTTATCCGGCCCATGACGATGTGGCGGCGCTTCTCGCCCGGCTGCGGGATGAAGCGCGGCTGGCCGCCGAGGTCGTCGCGCCCGGCGGCGAAACGGCCGGCCTGTGCCGTTCCAAGAGCGCCACCTATGCCAGGTTCTCCGGCTTGCTTCGGGTTCCCCGCGTTTACGCAGCGGCGGAATTGCCGGCAATTGACGGACCGATATTCCTGAAACCGGATTCGGGACAGGGGAGCAAGGGAACGTTTCTGGCGCCGGATCGCGCCGCGGCGCTGGAAAGGCTTCGCGAGCGGCCGCGCAGCCTCGCTCTCGAATTCCTGCCCGGGCGCGAATTCACCGTCGATTGCTTCACCGATCGGCACGGCGCGCTGCGCTTCGCTTCCGCGCGCGAACGCTTGCGGGTGGCGAACGGCATAAGCGTCCGCACCGCGCCGGTCGAATCGCCCCGCCTTCTGGAAATGGCGGAAATCGTCAATGGGGAACTCGCGTTGCGCGGACCGTGGTTCTTCCAGGCCAGGGAGGACAAAAGCGGCGAACCGGGATTGCTCGAAATCGCACCCCGCATCGCCGGCGCGAGCGGGCTGCAACGCGCGCGCGGGGTGAACCTGGCGCTGCTTGGACTGTATGACCGCATGGGCCTTGAGGTGGAGGTTCCGGCTCCGCTGTCCGGCGTCGCGTTGATGGACCGGGCGCTGGAAAACCGTTACCGGCTGGATGTGAGGTACGCCGCCCTTTACATTGATCTGGATGATACGCTCGTCGTCCGGGGCAAGGTCAATCTCGACGCGGTTCGCCTGCTTTACCAATGTTTCGATCGCGGCGTCAAGACCGTTCTCCTTACCCGCCGCCGGGAAGGCGTCGAGTCGGCGCTTCGCCGCCGCCGCCTTTCCGGATTGTTCGACCATATCGTCGAGGTTCCCGGAGGGGCGCCGAAATCCGCTTTCATCACGGAGCGCGAGGCGGTGTTCATCGACGATTCATTCGCCGAACGTCGCGAAGTGAAAAACGCCCTCGGCATACCGACCTTCGATCCCTCCGCCATCGAGGCGCTGCTCGATTCATGACGCTATCGCGCTCAGTGGACTTTTGGAGAAAATAAACATCGCGGTCCCGGCTGTTTTCCCCCCTTCGTCAAGCGCCCATGCGCAGCGATGCGGGAAGGCGGAACCGCCGCGCCGCGAGATCGCCGTCCAGGGTGCGCAGCAGGGGGCAACGCTCTCCGCTCGCCATTTTCAGGCGCCCGAGGATCCTGTCGACTTCCTCCCCCCGAATGCCGTTTTCGCCTTCGAACCATTCCAGCACCTGGACCGCTTTGGCGTCGCGATGCTTCCTCGCGAGTTCGAGAATGCACGAAAGATGCCCGCTCACGCTTTTCTCGTGATCGACGAAATGCGAAAAACAGCCTTGCACCGAGGTGAAATCGCGGATCGGGGGGTCGACGGTTCCAATGTCGGCGCGTTGTCCGCCGGCGGTCAGGCGGCTGAAAAACACCAGGGCGTGGCCCACCTCTTCATGGGCCTGTTTTCGCATCCAGTTTGCAAATCCCGGCAAATCCTTGCCTTCGAACCAGGATGCCATTTGCTTGTACAAATAGCAGGAAGTCAGCTCGAGTCTGACTTGACGGCAAAACGCGTCGCCGATGGCGGTGTTCATCGCCGCACTCTTCCTTGTTTTCACGATGTCTGGATCCAACCACAGCCACGAGATGGAACGGAAACCTGCAGAGTCGGATTCTGGATTTCCTTCAGTATACAGCGCAAATCGCCTTGGCGTGGAAAAACAAAAAAACCTCGCTCCCCGAATGCGCCGGGGCGGGATTTTTCGATGGAATCAAGGTCATGCGGGAATGGTCGCGATCATTACCGGGCGGAACTTGCCGCTGGGGGGGGATCGCGGTGGGACTGCCGGCGCGCCGATGACGCCGATGGCGGCTTCGTTGACGTCGAACCCGATCGCCTTATTCGGCATCCGGCATTTTCAGATCCGCGATCAATTCGGAAATCGCCTGGACATGCGCGTCCGAGTCGGCGGAAACGGAGAAGCCGGCGCCGTAGAAATCGGGGTTGACGTCGGGGCGGCACCATTTGCATTCGCCCTCGAAATCAACCACTTGCAGGCGTCCAACGCTGTTGCGCCAGCGCAGGCGCAGGGAATACTTTCCCCCGATCTCGATCGGCGAGTCGCGAAGAATCATGATGCCGTTCGGCGTGATGTCCACCAGGTGTCCGATCACCGAACCGGTCTGGCGATCAAAAACGCGGAGATAATAAATCAGGTAATGCCGTCGGAGTCGGCGCTGATCGCTGCCGGCATCGCCTTTTTTGACGCGCTCCGCCATGTCCTGCTCCTCCTCATATGCCGTCCGACAGTGGAACCGAACTTTCGCGAATTGGACATTTACATTATATGTTGTTGACGGCATAGGTCAAAGCAATTACTTGGCAGCCGCCTCGTTCCCCGGGGCCTGCGCACGAAATTTTAATCGCCATTTTGCAAAACTTCGGTGATAATATTCCTTTTTGGAGGAAATCGGGCGGCGGTTGGCCAGATTTTCTTTAAAAGACGACCAAAACTTATACGGTTCCGCGAAGCATAGCCGCGGTCGCGCCGGCCGGAGGGCGGCGAAAGTCTGGAGATGCAATGTCGGAAAACAACACCTGCGCCATCGACATCAATGGTCATAAGACCGTTGCATGCAGAACGGGGCTGACTCTTTTCGCCGGCCTGCGGACCCAAAAGGTTTTTCTGCCCACCGGCTGCGGCGCGCGCGGCGTGTGCGGCCAATGCCGGGTGAAGGTTGTGGAAGGGGAAACCAGCCCGCCCACCGACAACGAAAAGGGCAGGCTCAAGGAAGCCGAACTTTCAGCCGGTTGGCGGCTCGGCTGCCAATTGCGGCTGCAAGGCGACCTGGAAATCGAGGCATCGTCATGCATCCTCCACGCAAAGGAATATAAAACCACGGTGGCGTCCATCATCCCCCTCACCTACGACATCAGGCGCTTTTCCTTCGCGCCGGCACCGGGGGACAAGGTTCCGCACCGCGCCGGGCAGTTTATCAATTTTGTCGCCAAGCCCTACGGCGAGGCAAAGGGCATGACCATCCGCTGCTTTTCTTTCGCGACGCCCGCGAGCGTGGAGGACAGGATAGACATCATCGTCAGGAGAACGCCGAACGGCGCGGCGACGACGTACCTCTTCGACCACCTCAAGGAAGGGGACGAAGCAACCCTGATAGGGCCTTTCGGCGAATTCCGCCTGAGCGACGCCAAGGCGCCCTGCATTTGGATCGCGGGCGGATCCGGGCTGTCGCCGTTCGTCGGGATGTTGCGGGAAATGCTCGACCGGGGCGTTTCGGATCGGCCGGTCAAGCTGTTCTTCGGCGCGGTGAACGAACGCGATCTCTATTACGTCGGGGAACTCAGGGAATTTTCCGCGAAACATCCCTGGTTCAAATACATTCCCGCCCTGTCCGGCGGCGAAAGATGCGAAGCCTGCGCCGATTACGGCCTTATCACCGACGTCGTCGCCAGGCATATTTCCAATGCCGATCAATACGAGGCATACCTGTGCGGCAGTCCCGGCATGATCGAGGCATGCATCGCCACCCTCGGCGGCAAAGGCGTCAAGCGGGAAAACATTTACTTCGACCGGTTTGGATAAATCAGCCATGGGAACAATGGCACACCCCCCCTGGTATGAACAGGGATTGCGCTTCCAGTGCCAGGGATGCGGCGATTGCTGCCGGGGACCGGGCGGTTACGTCTGGGTAAACGCCGCCGAAGCGCGGGAAATCGCCGAGGCGCTCGCCATGGACGCGAACGACTTCGGCGGCAAGTTCCTGCGCCGGACGCCCACCGGCCTGGCGTTGGTGGACAGCGGAAGCGGCGACTGCCCGTTTCTCGACGACTCGGGCGGTTGCGTCATTTACCGCAACCGGCCGGTGCAATGCAAAACCTGGCCGTGGTGGCGCGAAAACCTGACATCGCCGGAGGCATGGGAGGTTGCGGCGCGGCGGTGTCCCGGCATGGGCCGGGGCGAACGCCACAGCCTGTTCGTAATCGAAAACCGGTCGTCGAATGAATTTTAACCCGGCGTATTTTTCCGAAGACGATATCGCCCAGTTATCCTCGGCCCCCGGAGCCGGCCATGTCGGCGTCCTGCGCCTGTCGGGCGCGAACGCCTTCTCCATTCTCGCCCGTGCCGCCTCGGGGCTTGACGCGGAAGTCCGCGATCATCCGCGGCGGGGAGTGTTTCGATGCGATTTCTTCCTTACGTTTGAATCCGGAGCGGAAAGGGCGCCCTGCCCGGCGCTGGCGTTCCTCATGCCGGGTCCGGCCAGTTACACCCGCGAAAACATTGTCGAATTTCATCTGCCCGGCGCGCCCATCGTCCTGCGCGCCGCGTTAAGCACTCTCGCCGACTGCGGCGCCAGGCCAGCCGCCGCCGGGGAATTCACTTTCCGCGCCTTCCGCAACGGCCGGGTCAGTCTTGGCCAGGCCGAGGCGGTCGAGGAATCCATCCGGGCGCAAAACGAGGACGAACGCAAGATCGCGCTGTTCCGGCTTGGCGGCGCCAACACCGGGAAAATACGCGAATGGAGAACCCTGGCGCTCGGCGCGGCGTCCCTGCTCGAAGCGTCCATCGATTTCGGGCATGACGCCCTCGGCGAAGACCCCGCCGAAAGGATCGGGGCGATAGTCGACGACCTTATCCGGAACGGCGTCCAACTGGGGCGGAAGGAGGGGATTGCCCGCCCCGACCTTCCCCTGGTCGCGCTGGTCGGCCTCGCCAACGCCGGCAAGAGTTCGCTCGCCAACGCCCTGCTCGCCGCGGAGGAGTTCCTCGTATCTCCACTCCCCTCGACGACGCGCGACCGCCTGATCCGCGAGGTGGAATGGCGGGGTACGAAACTGTCGCTGGCGGACACTCCCGGCCACGATCCCGAATCGGCTGGAGGGGCGGCGATCGCCGCGGCGCGCGGCCAGGAAAGCCTTGGCGCCGAAGACATCGCCTGTTGGGTCGTTGACGGTTCGACGCCTCTTTCCGAACGCGCCGGGGCATTCGCCGCGCGTTTGAAGGGAAAGGTGCTGGTTCTGCTCAACAAGTGCGATCTCCCGGCGAAAACAACGCCGGAGGAAGCGTTGTCCCTGCTTGACGATTCCGCCGCCACCGTCGAGGAATGCCTGTCCGTCAGCGCGCGAACGGGAACGGGAATCGATCGGGCGAGACAGGCGATTGCAAGCCGCCTGCGGGACGCTTCCCCGCCCGGCCGCTGGAATCGCCGCGAAAACATGGAGTTGGAGGCGGCGCTGAGCCGACTCCGCGCCGCCGGCGAGGAGCTTGCCGGTCCGGGCAGAGCGGAACTTGCGGCCGAGGACTTGCGTTCCGCCGTACTCGCTTTCTCCGCCGCCCTGGGCGAAGGGTATGCGGAGGAGGTTTTGACGACGATCTTCTCGCGATTCTGCCTGGGAAAATAATCGCCACCGGCGGTGAAATACAGGTTGTTGTTCCGAACCGCGCCCTCCCTGTCATGAAAAAGGAATGCGATGCCGAAAACCGGCGGAAGCGCCCTGCCTATTGTCAAGATCTACGCCGACGGCGCCTGTTCCGGCAATCCCGGACCGGGCGGCTGGGGTGCGATCCTCCGCGCTCCCGTCGCCGGGACCGAAAAACAACTTTCCGGGTCTGAAAAGAACACCACGAACAATCGCATGGAACTCATGGCGGTCATCGGCGCGCTCGAGGCGCTGAAGGTCCCTTGCCTGGTGGAAGTGGTCACCGACAGCCGCTACGTCGCCAACGCCTTCCGCCTCGACTGGATCGGCAAGTGGCAAAGAAACGGATGGAAGACCGCATCCGGTCAGCCGGTAAAGAACATTGAACTTTGGCGACGCCTGCTGGCGGCGGCGGAGCCGCATACCATCGTCTGGACCTGGATTCGCGGCCATGCCGGACACCCCGAAAACGGGCGCGCGGACCGCCTGGCCGTCGCCGCGCGCTTGCGGATTGTGGAAAATTCTTGAAAATTTTTTATCGGCACTGTGGTCAATCAATGCCATCGCATGTTTAACATATTATGGAAACGTGAATTGCGATGTTAATTTTTCTTGTCCGCTTTCCGCTAAACTTTTGCGCCGCGCGTCCGAAAACATTACTGCCAAGAGGTATCGGCCGGATATCCTAACCGATGGAGTATCAGCCGATACTGACAAGATGTCCGTTGGAGCGGCGGGGAGGTTTGCCGCGCAAGGAGATGCCACTATGCTTCCCGATATGACGGATCTGGGTCCGATCGTCCAGACCGCACAGGCGGAAAATGCGGCCCGAAGCAAATTTCGGGTTGCCGAGGAAGCGCAACCGGCCGCCGCCGATATCAAGGCGTCGGACAAGGCCGGCGCGTCAAAGCGCTCCGAGGATCCCAAGGATAAATCCAGCACGAACCGCAACTCGGACCGTCGGCGGCCGAAGGACAGTCTGGAGCTTTCTTTCCATCTCACGCCGGAAGAGAGGGACGCCATGGTAAGGGCGTTCTCGATAGGCGAGGCTTTGGATCGGGAAGAGCGATCCACGTTGCGGACCACGGCCGAACGCATCTCCAAGGCGATCGATGAAACACTTGCCCTGCGATCGGAGAACCGCGATCGCGTTGAAAAGGCGGTTGCCGAGTGGTACTCGAAAATCGCCCAGGGCGAAAACGGCCAGCCGTTCGAATTGATCAAACTCCTGCGCATGGCCTCGCTCGGGCAGTTCGATTTTCCGCTTATACCGGGCGCCGATTGAATTTGCGATCGTTTGCTTGATTTCCTTCAAAAGTCCACTTGCCGCCGAAATTGCGGGATATCGGCGCAACTTACGCCCAAACCCGGGCGGAAAACATCGAGCGGGTTCGCCATCCCCCCGAATCCTCCCGGGCCGCCGCGAAAAGGATCGCCTTTCAGCAGAAACCTGGGGAAGCCGTACTCCATGCATTGAAATTCCGCCAAACCCAGGCATGCCCTGCCCGCCGCCGCGAGGGCTGACGTTTCCCCGACCAGGACGCCGCCAAAAATCTTTACGCCGTTTTCCCGCGCCAATTCGCCAAGCGCCCGCATTCCGGAAAATCCTCCCACCTTGGCGATTCTAAGATTCCACCACGAAGGCCCGCCCGACGTCAAAAAGCGTGCCGCATCGCGAAGCGAAACCAGCGACTCGTCCGCCATCGTTTCGACGCCGGTTTCCTTTTCCAGGGCCGGCAGCGCTCCGGGTTCGCGTCCATCGGCGAGCGGTTCCTCGATCAACGCCGGTTCGAAAGGCGCCAACGCGGCGATGCGCGCCGGCGCGACGACCCGATTCCACGCCGCATTGGCGTCGAGCGCAAGCCACATGCCCTTGCCCGCCGCGCCGCGAACCGCCGCGACCCGCTCCCGTTCGCTTCCCGGATCGTCTCCCACCTTAACTTTGAGGCGTTTATAGCCGAGCAGTCGGTACGCCCGGGCCATCAAGGCGGCTTTTCGAGGGCCGACGGCGGGAACGACGCCGACCAGTGGAACGGCGCCGCCGCTTCCCCTCCAGAGCGCGGCCGCGGAAACGCCGCACGCCCGGGCCAGCGCGTCGACAACCGCAATTTCAAGCGCGGCGTAGGAAGCGTTTTTTCGCTTCGCGTCCGCCCGCCGGTATAGCGGATCAAGTACGCCCAGCCATTCCCATCCGGATTTCGACGGCGCGAATTCCAGCGCCCGGATTGCCGGCCACCACTGGTTCCTTATGGAATCCTCGGCTTCCTCGACGGTCTCGCCGGTCAGGTAGCTCCTTGGAAGCGCTTGGCCATACCCGCGCTCCCCTCC
>JAISXA010000133.1 GCA_031270685.1 Planctomycetota bacterium
CGCGTCCGTCAATCCGTCCGCCGACTGGCGGAACACGCGGTGAAGCGCCGGTCGCTCGCCTTCCGCCGTCGGCTGGCGGTCCGGAACGCATCCCGGCCGGCCGGGGGTAGGAAGTACGACGCTTCGCTTTTTCTCTCGTTGGAGCGTTCCTGCCTCGACCACTGGCGGCGCGAATGGCGCGCGGGCGCGCTGGTTCCGCGCGAGCGGGGGCGGCCCTCCGCCGACGCCGGGCGGCATGTACCAAAAAACAATACTTTCTTGCCATTTCGTAAGCGTACGGCCATACTCTTCCAAGGTGCGGCTTCGCCTTTCCCTTCGGGTCCTGCACCGTCACCGGCGTCTCGTCGACGTGGATGACGCGGAAGAGCAGGATTTCCTCCCGCACCACATCATTGGGTTCTTCTGACGAATTTGTGGGTGAAAAGAGAGGTGATTTTTGGTATTTGCGGCGTGAAAGAACCGCGCCGGACAAATTGCTCGGCCGCAACCAAAAGTTCAAAAAGTTCAGTTAGATAATAATTTCTCGAAGTCTGTTGCTTTTTCCATGACCCGCCGTATGATGTTATGTGGACTTTTAAAGGAAATCAAACCGCTGTTTGATTTCCTCCAAAGTTTCAGGACGTTTGTTTAAACTACGTTTTTTTGCAACGTCGCCGGTTTGGGTCGAGTTGACGAAAAAACAACCCATTGAAACGAAAGCGGTTGAATCTTTAAAGGAAATCGGGCGGCGGTTGGCCCGATTTACTTTAAAAGTCGACGTTATGGATATACGGGACGCATTGGCGAAGGATTGCGCGCATATGGCGGAAAGCGGCGAAATTCGCAACCGAATCGGCGGGATTCTTTCCCGCATCGCCATCCTGGACGAATCCCTCGGGTTGGCCGCGAAAACCGGGCGCATGGCCGAGGTCGAAAAGCGCATGGAAAGCCCGGATTTCTGGAACAACCAGGAGACCGCGCTCAGTGACGTGGCCGAGCTCAAGGCGCTCAAGGCGGTGGCCGAGCCGCTTGTCGCCGCCGGGAAGAAGGCGGAGGATTGCAGGGAGTTGTTCGAGCTCGTCGAGGCCGAAGGCGACGCCTCCGCCATGGACGAGGTCGAGCGCGATGTGGCGGCGCTCGAGGAGGATCTCGGCGAACTCGAATTGCTGGCGCTCCTGTCGGGGCCGCACGACGGCGATCCCTGCTTTTTCAGGATCCATACCGGGGCCGGCGGCGCCGACGCCTGCGAATGGGCGGAAATGCTTTTGCGCATGTATCTGCGCTTTTTCGAGCGGCGCGGGTGGAAGGCGGAGGAACTCGACTTCCAGCCCGGCGAAGAAGCGGGCATAAGGGGGGTGGAGCTGTCGGTCCGGGGGCCGTTCGCCTACGGCTATCTCCGGGGCGAAATGGGCGTGCACCGGCTGGTCCGGATCAGCCCTTTCTCCGGAAAACGCGAAACCAGCTTCGCCGCCGTCGACGTGACGCCGGACTACCAGGAAGACATCAACATCGTCATCGAGGACAAGGAGCTCAAGATCGACACCTACCGTTCCGGCGGCAAGGGCGGCCAACACGTCAACAAGACGGACTCGGCCGTGCGCATCACCCACCTGCCCACGGGGATCGTCGTCGCCGTGCAGAACGAGCGTTCGCAGCACAGCAACAAGGACCTGGCGATGAAGATTCTCAAGTCGCGGCTCAAACAGCGCGAGGAGGCGATGCGCGCCGCGCAGGCCAACGCCCACAACGCGGGCAAAATGGAGAACGCCTGGGGCAGCCAGATCCGCAACTACGTGATGAACCCTTACCAGTTGGTGAAGGATGTCCGGACCGGCATGGAGGCCGGCGACATCAACAAGGTGCTGGACGGGGACCTGGAAGCGTTCATCGACGCCGAACTGCGCTGGGCGGTGAAATGATGGATTCGTATGAATCGCAAAACCCGTCGCCTCTGGATATCGGCGCCGACGGCGGCCGGGAACGGCCGAAAACGCGGTTCAAATATTGGTGGATCCTGATTTTACCGGGCCTGCTCTTTTTCGGTCGCGACGTCCTTACTGTCCTCAACGGGAGGCGGACGCCGAACGCTCGACCAACTTATACCGTCAAAATCGGCGAGAAAACGCTGAAAGTCATCACCCCGGCCGGCACTTTTCCGGTAACGTTGACGCCAACGATCAAGCAGCCGGGAGTCGAATGGCTTGCCTCGTTTGCGAAGATCAACAAGAGCGGCAAGGACTTTATCACCTACCGGCTTGCGCATTTATTCATGCACGACGGGATCGGGGACTTCGAAGCCTGGGCGGATTCCACGATTGAGGCGATGACATTGAACCGGGAGGCGATGGTACGCCCCGGCTCGCCGATCGGATCAATGCTCGTCGTTGAAAACACTGATTTCCGTGTGGTCGGACGGGACGGCGACTTTTTCGCCGTGTCCAACAGCGGGTACATCCAGGAAGGCGAAGACCGTACGCAGACGGCGATGTCCACCACGTTCTTCGAGCTGGACGGCTTCATGTTATGCGCGATTGTGACCGTGGCCGGGAATCCCACGACCCTCCACATGAAGAGGCTTCCGGCATTTCCGGGAGCGGGAAACCCTTCCGGAGTCGATGCGGCGGTGCGCGCGCTCACCGCGGAAAACTTGTGCTCCTTTTGGCACGTGATGATAGTCGGCGCCAACGGCGGACCGTTGCCGGGCCGGCGACCGCTGCCGTTCCCCGGCGAATCGCGGCCGGACGGCGGGGAAAATGAAAACAGACAGCCTGCGGAACCGCGGGAGGATCCGATCATCGCGTCGGGAGGCGAAGGAATGGTCGCCTGACGGCATGGATGCGGTGAACAAGGCGAACGCGGGGTGACATTCGACCCCGCTTACTGGTCAATGGGTTGATTTTTCGTAAGGTCGGGTGATCCCGCCGACCTTGCAATAATTTCCGACGGAAAATGCAACCCGGGAAACTTCGGAGAGAATCAAACTGCGGTTTGTTTGATTCTCTCCAAAAGTCGACTTATTCAGCGTCGGCTCCTAAAACGGCGCAGGACGCCATAGTTTTGGAGGATATCCCATGAACGAATTCATCCGCCGCACCGACCCCGAAGTCGCCGCCGCCATCGACGCCGAGTTGAAGCGCGAACAGGACGGCATCGAGCTGATCGCCTCCGAGAACTTCACTTCCCCGGCCGTGCTCCAGGCCCAGGGTTGCGTCATGACCAACAAGTACGCCGAGGGTTACCCCGGCCGGCGCTATTACGGCGGTTGCGAGGAGGTGGACAAGGTGGAGGTTCTGGCCATCGAGCGCGCCAAGGAGCTGTTCGGCGCCGAACACGCCAACGTCCAGCCCCACGCCGGTTCGCAGGCCAACATGGCCGCCTACCTCGCGCTCATCAATCCGGGCGACAGGATCCTCGGCATGGACTTGTCCCACGGCGGACACCTCACCCACGGCTACAAGGTGAACTTCTCCGGGCGTCTGTTCCGAACCGCCTCCTACGGCGTGGCGAAGGACACGGAGACGATCGACTACGACGCGCTCCGCGACAAGGCGCGGGAGTTCAGGCCCAACCTGATCATCGCCGGGGCGTCAGCCTACCCGCGCATCATCGATTTCGCGAAGTTCGCGGAAATCGCGAAGGAGGTTGGCGCCTACTTCATCGTGGACATGGCCCACATCGCCGGCCTGGTCGCGGCGGGCATCCATCCGAACCCGGCGCCGCACGCCGACATCGTCACCTCCACCAGCCACAAGACGCTGCGCGGGCCGCGCGCCGGCTTCATCCTTTGCAAGGCCGAACACGCGAAAAAAGTCGATTCCGCAGTGTTCCCGGGCATGCAGGGCGGGCCGCTCGCGCACGTCATCGCCGGCAAGGCCATCGCCTTCAAGGAGGCGATGCAGCCGGCGTTCAAGGCGTATATGCGGCAGACGGTGAAGAACGCCGTTGCCATGGCCGCGGAATTCGTCAAGGCCGGCTTCAGGATCGTCTCGGGCGGCACCGACAACCACCTCATGCTCGTCGACGTCCATTCCAGGGGTGCGACCGGCAAGGAGTGCGAGGACGCCCTGACCAAGGTCAACGTCACCATCAACAAGAACCAGATCCCCTTCGACACGCTCCCGCCGGTGAAGTGTTCCGGCATCCGCGTCGGCTCCCCCGCCGCCACCACCAGGGGGATGAAGGAAGGGGAAATGGCCGAGATCGTCGCCATCATCGCCGCCGCCGTCGAGGCCAGGAACGACGACGCGGCGCTGGCGAAGATCAAGGAACGCACCCTCGCGCTGTGCGCGAAATTCCCGCTTTACGCGGAACTCAAGTAGTGGACTTTTCGAAATTTTGCAGTCGGAATCATCCGAAATAAGTTGAAAAGAGGCATGGCGATTCTTTTACTTGGTGTTGAACCGACGCCTTGTAAAAGGAGACCGCCATGCCAGAAC
>JAISXA010000176.1 GCA_031270685.1 Planctomycetota bacterium
GCCGCTATCCGTGGCGGACGGAACATCATCGCCGAATGCCGTCCGCGCCTCGCGATATGCCTCTACCACAGCCTTTCCGACATGTGGACCATCCCGCATCTGTTGAAGGAAATCTGTCCCGCCTATCGCTTCTGGTGCAGGAAGAACGCGCCCTACGCGGAATTTGTGTTGTACGCGGCGTGTTGAGCATGCCGCGATGTCGCTAAATCGCCGCATCCATTTGGAGTCTTGCCAAATGGCGAGTCTTTCCGCTCGTGCAAGGGGAAAACCGCGCGCGGGTCGGGCGAGGCGACGCCGCGTCGAACCCCTTTCAACCCATTACGAAATCCCCCCTCGGCAACGCCAATTCCCTGTGCTTCCGCTTGTTGATGCTAGCGGTGGTCATCGCTCATTATCCGCATTTACAACGAAACAGTATATGCCGGCCCGGGGAAAAAGCAACCGGCTTTCATCCTCCATGAATCTTCACGTGGACTTTTGGAGAAAATCAAACAAACCGCCGTTTGATTCTCTCCAAAGTTTCTTGGGTTTACATTTTGCGTAGGGAATTATTGCAAGGTCGGCGGTATCGCCCGACCTGACGAAAAATCAACCCATTGGTCCGTAAGCAGTAACATCTTTGGAGGAAATCGGGCGGCGGTTGGCCCGATTTCCTTTAAAAGTCGACGATAAACGTTCAGTATTCATTTTGCGGCAGAATGGCTTGCAGGATAATCCAACGGCGTGTACGCGAATCCCTCGCCGTCCCTTTCCAGCGTTCCGACGCCCGGGAAGGCGATGTGCATGCCGGCAATGGGCAGCTTAGCCCTCGCCGCCAGGCTGAAGACATCCTTGCGGGCTCGGACAGCCTCAACCGGTTCGGAATCGTAGCGCACCGCGACCCCGGGATTCGGGAACTGGATCACGCCGAAGTGGACGAGGTCTCCGATGACTAGAAAGCGTTTGCCCCCGCCCGCGTCAACGTCGAAAACGGTGTGGCCGGCGGTGTGGCCGACGCCGTTCATCGCCTTCACGCCGGGCGCGACCTCGTCGCCGAATTCGAAGGTTTCAACTTTTTCTGAATACGCGCCCAACGCCGCCTTTGGAAGCTCGAACGATCCTTTGCGGTCGGGGGCCGCGCGTTTGACCTCCTCGGGATCGAGCCACCAGGACCGCTCGCGGCGGGCGACAAGGATGCGCGCATTCGGGAAAACGCGGCTCCCCTTCTCCACTATGCCGCCGACATGGTCGACATGCAGATGGGTAAGGAGTACGATCTCGATGTCCTCTGTCCGGATGCCCGCGTCGGCCAGGGCGTCGAGCGCCTTGCCGCCCCGGTCTCGGCCGAGCCCGGAATCGACGAGAATGGTTTTTCCGCCCAGCTTAAGGACGAAGGCGTTGATCTGACTGGGCATTTTGCCGTTCGGGGCGTAGCGGGAGAGTTCATCGCCTCCGGCGCCGATAAGAAGCGAAACGTCGGCATCGCCGCCGGCGTCCCGCAGGGCGATCAATTCCGCGTCCCCGATGACTAGTTTCCGGAAACTATCGGCTGCGGCCGCCGCGAAGGGAACAGCGAAAACGGCGGTCGCGGCAAACAAAAGTCGGGAAATGCAAGGAATATGCGGCATGTCGGTTCCTCCGGGAGCGCAAATGGAAGACCACTTTTCCCCATGACGACGCGGCGCACCGTCCACGCCGAAGGCGCGACCCCGTCATTCTTCAAATCGCGGCTTTCGCACGCTCCATGCCGCGACCATGTCCAGTGTATGCTATTTCCGCAAACCAGGCAAAGGGGATTTTCACGCCCTGACTCCGGGTTTGCGCCGGTGAAAATGAATTTTTAGTGTATTTTTTCCCTGGCTTCGATAGAATGCAAAATCCGGTTGCGTCCGGAGTTCTCATATTTTGTCGCGTGGAAGCGGATATGGATAAAAAGCGTCTGCCCTTGTCCCAAATCGTTCCCGGCATGATCCTGGCCGAGGACATCGCCAATGCTGCCGGTCCCGCCCTCATTTCCAAGGGAATACGCTTGACGCCGATGTTCATCAGCCGCCTCAGGAAATGGGGGTTCGAAACCATCGACGTCTTCTTGCCCGAACAGGAGTCCGGCAAACAGAACGGGACGCCGGGGTCCGGCGGTTCGCGCGTCATCGCCGGCCAGGTCGGGCGATCGGCGGTCACGCCCGAACAGGAAGAATTCGTGAAATCGGTCACCAGGGATGTTTCCATCTGGTTCCAAAACCTCCGCGAAGACCCGCTCATGATGCAGTTGCGGGTTCTCGCCATCAAAAAACTGATAGCCATCGGTCCCGACGCCATGCTGAATCAGCTGCGCACAGCCGATAAGGGGGGGGGCGAGGGGCAATGACCCTGGATTCGGCGAAATTGCGGAACGCCATCGAATCGATCACCGACCTGCCGACGCTTCCCACCGTGATCGCGAAGATCAACGCCCAGATAGCCAGCCCCAGCACGAACGCGGCGGACATCGGCAAGCTGATCGAACAGGACCAGGCCCTTACCAGCAAGGTGCTGCGCTTGGTGAACAGCGCCTATTACGGTTTCCCCAAGCAGATCAAGTCCATTCAGCACGCGGTGGTCATTCTCGGCTTCAACAAGGTCAAAACCATAGTCACCACCGCCACGGTTTTCGACATGACAAAAAGAAAGAACAAGGGGGGGCTGGACATCCGTCGCTTCTGGCAGCATTCCCTGGGGGTTGCCGTGGCGAGCAAGATCGTCGCGGAGTGGATCGGCATCAACCATTTCGCCGAGGAGGCGTTCATCGGCGGGTTGCTGCACGATTTCGGCAAAATCATCCTCGACCAATACCAGCCCAACATTTACCTACCGGTGGTGCGCTACGCCAACGATAAGGGAATACTCCTTTATGAGGCCGAAAATGAGCTTATCGGCGTCTCGCACACCGACGTCGGCCAATGGATCATGGAGCGTTGGCGTCTTCCGCCGATGATCGTCGGAATGGTGAGCAACCACCACACCCCGAATCAGGCGGCTGACCGCCGCGAAACGGTGAACGCCGTGCATATCGGCGACATACTGGCGCGGTCGTTGGGAATAGGAAGCGGCGGCGACCGCCGCATCCCCGCGATCAATGCGGTGGTGGCGGCCAACCATCTGATCGACGCGGAATTCCTTAAAAAGCTGCTGGACGCTGTCGTGGGCGAGATGAACAAGGCGGGCGGTTTTCTTGAATTGATCTCGCATTGACTGGAGTCTCTTGATTATGGACGGCGAAAAGTCGGATCCAAGGAAATCGGTCGGCGGCTTCCCCGGCGGCGGGAACTCCGAGGAAACGGTGCGCGAACTGACCAGGCGCCAGAACGAGCTGTCGGAGGCTATGCAGCGACTGCTCCGGTTCCAACGCCAGACCCTTGCCCTAAAAAACGCGCAATCCACCGAAGCCGCCTTCGACATAATGGAATCGCTCCTGATCGAGGTTGTCGATTTCGCCTACGCCACCCTGCAGACGCGCGACGAGGAAGGCAGTTTCTCCCCGGTGCGCGAAATCCTTCCCAAGCAGCTAGTGCTCGACTATTCGCTGATGGATTGGGTTATAGGCACACAGGAGGTGTCGGTGTTGCCGATCGAGCTCGCCGCCGGCGGCATCGAGGTCAGGTCGCTCCTTTTCCTCCCCCTTGGGTCGTCGCACATCATGCTGCTCTGGCTCGAGCAGGGCGCCGAGGCCTTCAACCAGGAGCAGGAAGCCCTGTTGTCCGTATTGTCGCGCGAGATGGCGGCGGTGCTCGAGGAGCGCCATTTCCGAACGCGCCTGGATAAAACCCGCATCGCCATGTCGGACATCATAGAAAGCGTTCCGCTGGGGCTGCTTTCGCTCGACGGCCAGAACCGGATCGAAATGATCAACAGCACCGCCGAGATCGCGCTCGATGTCCGGCGCGGGGACGCGCTGGGCAAGTATTACGCCGATGTTCTGTCCGGAAAGCTCGCGGAACTGCTGGGGAAGATGTTCGCGGAGGATGTCCGCGACGAGACCGAGCTGGTCCAGACCATGCCTTCGGGGATGGAACAATATCTCGGCGTCACCGTCTCGCCGATGCACGGAGGCGAAGGCTCGTCCTCCGCCTCCGGGAAAGTGGTGGTATGCCGCGACCTTCAACTTTCGCGGGAGGTGAAGCGCCTGCGCGACCTGGACGCGATGAAAAACGACTTCCTGTCCCTGGTCAGCCACGAACTCCGCACCCCCTTGACCTCCATCATGGCTTATTCGGAAACGCTGCTGATGGACGACAACGACTCCGTTCCCAGGGAATGGCGGGAATACATAGACATCATCCACCGCGAAGGGCAGCGCCTGTCCCGCCTGATCGACGACATCCTGGACCTGACGAAGATGGAGGCGGGCAAGATGAGCTACAACTTCGAACTCCACGACCCCAATGAAATCATCGGCGCCGCGGTGATGACGTTCATGCCGCTCCTCGAGGGCAAGAGCCACCATCTCGAGCTGGACCTCGCCGAGGATCTCGGCGAATGCCGCCTCGACAGCGACCGCTTCACCCAGGTGGCGAACAACATCCTTTCCAACGCCATCAAATACACCGACCCGGGCGGCGAAATCGCCGTGCGCACCTATCGAGCCGACCCCCTCCCCGGATCGGCGGCGCCCAGCCTCGTCTTCGAGGTGGACGACAGTGGCGTCGGCATCAGCAAGGAGAACCTGGACAAGGTGTTCTCGAAATTCGAGATGGTGGAGGCGATCAAGAATCATACCGCCGGAACCGGCCTGGGCATGGCGATCTGCAAGCAGATCGTCGAGGACGGCCATTCCGGCAGAATCTGGCTGGAAAGCGAGACCGGCGTCGGCACCAAGGTGTTTGTCCGCATTCCCATGCGCTGAAGCGTTTCAGGAATCCCGGTTCGAACCCCTTCCCCGCGAGGTGGTGGGTGGAATCCGGCTTCAGGTGGTGTAATCCGCGTTGATGCGGACGTAGTCGGTGGAGAAGTCGCAGGTCAGGAACTCGGCCGCCGCTTCGCCCAGGCCGAGGTCCACTTCGAGATACACTTCCGGGACGCGCATCAGCCTGGACAATTCGGCTGCGTCGAACTCCTCCGGCCGGCCCTGGTGGAACATGGCGCGGCCGCACAGCTTGACCGAGGTCCTGGCCTCGTCAACGCGGGCGCCGCTCCTGCCGAGCGCCATCATGATCCTGCCCCAGTTGGGATCGTTGCCGAACATTGCGGTCTTGACCAGCGGGCTTTCGGCGATGGTGCGACCGGCGCGGACCGCGTCCTTGCCCTTCGCGGCGCCGACGATCCGCACCCGAACCAGCTTGGTCGCGCCCTCGCCGTCGCGGGCGAGCATGACGGAAAGTGAAAGCGCGACGTCGTGCAGGCCTTCCAAAAGGCGGTCGAAGCGCTTGCCCGACGGTTTGTCCACCGCCGGTCCGCCGGCGACCCCGCTGGCGAGGATGAGGAGGCTGTCGTTGGTTGAAGTGTCGCCGTCGATGGTGACCCGGTTGAAGGTTCCGTCGGCGACGATGGACGCGGCTTCGCCGAGCGCCTTCGGCGATACCGTCGCGTTGGTGAGGATGAAGGCGAGCATGGTGGCCAGGTTCGGGGCGATCATCCCCGATCCTTTGCAGGCTCCGGCGGCGATCACGCCATCGAGGCCGGCTATCGCCGCCCCGGCCTGCTTCGGTCTGGTGTCGGTGGTCATGATCGCCCGGGCGAACGCGCCCGGCCTGCCTTCGCCGAGACGGCCGAGGGCGAGGTCGATGCCGGCTTCCATCCGGTCCATGGGCAATTGGCGGCCGATGACGCCGGTGGAGGCGACGAGGATCTGTTTCGGCGGCGCCTTGAGCCGGTCTGCGACGCGGCGGAGGCTGCGTAGCGCATTTTCGCGGCCGGTCTTGCCGGTGCAGGCGTTGGCGACGCCGGCGTTGACCAGCACCGCCCGCGCCACGCCGCCGCCGGCCTTGAGGTGCTTGCGGCAGATATTCACCGGGGCGGCGACGACCTTGCTTTGCGTGAAGACGCCTGCGGCGGTCACCGGGGCGTCGGCGACGATGATGGCGAGATCGTCGCGGGGCTTTTCCCAGTCGCGGATGTTCGCCTGCGCGGTCGCGATCTTGAAGCCCGGGACTTTTTCCAGGGTCGGGTTCGGGTCCATCCTATACTCCGAAAACGATTTCACCAACCGCTAAACCAAGGGCGAAAACGGAAGTTTTTACAACCTGGCGATTATACCGCACATCGCTAGAAACACCACAACCTGTTAATAACTGAAGTTTTGCAAACCGGCGATTACACCGCCAATCGCCGGTTTGCAAAAATCGAAAAACGCCTGTGTCGCAAAGGTGGTGATTTTTACAAATTGGGCCTTCGGCGGTGTGAAGGTCCA
>JAISXA010000186.1 GCA_031270685.1 Planctomycetota bacterium
TTCTGGCATGGCGGTCTCCTTTTACAAGGCGTCGGTTCAACACCAAGTAAAAGAATCGCCATGCCTCTTTTCAACTTATTTCGGATGATTCCGACTGCAAAATTTCGAAAAGTCCACTGAGTGGATTGTCGACAAATATGCGGCCAGCGTGGTCGATGCTGTTTATAAACTTATGTTTTAGGAGTAAAACAATGTCTATGATTGGCAAGGAAGTGGGAGACTTCAGGGTTCAGGCGTTCCACAACGATGAGTTCAAGGCGGTGAAGAAGGCGGATATCCTGGGCAAATGGAGCGTATTCTTTTTCTACCCGGCGGACTTCACCTTTGTCTGCCCCACCGAGCTCGAGGACCTGGCCGACAGGTACGACCAGTTCCGGAAAGCCGGCTGCGAGATTTATGCCGTCTCCACCGACACGCATTTCGTTCATAAGGCTTGGCACGACGCGTCCGGGCGCATTAAAAAGATCGGGTATCCCATGCTTGCCGACCCCACTCACGCCCTGTCCAGGGATTTCGGGGTCTACATCGAGGATGCCGGGCTGGCGGAGCGCGGCAGTTTCATCGTCAATCCGGAGGGAAAGATCGTCGTCTACGAGGTCAATGCCGGCAACATCGGCCGCAACGCCGACGAACTGCTGCGCAGGCTGCAGGCGGCCCAGTTCGTCGCCGAACACGGCAACGAGGTTTGCCCCGCCAAGTGGCGGCCGGGCGCGGAAACGCTCAAGCCCGGCATTGATCTCGTGGGCAAGCTTTGATTGATTGCGGCGGCGGCCGTGGCTACGCTCCGCGACACGGCATTGCACGGCATTGCTCGGTCGCAACCAAAAGTTCAGTTAAAGGATCCAAAAGCGGCGGCGGGTCATGATCCCGGCGGCTTCTGGAAGAACACGAGATAGACGATGACCGCGATGGCGGCCGCCAGGCCGGCGCCCAGCCAGATCGCGGCGGTTTTGAGCCGGGAGATGGTTTTGCGAAGTTCGAATTCCTCCCCGCCGCGCAGCGCGGCGGGGACGGCGGCGGCGCCATCCTTGGCGTCGCGGGCGATGCTGGTGCGGGTCGCCGTCCCGGCGGGGAGGTTTTCTCCCTTGGCCGCGACGCGAACCGCCTCCAGTTCCGCGATGAGTTCGCTGAAGTTCTGGAACCGGTCCTCGGGCTTCTTGCGCATCAGCTTGTCCACGATGTCGATCACGCGACCGGGTATGCCCTTGACCAGGCTGGCGAGGGGGCGGGGTTCGGACTTGATGTGCTGCTCCATGACGTCCGAGACGCTGCCGCCGAAAGGCGGGGAACCGGAAAGCATGTGGTAGAGCGTCGCGCCGAAAGAATAGAGGTCGCTGCGGAAATCCAGGTTCTTTTCGCCCTTCGCCGCCTCGGGGGAGATGTAGTCGGGGGTGCCGAGCACTTCGCCCTCGGTGGAAAGCACCGATTCCAGGCTGGACTTCACGAAGCCGAAATCGCCGAGCTTGGCGATGCCGCTCCGGGTGACCATGATGTTGCCGGGCTTGACGTCGCGGTGGACGATCCGGCGCTGGTGCAGATACTCGAGCGCGCCCGCCATCTGGATGGCGATCGCGACGGTGGAGCGCAGGTCCATGCGGCCTTCGCGGTCGAGCGTGGCGTCCACCGGCTCGCCGTCCACGAACTCCATGGAAAAATAGAGGGTGTTGCGGTAGCGGCCGACGTCGATGACCTGTATGAGGTTGGGATGGCTGAGCCTGCCCGCCAGGCGCGCCTCCACCAGGAAGCGCTTGCGGAACTCGTCGTCCGTGACCCAGCGCTCGTGCAGCACCTTGAGGGCGACGACGCGGCCCATGGACAATTGCCTCGCCTTGTACACCACGCCGAGGCCGCCCTCGCCGATCTTGGCGATGATCTCGTAACCGCCGATGCGCTGGCCGCGCGCGCGCGCGTCGCGCATCAGGCGTTCCTTGGCCTTGAACACCGCCCACACCTGCTCGGAGCGGAGGATTCCCTTTTCCAGGAGCACGTCCTCGACCGGGCGGCGCGGCTTTCCGGAGTCGACCTCCTTTTCGATGGTCCGTTCCGCCTCCTCCAGCTGCTCGCGGGTGAGAACCCGGTGGGCGATCGCCAGGGTCGCGAAATCCAGGTCCTTCTCCATGTCCGGAAGTTCCTTGGCCTCAGGCACTGGTAGACCCTTTCCGTTTTTGCCGGCGTGCGAACTCCCGCAGGCTGTCCTCCTGTCCGGCGGTTTCGATCGAGCCGGGGCGAAGCCGCCGCACCCGCAGCATAGCCTCCTCCGCCGACATGCCGCAATGCACCAGATAGCCGGCGAGCATGGTCCCGGTTCGTCCCATTCCCGCGTGACAGTGAACGGCGACCTTGCGCCCCTCCGCCATCCGCTCGTCCACGAACCGGACGAAGCGCTCCATTTGTTCTTGGGTGGGGGGGGTGAAGTCGCGTATCGGCAGATGCAGCGTCACCACACCGTACTCCGCGAGCGTCTTCCCGTCAAGCGCTTCCTCGGTGAGGGACACCACCGCCCCCACCCCCCGGCGCGCAAGCGCCCGCAGGCCGCCAAGCCCCCGCGGCTTGGCGCAACCGGCGAGTTTTTCCGGTATGACGTAGGAAAAGTTGTCGAACATCGGCCGGTCGCTCATCCTTCCCAGGCGTCGAAGACGTCGGCGAAATCGTAGCCGCGGGCGAAATCCTCCCTGGCGTCGGATTCGCGGCGCTTCCACTGGAGTTTTTCGTCCTCCACCATCATGAACACGATCTCGCCCACATCCTCGGTGCGCGAGACGCCCCAGCGCTCCAGAACCCGTCGGGCCATGCAGCCCCAGCGTTCCCGGGCGAGGCGGCGCATCCCCTCGAGCAATTCCTGCCCGCTGATGTGGAAATCGCGCCCCCCCGCCTCCCCGCGCGAACCCGCGTCGCGGGGCGGCATCTCCCCCTTTTGCAGCCATTCGACCGTTCGGCCGACCACGTCGGTGACGAAGAAAAAAGCCTCGGGGGCGTAACGGCCGTCCTCCCCCGCGATGCGCCCGATGCGCGCCCTTGCCTCTTCGGGAGTCATCGACTGGTCGTCCATCGCCGGCCTTTCATTCTCCATCGCCTTCGGGTTTCGCCCCGCCGTCCCCGCGCGGCCCGCCCTCGCGCCGCGCGGGGACGCGGCCGGAAGCCCCTTGGTTGTGCCGTCCGGAAAAGCGGCCGCTGGCGCGGGCCTGCGCGCCGTCGCGGGCGGGATAGGCGCCCGAAAGGGGGCGCCCCTTCTTGCCGCGGATTTCCTTGATCCGGGACAGGCCGACCGCTTCCTCGCCGCCGTCCGGCCGCGCGAGGATTATCTCCTGCCTGAACATGTCGAAGGCGACCACCTCGCCGGTGAATTCCTCGGTGACGCATATGGCGCCGCGCTGGGGCATCTCGGCCTGGAGTTCGGCGTAGACCTCGTCCTCGAAGCGCAGGCAACACATGAGCCTGCCGCAGTGCCCGGATATCTTCGACGGATCGAGGGTGGTTTTCTGGGTTTTGGCCATGCGCATGGTCACCGGCTCGAGATTGCGGATAAAGGTCCGGCAGCACAGTTCCCGCCCGCAGTGCTCGTAGTCGGCCAGAAGCCGGGCCTCGTCGCGCACCCCGATCTGGCGCATCTCGATGCGGGTGCGGTAGCGGCGCGCGAGTTCCTTGACCAGCTCGCGGAAATCGACCCGGTTTTCCGCGAGGAAGTAGAAGATGATCTTGTCGCCGGAAAATAGGTGCTCGACGCCGACGAGGCGCATGGGAAGCTGGCGCTCGCGGATGCATTGCTGGCAGGTGGAGAACTCCTCCGGCTCGCGCGATTCCCGGATATGCTGGGCGATGTTTTGATCCGCCGCGTTGACCGTTCTGAGAAGGTCGCCGGCCGCCGTTTCGCCTTCGGCGGGCGGATGGGGATTCGCCGCGACCTCGCCGAGGTCGATGCCGCGCGCGGTTTTCACCACCACTTCGTCGCCGACGCGGAACCCGTCGCTTTCCGACTGGAATCCTTCGGTCGCGGCCATTAGGCCGTAGCGCACCGGAACGATGAATGCCATGCGAATGTCCTTTTCTGACCGCCGGGGTCCGGTCGGGATTTCCTTTTCAGGCCTCGGCCGCGCCGGGCCGAAGCGCGCGTTTCATTGCCGTTTCGCCGCAGTCGGGGAATTTGGGACACTTGACGCAATCGAGCCAGACCTTGTGCGGGAGTTCGCCGCGATCGACTTCCTCGAACCCGAAACGGCGGAAAAAATCCGGGATGTAGGTCAGGGTGAAGACTTCGCTCGCGCCGAG
>JAISXA010000103.1 GCA_031270685.1 Planctomycetota bacterium
TTTGAAGAAAATCAATCGAACCTCCGATTGATTTTCTTCAAAGTTTCAGGACGTTCGTCTCAGCGCCGCTTTTTTTGCGACGTCGCCGGTTCGGGTCGAGTTGACGGAAAACAACCCATTGAAACGAAAACGGTTGAATCTTTAAAGGAAATCGGGTGGCGGTTGGCCCGATTCCCTTTAAAAGTCGACGCATTGACGGCACGGTAAAAGTTGTGGTATAATTAAAGTTTTGCAAAATGGCGATTAAACCGCCAATCGCAACTTTAAAAATCAAAAACTCCTGTGGCGCAAGGATGGCGATTTTTACAAATTGGGCATTCGGCGGTTTGAATGCCCAATTTGCAAAAGTTCAGGTATAATGCGGTATGATATATTTCGTGGACTTTTGAAGAAAATCAATCGAATCTCCGATTGATTTCCTTCAAAGTTTCCGGGCGTTCGTTTCAGAGCCGTTTTTCTGCAATGCCGCCGGCTTGGGTCGAGTTGACGAAAAAACAACCCATTGAAACGAGAGCGGTTGAATCTTCAAAGGAAATCGGGCGACGGTTGACCCGATTTTCTTTAAAAGTCCACATTTCCCAAAGCCTGCACCTATTGGCAATGGCGGAGAACGCGGCGTATGAAACCGATCGATTTCGACCTGGAAGTGGGGATCACCTTCGACGATGTCCTCATGCTGCCCGAGAAAAGCGACGTCGTTCCTTCGAACGTCAATACTTCGACCAGGTTTTCCAGGAACATTTCACTCAATATTCCACTCGCCTCGGCGGCGATGGACACCGTCACCGAGGCGAAGCTTGCCATCGCCCTCGCCGAACAGGGCGGCATCGGCGTGATACACAAGAATCTGCCTCCGTTCGAACAGGCGAAGCAGGTCGACCAGGTCAAGCGCTCCGCCAATGGCGTCATCGCCGATCCGGTGAAGCTCAACCCCACCGATCCGGTGTCCGTCGCGCACGCGATCATGGATGACCGGAACCTTTCCGGCATTCCCATCGTCCTCGGGGACAATACGCTGGTGGGCATCCTCACCCGCCGCGACCTTCGCTTCCAGCACCGGGGCGACACCCCCATCGGCGAAGTCATGACCAGGGACAAGCTGGTTACCGCCCCGGCGGGAACAAACCTTGACGAGGCGAGGGATTTGTTGTTTAAAAACAAGATCGAAAAGCTGATTCTCGTCGACGGCGAGCGCAAGCTCCAGGGCCTCATCACCATCCGGGACATCAACAACGTGGACCGCTATCCGCTCGCCTGCCGCGACGGCAGGGGCAGGCTGCGGGTCGGCGCGGCGGTGGGGGTGAACGACGACGAACGCGTCGGCATGCTGGTGAAGGCGGGCGTGGACGTGCTGGTGGTCGACACCGCGCACGGCCACAGCCGGAACGTCATGAACGCCGTCGCCAGGTACAAAAAGGCGGTCGGCAACAAGGTCGACGTCGTCGCCGGCAACATCGCCACCGAGGAGGGCGCGCGCGACCTGATCGAGGCGGGGGCGGACGGCGTGAAGGTCGGCATCGGCCCCGGTTCCATCTGCACGACGCGCGTCATCGCCGGCGTCGGCGTTCCGCAGATGTCCGCGATCTGGGCCGCCAGCCGCGCCGCCAGGGAGGCCGGGATTCCCCTGATCGCCGACGGCGGCATCAAGTATTCCGGCGACATCGCCAAGGCCATCGCCGCCGGCGCGCAATGCGTGATGGTCGGCAGCCTTTTGGCCGGCGTCGACGAGGCTCCCGGCGAGCAGATTCTGCACCAGGGCCGGATTTACAAGGCGTATCGCGGCATGGGCAGCCTCGGGGCGATGAGCGCCGGGAACTCCGGTGACCGCTACCGCCAAAGCGGCAAGCCGGCGGATAAACTGGTTCCGGAAGGCATCGAGGGCCGCGTGCCCTCCAAGGGGGCGCTCGAACCGTACGTCTATCAACTGGTGGGCGGACTCAAGTCCGGCATGGGCTATATCGGGGCGAACGACATCCCGGAACTCCAGTCCAAGGCCAAATTCATCCGCATCACCGCCGCCAGCCTGCATGAAAGCCACCCGCACGACATCACCATCACCAAGGAGGCTCCCAATTACCGCCTCGATTGAACCCGGGGAGCGCCCGCGGTTTACCCGGCTTCCGCCTCCCCCGGTGCCGCCGCTTCCCTTGGAACGACGTTTTCCCGCGCGCTGGCCAGGGCTAACGCATGAAATTTTTCCTGCGCCATCAGCGTCATTTGTGATGAGATTGCGGTTTTGACACTGTATTTTAGCTTCATTTCCCCAAACGGGGGCGTTTTTCAGGGGAGTTTCGTGCGTAGGCCCTGGCGCGCTGGCCGGCGGGGCGATTCGCCGCTTGCCATTATCCCCGGCTTGGTGCACAATAATCCGTCGCGGCGGGCGCGCCGCTCCGTCTTTGATGAATGATGGAATCCGAGGAACCGCAGATGAACGTGTTGGTGGTGGGATCCGGCGGCCGGGAACACGCCCTGGCCTGGAAATTGAGACAAAGCCCCAAGGTCGACAAGATCTATATCGCTCCCGGCAATTCGGGATGCGCCCTGGTCGGCGAATGCGTCGACCTGGACGTCGACAATCTGCGGTCGCTGGCGCGCTGGGCGCGCGAGCGTGGGATAGGATTGGTGGTTCCGGGCGCGGAGGCGTATTACGTCGCGGGCATCGTCGATGCGTTCAAGGATTCCGGTATTCCGATTTTCGGGCCGAACCAGGCGGCCGCCGAACTCGAGGGCAGCAAGATTTTCGCAAAAAACCTCATGCGCCGCCACGGAATTCCGACCGCCGATTTCGCGGAATTCGAGCAGTTGGAGCCGGCGCTGCGCTATCTCGCTTCCCGCCCCGAGGGCCCGGTGGTGGTGAAGGCGGATGGATTGTGCGCCGGCAAGGGCGTGATCGTCTGCCGCGATCTCGACGACGCCAAGGCTGCGGTGAAGCGGATGATGGCCGCGGGCGAATTCGGCGAGGCCGGCCGGCGCGTGGTGATCGAGGAGCTTTTGCGCGGGCAGGAAGTCACGATCCTGGCGCTTACCGACGGCAAAACCATAGCGCCGCTCGCGTCTTCGCAGGACCACAAGGCCGCCTTCGACGGCGACGCGGGGCCCAACACCGGCGGCATGGGCGCCTATTCGCCGGCGCCGGTTCTCACCGACCAACTGATGGACGAGGTGGTGGAACGCATTCTCGTGCCCACCATCCACGCCATGAACGAGGAGGGCCGGCGCTTCCGGGGGCTGCTGTACGCGGGCCTCATGCTTACCGCCGGCGGTCCGAAGGTGCTGGAATACAACGTCAGGTTCGGAGATCCGGAAACGCAGCCCGTGCTCATGCGCCTCGAATCGGATTTTTTCGACCTGCTCCTGGCCACCGCGCGGGGAAAGCTCGCCGACCAGGAGCTGAAGTGGTCGGATTCGGCCGCGGTGTGCGTGGTGCTCGCGTCGGGCGGCTATCCGGGGCCGTACGAAAAGGGCAAGATCGTCTCCGGTCTGGACAAGGCCGCCGAACGGCCCGGCGCCATGGTGTTTCACGCCGGGGCGAAGTCGACTCCCAGGGGCGAGGTGGTTACCGACGGCGGCAGGGTCTTCGGCGTCACCGCCCTCGGGCCGACCATCAAGGACGCCATCGACCGGGCCTACGCGGCGGCGGGCGATATTTCCTTCGCGGGGATGCGCTACCGGACCGATATTGGAAAGAAGGCGCTTTAACGACGCTTGGCGGGGCTGGGACTCTATCATGGCGGACAAAGCACCGGGAGTGAGCAGGCGAACGCGGCGGTTGCTCCTTGATTATCAGCGCGGCGAAACAACCGACTATCGCATTTACCGGCGGATGTCGGAGCGGGAGAGGCGCAAGCAGAATCAGGCGATTCTCTACCGCATTTCCGAGGACGAAAGGGAGCACGCCGGGATTTGGAAAAGCTACACCGGCCGGGAGGTCGGCGCGGACCGGTGGAAAGTGTGCTGGTACGGTCTGATGAGCCTGCTCCTGGGTTATACTTTCGTCATCAAACTGATGGAGAGGAACGAGCACGCGACCGGCGCCGCCTATCGGGCGCTGGCGCTGGAAATTCCCGAAGCCGAAACGATAGTCAAGCGGGAACAGGCGCACGAGGCCGAACTCGCCGACATGCTCGACGAGGAACGTCTCGATTACATCGGCGCCATGGTGCTGGGGTTGAACGACGCCCTGGTCGAACTGACCGGCGCCCTGGCCGGCCTGACCTTCGCGCTTGGCGACAACCGGTTGGTGGCGCTCGCCGGCATCATTATCGGCGTTTCGGCGACGCTTTCCATGGCCGCCTCCAACTATCTCGCCGAACGCGCCGACGAGAATGAAAACGCCATCAAATCCAGCCTTTACACCGGCGCCGCCTATCTAGCGACCGTATTTTTCCTGGTTCTGCCCTATCTTCTTTTCCCGGCCGGCATGTACCTGCGCGCCTTCGCCGTCATGCTGGTCGTGGCGTTGCTGATCATCATGTTTTTCAATTATTACGTGTCGGTCGCCAAGTCGCTGCCGTTTTTCGGCCGATTCACGGAAATGACGGGCGTCAGTTTCTCCGTCATTGCCGTTTCGTTCCTTATCGGGTTGGCGGCGAAGCGATTCCTCGGGATCGCGGTGTGATTCCCATGAATGAGTATGCCGCTCCGGACCGCCAAAAACCGCCTACCCACAGTCCCTTTTTCGCTTACATCTCCCGGATGCGCCTGATCCGGCGCTGGAGCCTGATGCAAAACAGCCAGCCGGAGAACATCCAGGAGCATTCCCACCGGACGGCGGTGCTCGCCCACTTGCTGGCGACCATACGGAACGTCAAGTTCGGCGGCGACGCGAATCCGGAGCGCGCCGCCTTTCTCGCGCTTCTCCATGACGCCGGGGAGGCGCTGACCGGCGATTTGCCGACTCCGGTCAAATATTTCGATCCGGAGATGCGCGAACGTTACGCAAACATCGAAAAAGCCGCCCATCGCCGCCTGCTTGAGTTCCTGCCTCCCGAGTTCCGCGCAGCCTACGAGCCGGCGTTTTTCCCGGGCGACGTGGACGGCGAGAGCTGGGATCTGGTGCGCGCCGCCGACAAGCTCTGCGCCTGGCTCAAGTGCGTAGAGGAACGGAGGGGCGGCAACCGTGAATTCCTTTTGGCCGAGCAGGCGATCAAGGCCCAGCTCGACGGCCTCGCGATGCCGGAGATCGGGTATTTTTTCGAACGCTTCGCGCCCGGGTTTTCGCTGACGCTGGACGAGCTTGGCGCCTTGACGCCTGAAAGGTCTTGAGCGCGCGCAGTCGGCGCGGTAGAATTCAATGGTTATTCCGCTTGCCGCATGGAGGATGATAAGCGTTTGGAAAAGATGGTCATAACGCCGGACAATGTCTGTTGCAACAGAATCCTGGTCAAAATGGACGCGGGCGTTTTGCGGGACGTCGTTTTCGAGGGCGGATGCGACGGCAACGGCAAGGCGCTGGGGAGGCTGCTCGAGGGCATGCCGGTCGCGCGCGCGATGGAGTTGCTGAAGGGGGTCGACTGCGAAGGAAAAGGCACCTCCTGCGCGGACCAACTGGCGCGCGGTCTTGAGGAAAACCTGAAACCCGTACCCGAAATGGACGCATGAATAGGGGAAAACACAAAAATTCGCGCCGGCGCAACGCCATCAAGGGTTTTGATCCACACCGCATGCGCGGTCCCTTTCGCGTTTCCGGAGCGGGGGGGATCGTCGGCGCGCTTCGTGGTCGGGGGTATTCCGCCGATCCGGAAGCGCCGCATTTCCGCAGCGCCGCCGGAACGCCGGCGCTGCCCGGCAAGCACCTGCGCGCCGTCGTGGCGCCGCCCAAGGCAGACCACTGCACGGATTGAGGATCCATGCCCAGGAACCGATTCCTCGTTACCGGTTGCGCCGGTTTCATCGGTGGCCATATGGTGGAGCGTCTTCTCCGGGACGGTTTCGATGTCGTCGGCGTCGACGACTTTTCAACCGGCAGGCGCGGGAATATCGACCGCTTCGCGGACGGAATCCGGTTCATGGAGGGAAATCTCTGCGACCCCGAAGTGGCGGAAAGGGCGGTGGAGGGCGTCGACAGAATCATCCACCTCGCAGCCATTCCTTCGGTGCCGCGTTCGCTGGAGAATCCGGGGGAAAGCGCCCGGGCGTCGGTCATGGCCACGGTGACGCTTCTGGACGCCGCCCGCAAGGCCGGGGTAGCGCGCGTGGTGCAGGCGTCCTCGAGTTCGGTCTACGGGGACGGCGAAGCGCTTCCCAAAGTCGAATCCACGCCGCCAGATCCGCTGAGCCCGTATGCGGCGTCCAAAGTGGGGCAGGAGTATTTCGGCAAGGCATTCTCTTCCGCCTATGGCCTGGACACCGTCGCTCTTCGCTATTTCAATGTCTTTGGACCGCGCCAAGACCCCGACAGCCGTTACGCCGCCGTTATCCCCAAATTCATCATGCTGATGCTCGAGGGCTCACGGCCCACCATCTTCGGCGACGGACGCGCGACCCGCGATTTCACCTATATCGACAATGTCGTCGAAGGGAATCTGCTCGCGGCGCTGCACCCCGGGCCCTTGCGCGGCGAAGTCATGAATTGCGCCTGCGGGAACCGGGTTTCGCTGAATAGTCTTGTGGAAAAGCTCAACGTCCTCCTGGGGACCGATCTTCCCCCCGTTTACGCGCCGGCGAGAACCGGCGAGGTCAGACACAGCCAGGCTTGCATCGACAGGATTTCCGCGATTCTCGGTTTCGTTCCGGGCGTCGGCTTCGACGACGGATTGGCGAAAACCGTGCGGCATTTCGTCACCGGGCCGGCGTAAGCGCGGTCCGGGCGCGGGTCATGTCGTCGATTCCGGTCAGCGTTCGCGGATCGCCGTCGTTCGCGCGCGCGGCGATGATCGCGTCCATGGTTTTCGCGAGACGCAGCAACCGCCCGGCGTCAGGCGCGCCGGAAGTCAATCCCGCCGATTTCGCGGCCGGCAGGACCAGCAGCGCGGCGGCGCCGAGAAACCGGACCGTCCCGGGAAAAGCGGAATTCTTGAACAGCTCCATAACCTCGATGAGGGCGGTCAAGCCCGCTTCGGGGCGGTCATGGTCGACGTTTAATTCGATAAGGTCGTACATCGACTCGACCACATACAACTCGGAAGCCAGGTCCGGCCGGCGGCGATACAAGTCGAAGGCGGAACGGTAGCTTTCAATCTCCCGCTCCGGCAGTCCGGTCATGGCAAACGCCAGCGCCCGTTCAATTGACGCCGCTATGAGCGTGCGCAGATAGATCGGATTGTCAAGATCGGGATCGACCGCCATGAGCCGGTCGAAGTCCGGCGGAATGGCCTCGAATTCGCCGAGCCGCTTCAGCGCCGTGATTCTCAACCCCAACATCCATATTTTTATCTCGTCGATCAGGACGCTTTTTTCCCACCGGTATTCCTCGAGAACCGCATCGCTGGCGCGGAGGAAGGCCTGGAGATCCCCGTCCCGGTAATGCACATACGCGTATGAGCCGGCGATCAACGCGGCGGTGTCGCGCTTCGGCGGCCGCACCTCCACCGCCGGGATCGCGAACGGCGAAAGAATGACGCAGGCGAGCGGCAACAATCTCGACAATCCCGTCATCTTTCCCTTTCGCAAGCGGTTTGCTCGATGTTTTGCCGCAGGGCGGATTTCCGTCCGGTTGTTTGCCATTATAGGGCGGATCGACCCCGGGCGCAGGCCAATTTTTTTCTGAAGGCGTTTTTGTTTTTTTTACTTGACAAGGGGAAGTGGACTTTTGGAGGAAATCGGGCCAACCACCGCCCGATTTCCTCCAAAGATGTTAGTGTGCGGAAATAAATAAAATTTACACTTCCGCGAGAAAAAGCATTACGCAAGCTGCAAATCATGCGCACCGGCGTAAACTTTGTTTTTTTACACGTCCTTACTGCTTACGGACCAATGGGTTGGTTTTTCGTCAGGTCGGGCGATGCCGCCGACCTTGCAATAATTCCCGACGCAAAATGTAAACCTAAGAAACCTTGGAGAGAATCAAACGGCGGTTTGTTTGATTCTCTCCAAAAGTCCACTATGAAACACAGCATTATATTCGATTAATTTGTCAACAGGCTCTAAGAATTTTGGGCGCATTTTGGGCACATTGGTTTCCATGTTCGTCATCAACCTATTCCACGTACTCTTCGAACTCTTCGTCATCGTCGTCATACTCGTCGGCATCGATGGCGAAGACGGCGTCCTTGACGGCGTCGAAGACGGAGGCGGGCAGGGCGACCGGATCGGC
>JAISXA010000105.1 GCA_031270685.1 Planctomycetota bacterium
GGCAAGTCCGCACCGCCCGCTTATAGTCATAAGAAAGCTACCCGGAAGCATTCCACAAAGAAGTCCAATATCCCAACGAAGGCGCTCACTGAAAAAGAACGCCTCGACATCCTGAAGAAAGAGGCGTTCGCATCCGTCAGATCACGCAAATCGGCAGGCCCACTTATCGCCAAACCAAAATCCCGCGAAGAGGAAAATCGCGAACTGTTCGGAAAGTGAGCGGCGCCGCATCCGGCCAGTTCATTCGCATGCTTCTGTTTTCATAAGGCGATCGCCGCCCTGTCCATCATTTCGAAGAGCTTTCGCCCGAACACGGTCATGACCTGGCGCTCCATAATGAAGTGATCGCCATGGAGGTATTCCTCGAACGTCTCGCCGGCCGCCATCATCTCGTTGAAGGAACGCACTCCAAAAACTCCTTCGCTCGCCGGCAAGGGCATGGGCAGGATGGCTCGGATGCGCTCCCTGTTTTCCTTGTACTGAACCGTGCCCTCGAAGATGCGGCCGTCTTTTTCCACCGGCCCGGTGAAGGAGTTCAGCCAAACGATGGCCGAGACGGAGGGGAGATGCCGGGTGCGGCGCATAATTTCCCCGAACCAGTCGCAGGTATCGGCGAAATCCTTGCCGGTGATGATGGAGTGGATGCGGCATTCATGTCCCATCGAATGCCAAAGGACGATCTCCATGGGAACGGAGCCGGACACCGACGCGCCAGAGCTCTCCACCGACGCCTTCAGGACATCCGTCACCCGGACTTCGGAGAAAGACGGTCGCCCATGCCCTGCTTCACGACGCCAGCGATAGAACGTCGGCGGGGACATCCCTTCCCGGCGGCAAAACGCAGCCACGGACAGACCGCTGTACCGCTGCGACAACACCACGCCGGCGCGGCGAGACAACGAAGATCGCGAGCAACCCACAGGAAAAGACTTTCCCGACCTGCACCAACCCTCCCGAAAATTCAGGCCGGAAATTCTTTCGCGATTCGCCGAAGGTGGAAGGGAACGGCCGAAGCCTGTTCCCTCGGCAACGCCCGCCATATTCCATCGCTTGCCCGGAGCTAGCCCAGGCGCTTGCGGAGCGAAGAAAGCTGGTCCAGCAGTTCCTTCGGCAGGCGGTCGCCGAGGCTTTTGAAAAATTCCTCCACCCGGTCGCACTCGGCCTTCCACTCGCCGCGGTCGATTTCCATCAACTTCTTCATGGTTTCCCCGCCGACATCCAAGCCGGCGAGGTCGATGTCTCCCGGCTTCGGCACGAAGCCGATCGGCGTCTCGGCCGCGTCGACGTCGCCGCGGCAGCGGGCGAGAATCCACTCGAGTACGCGGAGGTTGTCGCCGTAGCCGGGCCACATGAACTTGCCGTTCCGGTCGCGGCGGAACCAGTTGACGTGGAAAATCCTGGGTGGGTTCGGAATCCGGGCGCCCATTTCCAGCCAGTGGCGGAAGTAGTCGCCCATATTGTAGCCGACGAACGGCGACATGGCCATGGGATCGCGGCGGACTTCGCCCTGCTTGCCGTATTGGGCGGCGGTGCGCTCGGACGCCATGATGGCGGCGACGAAGGTTCCGTGTTCCCAGCCGGTGGACTGGTAAACGAGCGGCGCGAGGCGCGCGCGGCGGCCGCCGAAGATGAAGGCGCTGATCGGCACGCCTTTCCGATCGTCGACCTTTTCGGAGACGCAGGGGACCTGTTTAATCGGCACGGTGAAGCGGCTGTTGGCGTTGGCGCCTGGAACCGACTTGCCGTCCTTGTCCTTTTCGTTCGGAGTCCAGTCCTTGCCGGTCCAATCCTTGGCGTGGGCGGGCGGCGCGTCGTCGTGGCCCTCCCACCATACGCCGCCGTCGTCCCTGAGGAGAACGTTGGTGAAGATGGCGTTTTTCCGCACCGCCAGCATCATGTTGGGGTTGGTCTTCATGCTGGTGCCGGGGGCGACGCCGAAGCAGCCGGCCTCGGGGTTCACCGCCCACAGTCGGCCGTCCTCGCCGACGCGCAGCCAAGCGATGTCGTCGCCGACGCACCAAACCTTGTACCCCTTGGCCTTGAGGCCTTCCGGCGGAACGAGCATGGCGAGATTGGTCTTGCCGCAGGCCGACGGAAAGGCGCCCGCGAGGTATTCGACGCGGCCGTCCGGATACTCTATGCCAAGGATGAGCATATGCTCGGCCATCCAGCCTTCCTTGCGGCCGAGCCAGGAAGCGATGCGGAGCGCCAGGCATTTCTTGCCCAGCAGCACGTTTCCGCCGTAGCCGGAGTTGACGGACCAGATGGCGTTGTCCTCGGGAAAGTGCATGATGCGGCGCTTCTCCAAGTCAAGCCGGGCCTTGGAGTGCAGACATTTGGTGAATTCGCCCTCCGCGCCGATGGCGTCCAGAACCTTCTGGCCCATGTGGGTCATGATGCGCATGTTCAGGACGACATAGATGGAGTCGGTTAGTTCTATGCCGTACTTGGCGAAAGGGGAGCCGACCGGACCCATGGAGAAGGGGACCACATACATGGTGCGGCCCTTCATGGAATCCTTGAAGAATTCGCGGCATTCCGCGTAGCCTTCCCCGCGCGGTTTCCAGTTGTTTACCGGGGCGGCGTCCTCCCTCCTGTCGGTGCAAACGAAGGTAAGGTTTTCCGTGCGGGCGACGTCGTCGAGGGCGGTGCGGTGGTACAGGCAACCGGGGAGCAGTTCCTGGTTGAGTTCGATAAGCTCGCCGTTGGAGAGTGCCTCGGCGGTCAGACGC
>JAISXA010000227.1 GCA_031270685.1 Planctomycetota bacterium
GTTTGTTTGATTCTCTCCAAAAGTCCACCCTCAGCCTCCGAACATTCCCGCCGCCATGGCTCCGAAGGCGATCGCGTATACGATCGGGGCGGCCACAAGCGATCCGATCAGGCCCAGAACGCCCTGGAAAACGCGCCCCCTGACCATGCAGAAAATCGCGAGGACGAAAGCCGCGGCATCGAGGGGCGCGCCCAGGAGGATGGTGAAGGGTTTTGTCGAACCGAGGAGTATCCAGGCCAGAACCAGGCAGATCCACATCGCGAGGACCGGCGCTTTCCCCTGCGAAGCCGCCGGCGATACGGTCGGATACGCCGCCGTTCCGGCTTCCGAACCGATTGGGGAAGGCATGGCGTTACGGATCGCCGGTTGCGGGGATTCAAGCGGAGGCGGGGTGAAAGGCGGCGGTGTTTCCACGCCTTCCTTCCCGGCGACCAATTCGCGGGGAACGGCGTCGCGGCCGCGCGTCACCACGATGCGGCCGGGGATCGAGGGCGGAGGCGGCGACAACGAGTTGGTTTGTTTGTCCGTTTCGCCTTCGTGCGTTGCCGGCGGCAACGGAGGAGGCGCGGCCGGCGGAGGACCGGACGCGGTTTCGGCGGCCGGAAGTTCGGGCGGCAGCGCGCCTTCTTCCGGGGGCAGGGGAGGAGGAACTGTCATGGCATGCTCCTGTCGTATGGTTCGCATCGCGGTGGACTTTTTTTTGCAACGTCGCAGGTTTGGGTCGAGTTGACGAAAAAACGGTCCATTGAAACGAAAGCGGTTGAATCTTTAAAGGATATCGGGCGGCGGTTGGCCCGATTTCCCTTAAAAATCGACTTAATCCACCCTCACCGTAATCAGGTCGATGAAGCTGTCGGCGTCGATACGGTCGACGGCGATGACCAGGATTCGCCTTTCCTCGAGCACTTGCACCGCCTGCGAGACGATCGAAGCGAGATCGGCGGCGCTGAACTTCTGAAAAACCACCTGCAGTTTTTCGATCCGGTCCAGCCGGTCGCCCAGTTCCGTCGCCTTGTGCAGCAGCGCGCGGTGCAACGCCAGTTCGGCGCGGGCCATTTCCAGCGGGTCGGCGATGGTTCCGATCTGCAATTCCAGGTCCTTGCGGACGGGAAACGCGGTGATCGCAGCGGCCGTTTTCGCCACTTCCTCGTCGGAAGGCGGGGCATAGCCGGACGGCGTCCCGGAAGCGGTCAATTCATCGATCCGGCGCTGGATTTCCTCGATCTTCCGCTCCAGCTTGGCGCGGCGGTCGAAGAGGCGGCTATGCTTGGCCCAGCGTTTCGGAGCGACGAGGTGGTTCCACCATTTCAGGCGCGCGAGAACGAGATTGGCGGTTTCAGGCGGAAAATTGCCCGCCCTAATGTCCGCCGCCTTTTGCGACGTTTTCGAGGACGAGCGGACGACCACGCCCCAAATGGTCCAGAGCGTCAGCAGGCCGAAGCCCACGAAAACGGCCTTGGCGAGTTGCGGCCGGCCGAAAAGGAACAAGGCGACGCCGATAGTCAGCGACATGAAGAAGAAAACGAAGGAGACCGCCGGGGTCTCGTCGTCCCCGCCGGCGGCGAGAAAGTCATCGGCCGTGCGCTGGCAGAAATATTCATAGAGGTTGGGAATATGGAGGACGTCGTCCCTCGACTCCATGCTCATGGCCGGTTCAGCCACGTTTTCTCCAAGTCATCGCACCGGGCAGAGCCGCATCGGGCAATGGCGCTCCGCCACCCCTATTTTCATGTCGAGTTCGCGCGCACGCTCGCCGACCATTTTCCTGAAGCAGTTCCTGGCCAGCTCGGGACGGTTGTTTTCCTCGGACAAATGCGAAAGCACCACCCTTCTGAGCCGCGTCCCGGGGACGCCCGCCACCAGCCTGGCCGCCTCGATATTGGAAAGATGCCCCGCGGGACCGCTGATGCGGCGTTTGAGGCCGGCAGGATAGCGGCGGTTGGCGGCAAGCAGTCCGGGATCGTAATTGCTTTCAAGGAACGCGAAGTCAAGCCGCGCGAGATGGTCGGCGAGGCCGCCGAAGGGATGCCCGAGATCGGTGAACACGCCGCAACGGACGCCGTTCCGCTCGGCGGCGACGATCACCGGCTCGGCCCCGTCGTGCGGGGTGGCGATGAAATCGATGGCGAATCCTCCGGCGCGCAGGCCCGATCCCGGCGCGATCGTCTCGACCCGGACCTTGCCCATGCTTCCGGCGGCGTCGCGGGTGCCTTTGGTCATCCACAAGCGCCATCCGAATTTACGGAACAGGATTCCCGCGCCGGAGGCGTGGTCGGCATGGTCGTGGGTGACGATGACGCCGGCCACCTTCGCGGGATCGCCGCCGGCGAGTTCAAGATGACGCAGAAGGGATTTTCCCGAAAGGCCGGCGTCGACCACTATCGCCCCTTCGGAGCACTCCAGATAATAGGAGTTCCCCGACGAACCGCTGGCCAAAGACGCCACCCGCATGCTCATGACGCCGCCCCCCCGATGCCCGGGTTCATCCCTGAATCACGAATTGACCTGATCACCGCGCCGCCGTTTCCAACGACAGCGGATCCCTTGCGCCGGCCGCGAAAAGTTTGTGGGCGCGCGCTCCCACCATCACCGCGTTGTCGGTGCATAGCCGGGGCGGGGGGATGGCGACGCGCAATCCGGCCGCCCCGGCCGCCGCCCGGATTCCGGCTCTGAGGCAGCCGTTGGCGGCGACGCCGCCGCCGAGGGCTATCCAGCCGACTCCAAGACGCCGCGCCGCATCCAGGGTCCGGGACACGAGCGCATGCACCACCGCCGCCTGGAAGCCGGCGGCGGCGTCGGAGACGCCCTTTTCGTCTAGCAGGAGCGGTCCCTTGCGGCCGGCCATGCCGCGAGCCGCGTAAAGAACGGCGGTCTTCAGCCCGCTGAAGGAGAAATTCACCCCGTCCCCGGGAAGGCAGGCGTTTTTCCAGGCGAAGGTTCCGGCGCTTCCGGCGCGCGCCGCCGCTTCGATAAGCGGCCCCCCGGGAAAGCCTAGTCCCAAAAGCTTCGCCGCCTTGTCGAACGCCTCGCCCGCCGCGTCGTCCAGGGTGTGGGCGACAGGCGTCATGCGCTCGACCCCGGCGGCGTCGTTGTCGACCGCATAAAGGTTGGTGTGTCCGCCCGAGACGACGAGGGCGACGTACGGCGTTTTCAGCGCCGGTTCGGCGAGGCCGGCAGCCGCGATGTGCGCCTCGATGTGGTCGACGCCGACCAGCGGTTTTCCCCAGGCCAGCGCCAGCGCCTTGGCGGCGGATACGCCGACCAGAAGCGCGCCGATAAGGCCGGGGCGATGGGTCGCCGCCACCGCGTCGAGCCGCCCCGGCGTCACGCCGGCCTCGGAAAACAACTTGTCCACGCCGGGCAGGAGGCATTCCATATGCGCGCGGCAGGCGACCTCCGGCACCACGCCGCCGTAAGTCCGGTGCAAGTCGGTTTGGCTGGCCACGAATTGCGACAACACCTCGCGCCCGTCGCGCATGATGGCGCCGGCGGTTTCGTCGCAGGAGGATTCGAGCGAAAGAATCAGGCTTTCAGCCATGCCGTTTCCGGTCCGGTTCCCCAAAGGCGACCAGCCTTCCGGGAGTCGCGATCAAATCCATAAGTCGGTCGCTTTCACCGCCGGGAAGCGCCGGGAAAACCTGAAAATCGTAGGCGACGCCGATTTTACGCATGCCGCATCCGGTCAGAAGCGCGTCGTAACAGCCTGCCCCGCGACCCAGGCGCATGCCGGTCTCCGAAAAGGCGCGTCCGGGAACGATGGCCGTTTTCACGGCATCCGGAGCGCATTCCGGGAGATCCTCGCGCGGCTCCAGGATGCCGGCGCGTCCCGGCCGCAGGTCGTGGTCCAGGTTTCGCACCAGGCGCAATGCCATCTTTTCGCCGCCCCGCCAGGCCGGCAGGGCAAGCATCCCGCCGCCGGAAAGCCAAGCGCGCAACGTTACTCCTATGTTCGGTTCGTCCGGGAGGGCGGAGAACCCGAGCAGCGTCCCTTCCATCGACCGCGTCAACAGGTCCGACAGGCGGTGGTTGAGCCCGGCGTCGAGTTCCCGCCGGGAATCCGGGTCGATGAGCGCGAACATGCTCTTGACCAGAGCCCGCCACTCGTTCTTGCGCTTGATCATGAATCGCCGAACCCCGCGCGCCGCGGCAAGCCTGGCGGTTCGTGCCGGGGTTTTCCGTTTCGCGCGCCCGGCGGCGGCGGCAAAAGACCGCCGATCGGCGGTTTCAGGAAAAAGAAGGCCATGTCCCGAGTTCCGTCGCCGCCCGGGCCGGTCTATTCGCCGGCGACATGGAGCAGGCTCTCGATCCTGCGGCCGGCAAGCTGGTCGCGACCGTGGAGGAAGTCCAGTTCGATGACGAAGCCGAGGCCGACGATCTCTCCGCCGAGGCGTTCCACCAGCTTGACCATGGATTCCGCCGTTCCGCCGGTCGCCAGGAGGTCGTCGACGAGCAATACCTTTTCGCCGGGTTTGACCGCGTCCTCGTGCAGATGGAGGATCGCTTCGCCGTATTCAAGCTGGTAAGACTGGCTTATCGTTTTCCACGGCAGTTTTCCCGGCTTGCGGACGGGCACGATCCCCCAGTCCAGTTTGTAGGCGAGGGCCGCCGCGAACATGAACCCCCGCGCCTCCGCCGCGCAGACCTTGGCCGCCCCGCTTGATTCGAACCGATCGGCCAGGCAATCCACCGAGTATTTGAAGGCGCGCGCGGACGCCAGGATCGGGGTGATGTCCTTGAACACGACGCCTGGCAGCGGAAAATCCGGAACGTTTCTGACATAGTCGTTAAGGTTCATTCGGGCGTTCCCCCTGAGCGACGTTTACGTGTGGATAACTGAAATTTCGCGAAGCGGCGCTTAAACCGCCAATCCCCGCTTCACAAAAAATCAAAAACGCCTGTGCCGCAAGGACGGTGATTTTTTACAAATCGGGCCTTCGGCGGCTTGAATGCCCGATTCGCAAAACTCCGGTAAACAATTATAATCCCGTCTCCCTTTTGTTTCCAGTGTTTTCGGGGATGGAGGCCGGCGGGGCGAATAAAAATACCGGCACCGGACCGGGATGCGGGCATTTCCGGTGGAAGGCGCCGGGGTATTCATGGCGGGCTTGACGAGATGCGCGCCGAAGATACCGCGCCGTCCGACGTCACGCCTTTGTATTATTCGCCGAAGTTTTGCAAAGTGGCGATTAAACCGCCGATCGCCGCTTTGCAAAACTTCAGTTATTCGCCTCTGGATGTTTTCTCATATAGTCCTCGATGGCGGCCCGGAGGCCGTCGCTGGCCAGGTTGGAACAATGCATTTTGGCCGGCGGCAGCCCGTCCAGCGCCTGCGCGATGTTGTCCCGGGACAGCGCAAGCGCCTCGTCCAGCGTCTTCCCCAAGGCCAGGCCGGTCATGACCGAACTGGTGGCGATCGCGGCGCCGCAACCGAGCGTTTTCCATTTCACGTCGCTGATCCTGCCGTCGTCCACCTTGATGGTGATGCGCATCATGTCGCCGCATTGCGGATTGCCGACCTCGCCCATGCCGTCGGCGTCCTTTATTTCACCCATGTTCTGGGGATTTTGGAAATGTTCCAGCACCTTCCGGCTATACATAAACGCTTTCCTCCCATGCGGATTTTTGAAGGAATCCAATCGAACCGCCGCCTGGTTTCCTTTAAAAGCGGCCGCCCCTTGCAACCCGTGGATTGTTCGCCTACCATACATCTGTCATGCGGGAGTCCGTTCCCCGCAGCGGCGGGCAGATCCCAAATATAACACGCCGTTTCCCGAAAGGGAATGGCGTTCACGACCGGATTCGTTTTTTCCCCGGGTACGTTCATGAAAAAGACAAGGGCTTGGCGAATTCCCGGATCCGTTGCGCCACTTTTTCACGGTACAGTTTGAAATAATCCTCCGGAGCGGGTATCCTCCCCAGTCGCGCGACCACCGCCGCCAGCGGGGAAGAGCCCAGGTACACCTGCGCGTCAGCGCCCATGCGGTTGTTGAAGTTCCGTGTGCTGGTCGAGAAGACCACCGCCTTGTCCCCGACCCGGGCCTGGTTGCCCATGCACAGCGAGCAACCGGGTATCTCGAGCCGGGCGCCCGCCTTTTCCAGGATCGCCAGCACGCCTTCCCGCTCGAGCTGTTCCCGATCCATCCGCGTCGGGGGAGTGATCCACAACCGCTTGACGCCTGGCGCCGCGCCGTCGAGCAGCGCGGCGGCGGCGCGGAACTGGGCGATATTGGTCATGCACGAGCCGATAAACACCTCGTCCACCCTCTCCCCCGCCAGATCCGACAGCCATGCCGCAAGGTCCGGGTTGTTCGGGCGGGCCACGACCGGTTCGCGGATCGCGCCGAAATCGACCGGGATGGCCGCGGCGAACCCGGCGTTCGCGTCGCGGGCGAGAAGGGCGGGATTTTTCAGCCACGCCTCCAGTTCCGCCTTGCGGCTTTCCAGCGCGGACCGGCTCCCGTACCCCGAATCGATAAGCGACTGGATCAGCTTGACGTTTTGGCCGACGTATTCGCCGACCTTTTCCCCGGAAAGCGCGACGGTGGCGGCGGCGGCGGAGCGTTCGGCGCTGGCGCAGGAGAACTCGAACGCCTCCTCGGGGGTGAACCCGTCGAGTCCCTCCAGCTCCATGATCCTGCCGTTGAACACGTTCCCGTTTTTCGCGCCCGGGACGGGGAGGTCGAGCAGCCCCATTTCAACCGCCTTGAGCGGAATGTAGTTCACCGCGTCGCGAAGGGTGATCCCCTCGGGGAGCGCGCCGGAAAAGGACACCAGCACCGATTCCGGCATTACCAGCGGGATGAATCCCATCGCCGCCGCGAGCGCCACCAGTCCGGAACCGGCCGGGAAGGAGATGCCGAGCGGAAAGCGGGTGTGCGAATCGCCGCCGACGCCGACCGCGTCGGGAACCAGCAGCCGGTTGAGCCAGGAATGGACAATGCCGTCGCCCGGCTTGAGGGCGAGTCCCCCGCGCCGGGTCATGAATTCCGGAAGCGTCCGCTGCATCGCAACGTCGCGTTCGGTGGGGTAGGCCGCCGTGTGGCAGAACGATTGCATCACCATCGGGGCGGCGAACCGCAGGCAGGCGAGGTCCTGCAGCTCGTCGCGGGTCATGGGACCGGTGGTGTCCTGGCTGCCGACGGTGGCAATGACGGGTTCGCAATATTCGCCCGGCAGAACGCCGTCGCGGCCGCAGGCGCGGCCGACCATTTTCTGAGCGAGGGTGTGGCCCCGCCCCGGTTCGCGGGCCACAGCCGGGCGCTCGTAAAAAATCTTCGGGCGCGCCGTTCCCAGGATCGCCGCCGCGCGGTCCGCGAGGCGGCGGCCGATGATGAGATTGATCCTCCCGCCGGCGCGCCAGGAATCGGCGAGGTCGCGCGGAAAAGCGAACGCCGCAAGCTCCTTCCCGCCCTCGACCATCCGGCCGGCGCCGACGCCGGCGTCGATTTCGAGCGCGATCCGCATCCCGGTCGCGAGGGCGGAAACATCGGCTTGAATGGGAAGGCCGCCGGCGTCCATGAAACTGGCATGGAAAATCGGCGCGATCCGGGTGGCGAGCGCCACCCCGCCCCGCCGTTTGTTGGGGATATGGGGAATGTCGTCGCCGAGCGTCCAGACCAGGGAATTGGTCGCCGATTTGCGGCTTGACCCGACGCCAAGGGTATCGGCGGCGAAAGCCGCCGCATACCCTTCCCGGGCGCCCTCATCGCGCAGACGGACAATTTCCCCGACGCCGCCGGGAAACCTCGTCTCGCCCATGGACAGGGCGTGAAGCGGAATATCGGGGCGGGTCGGCGCTTGTCTCGCCGGGGAGAGATCGTCGGTGTTCACCTCGCCCTCGACCTTGTATACCGCCAGCCGCAAACATTCCGGCAAACGCGGCGCGCGGACAAACCATTCCGCTTCGGCCCACGATTCAAGCACCCGTCTGGCGGCGGGATTGCCATTCCCGAGCAGGGCTTCCAGTTCCGGCAGTATGGTTTCCCCGAGCAAACACCCGGAAAGCGCTTCCGCCGCGGCGGCGGCGAGGGCGTCGGAAGAAAGGCAGCGGACAAGCGGTTGCAGGTTGTAGCCGCCAAGCATCGTGCCGAGCATCCGGATCGCTTCTTTGGGCGGAAAACCGTCGACCGCAACTTCGTCCGTCGCGACCTTGGCCAGAAAATCCGCCTTCGCCCCGGCGGCGGGATCGACCCCGGGCGGCACCCGGTTCGACAACAGGTCGATTAAATCCGCGAATTCTCCCGGAGTTCGTTCCTTTCCCGATGCGAGCAGTACGGTTATCTCCATGACCGCGTCGCGGGTCAGCGGCAGCGGCGGCAGGCCAAGAGCTCCGCGCTCCGCGACGCGGTCCGCGTAATCGACAAACATGGCGAGGCATCCTTTCGCGGATCGGCGCGGGGAACAACAAATACCGAAAATTTGTTTACCCTCGGGTATTGCTTTTATTCGCTCCCTGAATACAACAGAAATCATGGCGGAATCCCGTTCCCGCCCTGTCCAGCGCCGGTGGACATTGGACACATGGTGCGGTTTCCGCCGTCCGCCGCATCTACCCCGGGGGAGTTTTCGCGGGGAAAACCGATGTTTCACGAGCGGAACGCACGCAAGAATACCGGTTGGGGGGCTTTCCGTCCATAGGGGATTTTAGCGAAAACGCGAGCACACGTTTGGCGATGTCTTCGGGTACATTCTGGCCGCGCGGATCGCGGCGTCGACGTTTGCCGGCGCCGTGGACGATGTTTGCTTGCGCCGTTTTCGCCCTCCTTCCGGCGAAGGCGGGCGAATATCCCGGCGTGGTTCCGGTGTCCGGACAGATGCCCACCGCCCTGATCGAACTCGACGGCACCGGCTCCGAAACATATGACGGCGGCGGGTTGACCTACCGCTGGACCCAGCTCGCCGGGCCGCGCGTCGAGCTTTCCGACCCCGCCGCCGCCAAACCCTATTTCCGTACCGGCCTTCCCGGCTTGTATCGTTTCGAACTGGTGGTGACCGCCAACGGGCTGGACAGCGAACCGTTTGTCGTCGAAATCATGATTGAACGGGACAACCTGCCGCCGGTCGCCAAGGTGGACGCCGAGGTTCTGGGCGAAATCGACAAGCCGCTGACGGTGGACGGCAGCGGCTCGTTCGACCCGGAGGGCGAACCGCTCATCTATCGCTGGCGCCTGGTTTCCGGCGGTCGGCTTGAAATCCCGCCGGAAGAGCTGTCCAAACCGGCGATGTCTTTCATCCCCGGGCAGGACGGGGTGTTCGAGGTGGAGCTGGTGGTTTCCGACGGCAAGGACGTGAGCCCGCCGGTCACCGCCCGCCTCTACATAAAACCCAGGCCAAGACCGCCGGTGGCCCGCGCCCGCGCCGTGCCGCGCGAAATCCCCACCGCGCCGCCGCCTGAGGCGGAGACGGCGATGGCCCCGCCGCTGGGCGTCAAGCCGGTCGCGAAAATCCAGGGGCCGGCGGTGGCGATGATGGGCGAAAAGGTGATGCTTGACGCCCGGGGAAGCGGAGGCCCGGAACCGTCGCGGCTCAAATACTTCTGGAGCCAAAAGTCCGGCCCCTTCGTCAGCGGCTACGAACTAGTGTTCGACGGCGCGGCCCAGCGTTTCAGTCCGCCCCGGGCCGGCGATTACGAATTCGAACTCAGGGTGACGGACGGCCGCCTCGAAAGCGAACCAGCGATTCATTCCCTCAAGGTGGTGAACGAACCCGAACCTCCGGTCGCCGTGGTGGAAGCGCCCGCCCGCGCCATGCCGGGCGCGCTGATCAAGCTCGACGCCACCCGCAGCTTCGACCTCGAAGGATCAAAACTGACCTACCATTGGCGCCAGACCGGCGGCCCCAAGGTGACCCGCTACCTGATCGACGAAACTTTGGGTGACGCCGTTCCCGCGTTCCACCCGCCGAACGACGGTTTGTACAGCTTCGAACTGGTGGTTTCCAACGAGCGCGGGATGCGCAGCAAGCCGATTGAAATAGACATCGAGGTCGGAGCTTCGCGCCGCCGGCTCGACGTCGGCGTCGCCGGTCCGCAGGTCATGCGCACCGGTGAGCGTTTCGTGCTCGAGGCGGTGGTGCAGAACGAGCCGAAGGAGGATCTCGCTTTCGTCTGGCGGCAGTCGGACGGACCGGGGCTGGTGCTGGAACAGGTGGAAGGGCGGAACGTCGGCCTGGTGATCACGCTCCCCGGACGCTATGTGTTCGACCTCGCGGTTCTCGACCCCGCCGGCGTTCGCGGAAGCGCCCGGCAGGTCGTGGAGATTTTCGGCCCGCCGGCCGCGCTCGGGGGCGCGCCCAGCCCCCGGATGAAACCGCCGCCCACTTTGCCGCAGGCGCGGGCGGACATCCGCCGGAACCGGGACCGGCCGTTGCGTCCCCCGCCGGTCGCCGGTTCCGCCGCCCCGGATTCGTCCGCTCTTGAACCATTGGCCCCGCTACCCGCGACCCCGGGTTCCCAACCCTTGGCGCCGCTTCCGTCGACGCCGGTCAACGCCGCGCCGCCCGCGGCTTTCGGCGCTCCGATACGGCCGCCCCCGCCGCCGGCCTTTCCGTCCCCCGAAATGCCGTCGCTCGAACCTATTCACGCGGCCCCGGGCATGCCGGCCGCCGCCGCCAACCAATCCCGAAGGATCGTGGACGCGGGCTCAAGGCGGCCGGCGGCGCAGATTCACCCGGAAACGCTGGGGGCGGAACCATTTCTCATCCCCCCGGCTCCGGCGCTGACTCCGTCCTTGTAAAGCGCGATTTAAAGGAAATCGAACGGGGGGTTGTTCGATTTCCTTCAAAAGTCCACGCCAAGGCATGGACGGCGCAAGCGGCATGGAATTGCGATTTCTTTTCTGCTTGCGGAAGATTCGACGCGGGGTTTAATAATCAATGGCGGTTCGCGGTCCTGGCCTTCGGCCGTGCGGGGAAAATTAACAGGGGAGACTTTAATGGGCGTTTTCAAGGCTTACGACGTCAGGGGCACCTATCCGGATCAGGTCAACGAAGCGCTGTTCGAGGCGATCGGTATGGCCGCGCCGCAGATTCTCGACGCGCAACTGGTTATCGTCGGGCGCGATATGCGGGCATCCGGGGCGCCGCTGTCCCAGGCCATGATCAGGGGATTGACCAAGGCGGGCGCGGACGTCATCGACATCGGCATG
>JAISXA010000235.1 GCA_031270685.1 Planctomycetota bacterium
TCCGCCCGCCCGTGCCGAGCGCACCTGGGGCGAAGTCGCATCGGATACGGGCCGCGGCGTCGTCAAGGGAATCGGATCGACGGCCAAGGGCATCGGCTGGCTATTCGACGCGGACAGCCTGCAAAAATGGGGCGGCGAAGTCGAGGAAGGTTGGGGAGCCAAGCAGTCCGAGGCGCTGAAAGCACAACTCGAATCCGTCGACCGGGCCGAGGGTTTCGCCGGGACGATCGCCGCGTTGTGGGATAACCCGGCGGCGATCGGCGATTACATTGCCACGTCGCTCCCGGCAATGGTGCCGGGCATGGGAGTCGGCGGCGTCGGCGCCAAGGTCATTACCGGAATCGCCCGGCAGGCCGCGACGAAGGCCGCGCTCGCCGCCGGCGCATCCGAAAGCGTCGCCCTGCGGGCGGGTAGCGTCGCCGCGGCACGGGCCGGGACAAGGGCGACGCGCTTTGCCATCGGCGCCAACATGCTCGGCGAAGGCGCCGTCTCCGCCGGAATCACCGGCGCAGAGGTCGAAGAGTTCGCCACGGAACACGGCGCGACGCCCGAAGAGGCGCGCGCGGCGGCGAACAAATCGGCGCTCGTCGCCGGCGCTTTGACAACCGCTGGCGCGGGCATCGGCGCCGGACTGGAAACGCGCGCGATGCTCGGACAGTTGACCGACAAGGGCGCCAAGGGGTTCGCCAAGAACGTCGGCAGGGAGGCTTTTGAAGAAGCCGTCCAGAACCCCGGAGAGGAGTACGCAAGCTATCTCGGAAAGAGCCAATTCGACCCCGCGCAGACTTTCGATCCTGGGAAGGCGATAGCCACCGGCTTGGTCGCGGGCGGTGGGATGGGCGCCGGATTCCATGCCGGTGGCCGCGCGCTGAATTATGGCAAATCCGAACTGGAACAACGACTCCAGGATCGCGGACTTGCCGCCGAAATACGCGCCCGCGACGCGGGAAACGATCTTGCCAACGCCACCAACGTGAGTCAGATGGTCGAGGCCGCCGGGCGGCTGGCCGACGCCGAAGGATTGGGAATCGAGGAGGAAACCCCGTCCCCCGCATCCACTCGGAACGAGGACGCCTTCCTCGCCCGCCTGAATGAACTCGATTTGGTCGCCGAAGAGCGTCCGCTGACGCGCTCGGAGGCCAACGAGCGGGCTGCGCTCTCCGCCGCGCTCTCTCTGATCGACGATTTTTCAACCCCCACCGAAGGAGATCGATATGGCCTTGAAACCGGCCAAGCCCAGCAAGCAAAAACGCAAGGAAGACAACGGCAACAAACACCGGGAGAAATAAATGCGGCATTTTCTGAATCAGACATTCCGGTGGGCCGTGTCGATCCTGCTGTTGATTCCGTTCGTCCCGCTGTTGATTCTGTTCGTGGTGACGGTGTTCCTGACCTCGCTCTTCGTGAACTTGATTCGCTCGTTCAGCGGCCACCCGCCGGCGAATCCGTCCTCCAGAACCGCAGCCGGTCCACCGCTGCTTCCGTTCAGCAAATGAACGCCATCGCGGGCGCTCCCGATTACCAGCGGCTCTCCTGGTCGCGTGATTTCGGTAATGGGGCGCCCGTGGTCGCCGGCGGTGAGATTCCGGACAATCAGCGGGGCAAGACCGATACCGCCGTTGCCTCGGACGGCCGGCGCATCTCTGTCCAGTACGCCATCGTCGAGGCGAATCACGTGCTCGCTTCTCATCAGTTCGACGGCACACCCAACTCCGGCTATGGCCCAAGCCATCCAGGACTCCTCGCCATCGCGGGCAATGGGCGTATCGCCGGGCTGCAACAGGCGTATCGACAGGGTACGGCTGGCCGCTATACCGCTGAACTGATCGGCGACACTTCTCTCACCGGTATCGATCCTGCCGTCGTCGCCACGATGAAGCGTCCGGTGTTGGTGCGTTTGATGAGCCGGGAAGATGTGTCCAACGACATCGGCGATGTGTCCAACACCGTGGCGAACCTCGTCTTATCGCCCGTCGAGCAGGCTTGGAACGACGCCCGGCGAATCGATCTCTCGTCGCTCGCCTTCAATGAGGATGGCGCGGTGGCTCCGGCGACCGTGCGTCAGTTCGTGATCTCGATGCCGCTCCAGGAGCAGGGCGGATTGTTGGATGCCAACGGACAACCCGCAAAGCAGGCGGTGGATAGACTCAACGCGGCCATCTTCGCCCAGGGATACGACAACGACGAACTGGTGCGCCTCTACGCGCAGGCACAGGACATGGAGGCGATCAACGCCCTCAATGCCCTTGCCCAAGCCGCGCCGCAAATGATGCGCCTCGAAGGGCTGGGAAGTTTCGACATTCGCCAGGCCGTCGTCGACGCGGTAAGCATCGTGGTCAACGCCCGGCGCCACGGGATGACGCTCGAAGAGGCAAGCCGGCAAACGGACGTCAACTTCGATCCGCTCGCGGGCCGGGTCGTGGCTTTCTTTGCACACAATATCCGCAGCAGAAAGCGTCTGGCCGAGGGTCTGAGGCGCTTGGCCGAGACCGCGTACAATGAGGCTACGCGCCCGGAATCCGATATGTTCGGGCAGACTCCGCCCAAAATGACGCGGGAAGAAATTGTCGCCACGCTCGAAGGAAACGACGATGGACAAGTTGACAAGGCAGGCTTGGAACACCCCGCGAGGGTTGAGCCTCTTCGGGAAGATGCTGGACGGGGAGGAACTGACCAGC
>JAISXA010000264.1 GCA_031270685.1 Planctomycetota bacterium
TATTTCGATTTCTATCTGCTCCACAACCTCGGCGTCGGCCGGACGGACTCGTTCGACAGGTTCGGCATATGGGATTTTCTCGCCGAACAAAAGAGGGCGGGAAGGATACGGCATCTCGGCTTCTCAATCCACGCCACCGCGGACTACCTGGACGAGGTTCTCGTCCGCCATCCGGAAATGGAGTTCGTACAACTGCAGATCAATTACTCGGACTGGGAGAGCGGCATCGTGCAGTCGGGAAAATGCCACTCGGTCGCCAGGAAACACCACAAGCCCGTCATTGTCATGGAGCCGGTCAAGGGCGGCGCGCTGGCGAAGCTGCCCGGCCCGGCGGCCGAGATGCTGGCCCGCGCAAACCCCTCCGCCTCCGCCGCGTCGTGGGCGATCCGTTATGCCGCCTCGCTCGAGGGCGTGATCACCGTTCTCAGCGGAATGTCCACGCTCGACCAGATGCGGGACAACGTTTCCTTCATGGAAAACTTCCAACCGTTGAGCGACGGCGAGCGCGCGGTGATCGACGAAGTCCGGAAGGTTTTGGCCGGCATACCCCAGGTTCCGTGCACCGACTGCCAGTATTGCGTCCCGGCCTGTCCGGAACATGTGGCGATTCCGGGAACCTTCAAGGTCATCAACGACTACCTGATTTACCGCGATCCGGCGACCGCCAAGGGAGTATACCGCTGGGAGACGCTCTCCATGCGTCCGGCCTCCAGATGCGTCGCGTGCGGCGCCTGCGAGGCGGTCTGCCCGCAAAGCATCGGCATCATCGGCGAATTGGCCAAGGCCGCCGCGGTCCTGGAGTCGTGAGCGTTCGCAACCATCGCTCTTTGTGCGCATTGACCAAAAAAGGAACCTTTCTGGCGAAAGGCGCCTTCTTTGGCAGCCGAACGCGGTTTCGGTCTATGGCGACCTCGTTCTTGCGAGGGTGTCTCGGGAGATAATTCCTTGGTAATGTTTGCTGGATTATTCACAAGTGCAAATGGAAGAGGGCACAACCCTTTGCTCGCTGCCGCTTTGACGCTGATGGCGGAGAACGGGTTGGTGGAGGAACTGGCGGAGTCCCCCGCGGTTGTGCCATCCGGCCAGGAGGGAGACGAGCCTCGACGCGGTGGGTTGCGAGGCGAGGCGCTCGTCCGCCGCTTCGCATCCTGGCCGGTCCCAGACGGCGGTCCTGAAGGCGGGGTCGTGGGCGAGCCGGTCGGCGTCGTCCTGGCGGGACAATCCCAAGGCGGGGGGCGTAGAGTCTTCGCGGGTGAGCTTGGCCATGGGATAGCGGACGAAGCGCTGGTCGCGTTGGTCATGGAGTCTGTCGGCAAGCGTCGCGGTCAGACTAAGATTGTACGTATTCCAAAGAGTGGACTTTTGAAGGAAATCAAACAAACCGCTGTTTGATTTCCTTCAAAGTTTCAGGGCGTACGTTTCAGCCACGTTTTTTTGCAACGTCGCAGGTTTGGGTCGAGTTGACGAAAAAACAACCCATTGAAACGAAAGCGGTTGAATCTTTAAAGTAAATCGGGCGGCGGTTGGCCCGATTTCCTTTAAAAGTCGACAAAGAGCAAAATCAATTTGCAAAACTCCAGTTATTTCATAAACGTGACCACTGCGTACGGTGGTGCGAGGACGGAAGGTAGGCATAGTCGCCTACCTTCCTCCTATTCGATACTGATCAGCCAACTCTTTCTGCCAATTTATGCCTGGTTGACGCTTGCATCTGTCATGGCTGTAGCGGCAGAGGAGTCTTTCTGGCCAAGCTGGTACGCCTCTTTTATGATATTCTGAATGAGGCTTATGAAGTCGTTCGCTTCGGAACCGTTCTTACGGAATGCGGAAAGAATGTCGGCCATCGATAGCGGGCTTGACTCGACATTCGCATCGCCGGTCAATGCGTTTGTCAGCGTGTCGACCGATGTTTGCGCCATTTGGATTAGGGCGTCGAGAGCGGACTGATTGCTGGCGTCATCCGTCCCGGAATTGTTTCGCATCTCCTGTTGGAAAGCGATCAGTTCTTCCAGGGATACCTTGCCATCGCCGTCGGTGTCTGCGGCATCGAATATGGCGGCGATGTCTTCTTCATCGGATTTCGCAACACCGCTTCCGGAAAGAGAACCGCCAACAGGCGGGGGGTCGCCAGAAGGGGGCGCTCCGGATGGTTGGTTTCCGTTGGCGCGCATTTTTTCGCCAAACGCGGCGAAATCATCAAGGGACAGGAACCCATCGCCGTCGCTGTCGACCTCGGCGAATATTGCGGCAATTTCTTCCTCCGACGGACCAAACTGCCGGTCGCCATCATCGGAGTTTTGTCCGCTCTCCGCCTGTGAAGATTTCATCTGCGCAAGTAACGAAGAAATCTCGGATTGGTCGATCCTTCCATCGCCGTTCTCGTCTGCCTTGGAGTACAAATCCTCAATTTCCGACGACTTACGCTGACGCGGTTGTGCGGCGACAGAAGAATACAGGCTCGAGTACGAATTTCCGTTTATTTGCATGACGCTCTCCCTCCTCAAAAAAAACAGGCTTACATGCTCCGAGCACGTACATTTTACAGGCCTGTTCATTCCTATATGAGATAGGGGAAGCAACTATTATTCCAAGACAACGGCAAACTGGGTTTAGTGTGGTCCATACAGCTTCAGATTCAACGGGCATTCAGCTCAGGCGCTTGCGTTTCTGCGACAGCACGTCGAAGATCACGGCGGCCAGGAGCACCAGGCCCTTGACCGTCCGTTGCCAGTCCGCGCCCATGCCCAGCAGGCTCATGCCGTTGTTCAGCACGCCCATGAAGATCGCGCCGATGATGCAGCCGAAAATGGTGCCGACGCCGCCGTAGGCGGAGGCGCCGCCGATGAAGCACGCGCCGATGGCGTCGAGCTCGTAATTGGTTCCGGCGGACGGATTGGCGGTGTCGAAGCGCGCCACGCAGATGAGGGCGGCCAATGCGGAGAGGAAGCCCATGTTGGCGTAGCAGAAGAACATGAGGCGGTCGGTGTTGACCCCGGAGAGGCGTGCCGCCTTTTCGTTGCCGCCCATGGCGTAGAGCCGCCGTCCGGGGACGGTGTTCATGGTGAAGAAGTTGTAGACCAGAACCACGACCGCCAGCAGGATAAGGATGACCGGAATGCCTTTGTCGCGCCCCAGAAGGTGTCCGGTGGCGATGATGACGAAGCAGCCGAAGACGAGCCGGAGCAGCAGTTCCCACATCGGCTCGACCTCGTAATGTTTCCGGATCTTCTTGAGGCGGGTCCAGAACTGGATGGCGATCAGCGCCAGCGCCGCCACGACGGCGACGGTGATGGTGAAGGCGTAGTTTTCGCCGGGGGTGCCGGTTCCGGGGAGGAAGCTGTTGAAATAGCGGCTGAAGCCCGGGGGGAAGGCGGATATGGTGAGGCCGCCGAGGATCAGCCAGGCGAAGCCGCGGAACGCGAGCATGCCGGACAGGGTGGTGATGAACGGCGGAATCTTTATGTACGCTACCCAGAACGCCTGCCACGCTCCGAGGCCCAGGCCGATCAGCAGGCAAAGCGCCATGGACAGGTAGATGTTCGTTCCCCAATTGACCATGAAGACGCCGGCGATCGCGCCCACCAGCGCCACGATCGAGCCGATCGACAGGTCGATGTTGCCGCCGGTGAGGATGCAGAGGAGCATGCCGCAGGTCAGGATGACCACATATCCGTTCTGGTTGATGAGGTTGGTGACGTTGGTCGGCCGGAAAAGCGATCCGTAGCCGTTGGTGTTCCAGCGGATCAGGATTTCGAAGAGGATCATGACCAGGATCAGCACGATCAGCATGGTGTTTCGTTTGAGAATATCCCACAGTCTCGACATGATGTTCACGCTCCTTGCGCAATCGGGACGACGTCCGGCTTTTCCGGCGGTTTCGCGCTGAGGATGCAGGCCATGATGGCCTCCTGGTTCGCCTCCGCCTGGGTGAACTCGCCCACAATCCGACCCTCGCTCATGACGTAGATCCGGTCGCACATGCCGAGAATCTCGGGCAGTTCCGAGGATATCATCAAGACCGTTTTCTTGGCCTCGACCAATTTATTGATAATGGTGTATATCTCGTACTTCGCGCCCACGTCGATGCCCCGGGTGGGTTCGTCCAGGATGAGAACCTCGGGTTCGGCGAACATCCATTTGGACAGGAGGACTTTCTGCTGGTTGCCGCCGGAAAGGTTGCCGGCAAGCTGGTCGATGCCGGAGCACTTTACCGAGAGCAGATCGGTGTAGACCTTGGCCAGCTGGATTTCCTTGTCCTTGTCGAGAACGCCCCTGCGGCTGCTGATGCGGCCGAGGTTGGCGAGGGTGGTGTTTTCCCGGATGTCGCTGGCGAGAAGCAACCCGCAGCCCTTGCGATCCTCGGTGACGTACGCCAGCTTGTTGGCGATGGCGTCCTGGACGCTGTTGAGCGCGACCTCGCGGCCGTCGATCAGGATCCGCCCGGAAATTTTCGTGCCGTAGCTGCGGCCGAAGACGCTCATGGCCAGCTCGGTCCGCCCCGCCCCCATCAGGCCGGAAATCCCTACCACCTCGCCCTTGCGGACGTGGATGTCGATGTCGTCGCATACCTTGCGCTCGGGGTAGAGTGGATGGTGGACGGTCCAATTGCGGACCTCGAGGCCGATATCCCCCGGATGGCTTTCGCGTTTGGGGAAGCGGTCGGTCATTTCGCGCCCCACCATCCCCCTGATGATGCGAGGTTCGCTGAAGTCGTCCACGCCCCGGGTAAGCGTCTCTATGGTGGTGCCGTCGCGGATGACCGTGATGTGATCCGCTATCTGGGAGACTTCAGACAACTTGTGGGAGATCAGGATGGATGTCATCCCCCCTTTTTTGAGCTCCACGAGAAGGTCGAGAAGTTTCTGCGAGTCGTTGTCGTTCAGCGAAGCCGTCGGCTCGTCGAGGATCAACAGCCTGACCTTCTTCGCCAACGCCTTGGCGATTTCGACCAGTTGTTGCTTGCCGACGCCGATGTCCTTGACCAGAACGTGCGGCGCCTCGTCGAGTCCGACCATCCGCAGGTATTTCGTGGTCATCTGGAAGGTCTGGTCCCAGTCGAGCCTGAAGTAGGAGCCGCGTTCGTTCCCGAGGAACATGTTCTCGGCGATGGACAGGTTGGGGACGAGCGCCAGTTCCTGGTGGATGGTGACGATGCCCAGGCGTTCGCTGTCCTTCATGCCGGTGAAGCGGCATTCCTTGCCGTCGTATATGATCGTGCCGTCGTAGTCGCCGTGGGGATAATCCCCGGCCAGCACCTTCATCAGGGTCGATTTGCCGGCGCCGTTTTCGCCCACCAGGGCGTGGATTTCGCCGTCCTCGACCCGCAGGTTGACGTTGTCCAGGGCTTTTACGCCCGGAAACGTCTTGGTGATGCCTTGCATTTCAAGAAGTATGCCGCTCACGAAAGTCTCCCTGTCGAGGCCGCCCCCCGTGGGGATTATAACCCGCCCGTCCGAATCCGCAACGGATTCGGACGGGCGGTCTTCCGGTTCCGGATTGCGGTTACCGCAAATCCGCTTCGGTGTAATAGCCGCTGTCGATGAGCAGTTCCTTGTAGTTGTCGATGGTGCAGATGACCGGGTCGCAGAGGAAGGAGGGGATGATGCCGGTGCCGTTGTCGTAGGTCGTGGTGTCGTTGATGTCGACTTTCTGGCCTTTGACGATGGCGTCGACCATTTTCACGACTTGCTTGGCGAGGGTGCGGGTGTCCTTGAACACGGACATGGACTGGGTCCCGGCGAGGATGTTCTTCATCGATGGCTTGTCGCAGTCCTGTCCGGTGAGGACGGGGAAGTTGCCCTTGCGGAAGCCGGCGCCGATGAGCGCGTTGGTGACGCCGTTGGCGACGGAGTCGTTGGAACTGAGAACGGCGTCGAGTTTGGTGCCGTTGGGGCCGTAACCATAGGCGGAAACCAGGTTTTCCATGCGTTTCTGGGATTCCTCGGTGTTCCAGTTGACCGTGGAGCACTGGGATTGGGTGGTCTGGCGGGAGGGAACTACCAGTTTGCCGCTGTCGATGTAAGGTTTCAGGATCGACATCGCGCCGCCGAAGAAGAAGTTGACGTTGTTGTCGCCCGGGTCGCCGGTGAACAGCTCGATGTTGAAGGGGCCGGCGGCGGTCTTGAGATTGAGTTTCGCCTCGATGAACCCGCCCTGGGTGGTGCCGACCTTGAAATTGTCGAAGGTCGCGTAGTAGGAGACGGCGTCGGAGTTCATGATCAGGCGGTCGTAGGCGATGACGGAAATGCCGTTCTGCTTGGCCACGTCCAGCACCCTGGTCAGCGAGGTGCCGTCGATGGCGGCGATGACCAGCACCTTGCAGCCGGTCGAGATCATGTTTTCGATCTGGTTGACCTGGGTGGGAATGTCATTGTCCCCGGCGTACAGAAGATCGACCGAGTAGCCGGCCGCCTCCAGCAGGGTCTTCATGTTTGCGCCGTCCTGATTCCATCGCTGCAGGCTCTGGGTGGGCATGGAGACGCCGATCCGTTCTCCCGCCCTCGCGCCGGCCGCGAGGGACAGGGAAAGCGTTGCCGCGAACAGCATGGTTGCCAGTTTTCTCATTTCACTTCCTCCTTTTTTGCTCCGATTCGCATCGGAGACGGACGATTCCGTCTTGGCCAAGACGGGCTAATGCCGATTTCACAATTCGCGTTCCCGCTTCACGTGGACTTTTGAGGGAAATCAATCGAACCTCCGATTGATTTCCCTCAAAGTTTCAGGGCGTTCGTTTCAGAACCGTTTTTCCGCAATGTCGCCGGCTTGGGTCGAGTTGACGAAAAACAACCCATTGAATCGAAAGCGGTTGAATCTTTAAAGGAAATCGGGAGGCGGTTTGCCCGATTTCCTTTAAAAGTCGACTTCACGCCTCCAGGCTCTGCCGGATGATGATTTCCGCCTGGGTGTACTGCATTTCCTGGGCCGGCTCTTCTCCGAGAAGGAGATAGTCGGCCAACTGCCGGACCGGTTCGTATCCCTGGACATACGGTTGCTGGCAGACGGTCGCGATCACCGTTCCGTCGAGCAGGCAGTCCCTGGTGAAGGCTTCGATGTCAACGGTGACTATTTTCGGCCGTCTTTTTGCGGCGCATTCCCGGATGGCCCGGATGCCTCCTTCCTTGCCGGCGGCCGAGAAGAAAAATGCGTTTATCGCGTCGTTTCTTTCGAGTATCTCCCGCACCTTGGCGTAGGCGGTGATGTCGTCGTCGAAGCACTCGACAACTTCCGCGACGCGCATTTTCCCGTGCGCCTCGAGTTCCTTCCTGAAGCCGTCGACGCGCATGCTGTGCCCGAGACTCGAAAAGGATCCGGTTACGACTGCGATCTCCGCCTTGCGCCGGGTGACGAAGGCGAGCAAAGCGGCGGCGATCCTGCCGGTTCTCTGGTAATCGCAGCCGATATAGGCCAGACGCCGTATGCCCTTGATGTCGGAGTTGAAGGTGATGATCGGCAGATCGACCCCGGCGGTCTCCAGCAGACGCTTTCGGATCCTGTCGTCGTTTATGGGGTTGATGGCCAGCGCGTCGATGCCCTCGGCGAGCATGTCGTCGATGCAGCGCAACTGGTCCCTGACCGAGAACTTCGCCACTTCCTTATAATTGAGGGAAACGCCCAGTTCGGCGAGCTCGGAGGCGGCCTGGCGGATCCCGCGGTAAACCTCCTTGAAGAAGACGTTTTCCACCGTTGCGGAAAGGATCCCGATCGTAGCCGATTTCTTCCTGTTCACCAAGGCGCGCGCCAGCTTGTTTGGCTTGTATTTATACTGCCGGATGATGCCGGAGATGCGCTGCTCGACCGCTTGGTTCACGCCGCCGCGATTGTTGATAACGCGATCGACGGTTCCGCGCGACACGCCCGCCAGTTCGGCTATCTCCCGAATGGTGATCATCAAGAGTATTCCGTCAAGAATGACGCAAAAGCGATAATGTCGTTGAGTGCGCGGAGCAAGAGGACACAGGTTCGAAGAGTGATCCGTGCGGACGGCGTCGTTTCATGTGCTTTCGTGTTCGTGCACAAGACAAGCGATTCAGGTAAATAGAATTGCCTGTGCTCGAGCACGGAAACAATGATAACAGCTGAATCCGCGTTGTCAACGACAATTTATTTTTTTTGAAACGCCCTGCTGGCTTGAAAAACCAGGCGCGCGAACGCCGAAAGGAAATTAGTTCCACTACGCTATATTTGTGTGGACTTTTAGAGAAAATCAAACAAATCGCCGTTTGATTCTCTCCTAAGTTTCCCAGGGTTCCATTTTCCGTCGGAAATTATTGCCTGGTCGGCGGCATCACCCGACCTGATGAAAAATCAACCCGTTGATCCGTGAACAGTAACATCTTTGGAGGAAATCGGCGGTGGTTGGCCCGATTTCCTCCAAAAGTCCGCTAATAGCCCTCGTTGGTGAGCCAGCCGTCGTCGTCCACGCCCACCCGGGTTTTTTGGCGCGGATTGCCGCTGCGGACGATGGCGTCGGCGATGTCGTTGCGCATCCGCCTGGATTCACGTCGCGCCGCCGGATCGTCGTCACGGTATTCCTCGATCTCCGGTTCGGCGTATTTGCGCACATAGCGATCCGCACTTCTCGCAGCCTGCCGCCGGCCCTGATTGGCGGCGAACCGGCCGAGACACCCGGGCAGGCAGGGCAGGGCGGCCGCGAGGATGATCAAGGCGACGACGGTTTTGAACATGACGGATGTTTTCATAACGCACAAAGTTTACTTGGCGGTGAAGCCGCCGTCAAGGCATATCTCTGGCGGACATATCCAGCTGTCTCGCGATGCGCCTGAAGGCTGTCAGACGCCACAGCGCCGCCAGGTTCGACCGATTGCGCGATAACTCCATGTCGCCCCGGCATTTGACATCTTCCATGCGCCTCACGCGGATTCTGCCAATAGTTCTGTCTGATCCAAGATGACTGGTGGAGTCAAGGGGACGCCAAAAAAATAATAGTTAAGTTGGCGGTTGACGAATTGCGGGCGTATTTCTTTGACGAGGACGGCAGACGTATTGAATGCGGGGTGAATGTCTCCTACAAGGAGCCGCACCTTGGCCCGGTTTGGATGGAAATGACCCCGATGAAACGCATGGTGAACCGGAGGAAGTGGCGTCAGTCAATCTCTTCCTGGCATCGGACGCTTCAAGCGGCATGACCGGGTCGCTCGTCATGGTCGACGCCGGCTACGCCATTTGGGAGACTTTCGTTCACGCTTTGGGGTCGGGACCGTACTGGTTCTGACCCTTTTGGCCTTCCATCACGCTGAAGACAAAGAGGATGACCACACCAACGAGCGGGACGAGGGCGATGATAATCCACCAGCCGCTTTTGCCGATGTCATGGAGGCGGCGGACGCTTATCGCGATCGACGGGACGAGGACGGCCAGGCCGTACAGGATGTAAAAAAAGGGGAAGCCGATAATGTTGTCGATGATCATGGCCGCGACCGCGGCGATGGCATTGAACAACACGTACATCCAGTATTCTTTGCGCCGCGCGCGACCATCGAAGGCGGCGTATTTCGTTTTCAGAACATCGATATAAAACTGATTCGCCGCGTCCATGGTCCGCCTTCCCGCGCAGCCCTTTACAGCTCGAAACTGGGCATCTCCGTCACTACCATGTCCGACATCACCTTGTCGATGTCCAGAAGAATCTTGACCTGGTTTCCGACCTTGCCGAGGCCGCGAATGCCGGAGTCGCCGCCGCCGCCCATGCGGGGCGCGTCCTCGATCTGTTCGTCGCGAATGTCCATGACTTCCTTCACCGTATCGACGATCATGCCCATCCACGCGCCGTTGACGTCGACGACTATGATGCAGGTCTCGGGGGTCACCTCCTTTTCCATCATGCCGAATTTCAATCGGCTGTCGATGACGGGAATGACCTTGCCCCGAAGGTTGATGACGCCCTTGACAAAGTGCGGCGCCTGTGGCATGGGCGTGATCGGCAACACGCCCAGGATCTCCCTGACCTTGAGGATTTCAATGCCGTACTGCTCCTCGTTGAGGACAAAGGTGAGATATTTTCCGCCGCGACCTTTAACGTCGGTCGTCATGAGTTTCCTCCTGATTTGGTTGCCACGGGAACATCGTTCGGCCACCCATAATGGGGACGAGTCGGCCAGATATCATCACAATACGACTTTACAATACAACTTCCAAACGTCTAGTCAACTTTTTTTCCCGCACTGAACGCCTGGTTTGCTCTCGATGGTATAGCCGAATTGTTCGGAGTCTGAAACGCTGAATGTCGCTGGCATTGGAAAACGACAAGGTTGGCGGCATCATTGGGCGGTGGTTAAATCGTATTGATCCTCCTGCCAGTTTTGATAGCCGAGCCAGCGCTTCCAGGCGCTCTCGATCTCGGCCAAAGGCCTGCCGAACGCTTTTGCGAGAAAACGCGCTCCGCTCGGATCCTGGCGGTGGTTGTCGCGGAAATCCTTGTAGACGATGGCAAGAATGCCCAGATCTTCGAGATATTTGCACAAATAACGAGCCTGGGCATAATGCAGGCTTTCATTTGCGGCCCGGAAGTCGGCGGGGCTCATCGCCAGCAATCTGGAGAGGGGGGTGAGCGCATCGCCGGCAAGGGCTGTTTTGAGTTCTGGAAGCCGCCAGTTGTCGTCTCCGCGCAGCGTACCCCCTTCGGCGCGGCATTGCTCGTACAGGCTTGCCAAGCCTTCGGCGAGCCATATGGGGGCTTCCGGAAAATCGTCGGCCATGAGCGCATGGGTCATTTCATGGACCATGGTCCCGGGGCCGGTATCGAAGTTGATCACGAGGTATTTTTGGCTGTGGCCGTAATGACCGTAGGGACTGATCGGATCCATGTTGAAGAAACGCCGCAGCCCGTTCGCGTAACTGTCATAATCCCTGAAAACAAACAGGTTGATGGTGGGCCCGGGATAGGGGAGGCGATCGAAATAGGCGTTTATCAAAGCCCGGCGGCAATAGTCGAAGACGCCGTCGATGAGATATTCGTACTCGTCGAATTCGAGATCGCTGGCGATAAGGAAGTTGGCCCGTTCCAGGCAGACGAATTCCGAACCGGTGATCGTGCGGAGCGCATCGATATCCTTGGGCACCTGGGGTCGCTCCTGGGCGGCGAAGGGGATTCTTACCCGAAGCGAATCGCCGATCGCTCCCGACCGGGAATAATCTTCTCCCGTGGGGCGAAGGTTGCCGCGCGGTTGAGCCAGCTGTCCGGAAGGTGCGGAACCCGAATTGACGGCGGTTGCGAAAAGAACGGCGGCGGCAAACGGCAAAAAACGCCGGGCGCGGATGCTTTCCGGCGTCAAGGTGTGGAGATGGGGACTGGCTGTTCGCGCCATGGGCTTGTATCCGGGAATAAGCGTCGAGATGGCGGCAATATCCGCCATCCGTCATTCTTACTTTCCCGGAACGATGAAACGCTTTCGAGAAAAACGGGGTTGTTTGATTTTCTTCAAAAGACATCCATGGGACAAAGTCGGGTTCCGATAACGGCGCTGTCGCGGTGGGCCGTTATCCCCTTTTCGAATATTCCTTCTCCAGGAAGGCTTGTTCCGATTCAATGCGCGAGAGTTCCGTTTGCAGGCGGCGCATCCGGTTGCCGTCCTTGAGCGCCGTCGGATCGAGGAACGCCGCGTGCAATTCTCCCATTCGTTCCTCGTTTTCGATGATTCTAGCTTCGATTTTTCCCGTCCGCCAGTCGGCGAAGGGATTTTCCTCCTTGCGTTCCGGCCTTGCGGCGTGCGGCTTAAGCCGATCCCGCCCTGCCGCATCGCCGTCGCCGCCATTCCTGGAAAGGGCGTCGCGTTCCGCCTCCGCCTCGACAAAGCCGCCGCGCGTGATGCGCCAGGTCCCGTCTTCGAGCCAGAGGATGCGGTCGGCGATTTCATCGAGGAAATACCGGTCGTGGCTGATGACCGCCACCGTGCCCGGATATGCCGAGAACGCCAGCGTCGCCGCCTCGGCGCTTTGAATGTCGAGGTGGTTGGTGGGTTCGTCGAGGAGAAGAACGTTGTGCCCTTCCAGAAGCAAACGCGTCAACATGAGGCGCTTTTTCTCGCCGCCCGACAAGACCGCGATCGGTTTGTACGCGTCGGCGCCGGAAAAAAGCATCGCGCCCAGCTTGTCGCGGCGGTCTTGGTCGTCCTCGCCGAGATTGGAGTCCCGCAGGTATTCGAGCGGCGTCCGCTTTTCGTCGGGAAACGATTCATGTTGTCCCAGGACTCCTATTTCCACCGTCGGCCCCCAGCGGTAAGTTCCCGACAGCGGCGGGAGCGCGCCGAGGAGGGTGGAAAAAAGGCTGGTCTTTCCGGATCCGTTCGGTCCGACAATGCCCACGGTCTCGCCGGGCGACAACTCTAGGTCGAGGCCGGAGAACAGGGCGGTTCCGGGAAAGCCGACGGCGAGGCCGCGGGTCTCGAGGACGAGGGCGCCCAACCGGCGCGAAAGCTTGAGGTCGAGCGCGGCCAGCCTCGACTGGTTGCGCGGCTCCTCCGTCATTTCGACTTTCGCCAGCCGCTTCATTCGCGACTGCGCCTGTCGCGAGCGCGTTCCCGCCCGCCACTTGTCGATGAACCTTTCCTCACGCCGCATGAATTCGCGCTGCTTCATGAATTCGCGCCATTGGACAAGTCTGCGTTCCTCGCGGATTAGACGCGACCTGGAATAAGCACCGGGATAACGGTACAATTCCCCGTCCTCCAGTTCCCAGGTGGCGTTGGTCGCCTGGTCGAGAAAGCGCCGATCGTGGGAGACGACGACGACGGCGGCGGCGCTGGCGCGCAGAAAACGCTCGAGAAACACGATGCCAGCGAGATCGAGGTGGTTGGTCGGCTCGTCGAGCAGCCAGAGGTCGGGCTCTTCAAGAAGCAGTCGGGCGAGGGCGACGCGGCAACGTTCGCCGCCGGACATGCTTTCGACGTCTTGGTCGAACCGGCCCTCCCCGAGCCCGACGCCGCGTAGCATCGCCAGCGCCCGTCGCGTCGCCGATTCCCCGTCGCCCGCCTCGCGGCACGCCTCGAGATCGGCGAGTCTTTGCAACGCGTGGTCGAGTTCGCCCCCCTCCATGTCGGCGAGTTCCTCGCGCAGAAGGTCGATGTCGCGGTCGAGCTTATCCCAGCGGCTGACCGCCTCGGCCATGATCGAGCGCGGCGTCGCATTTGACGTGAAGGACGGGGTCTGGTCGAGCCGCGCGATACAGAGACCCCGTCGCCGCGATACTTCGCCTTCAGCGTCCTCTTCTCCGGAGAGGACTTTGAAGAAAGTGGTTTTGCCACTGCCGTTCGGCCCGATCAAACCGATCCGGTCGTCTCCGGATATGGTGAAGGACAGGTTCCGGAAACATATTTCCGGACCATGGCTTTTTGTGATGCGGTTGGCGGTCAACAGCGTCATGCCCGGTCACCGCCCTTTCGTCCTCCGGGCGGACCTCCACCCGGCATGCCGCCGGAAAATCCCCGCCCGTCGCGCGGCGATCGTCCCGAATCGCCCCGTCGCGGCGGCCAACCCCGGCCTTCTCCACGCGGCGGCTTGCCGCGGGGGACGCGACGCGGCGGCCGATCCCGGCGTTCCCCGCCCGGAGATCGGCGGTCGAACCTTCCTTCCGGCCTTCCCCTGGCGGGAGCGGGGTCCGGCACGAGCAGGCGGTGTTGGCGCAACCGTTGCGCATCGGTGCGGGCGACCGGGATCGGGTTTCCCTCGCCGTCGACCTCCGCGAAGAACATCGCGCTCGCCACCGTGCCCGGCGTCGGAATAAAGCATTGGACCTGTTGCGGCCGCATGCGGTGTTTCCGGAGCCAGGAATGCAAATTCCGCATGTCGTCGTCCGTTGTTCCGGGGAAAGCCGACATGAGGTAGGGGATGAGGTACTGCTCTTTCCCCGCCCCCGCGGAATAAGCGGTGAATTTCCCGATGAACTCGTCCAATCCGCGTCCGCCCGGCTTGCGCATCAGCGTCAGAATTCGTTCCGTGACGTGCTCCGGAGCGATCTTGAGCTGGCCGCCGGTGAATTCGCCGGCGAGCGCGCGCATATACCCGTCGCTGGCGAGGGCAAGGTCGTGGCGTACGCCGCTGGCGATGCGGACGTGCTTGACGCCCGGAATTTTCGCCAGGTCGCGAAGCATGGCGACCTGCTCGTTTTGGGCATGGCGAAAATGCCGGCAGCGTTTGGGGAACAGGCAGCTGTGGCGTGCGCACGCCGATCGGTCGGCGGCGCAGGAGGCGTTCCACATGTTGGCGCTGGGGCCGCCGATGTCGGAGATCGAGCCTTTCCAGGCGGGATCCGACGCGAGCGACCGGATTTCATCCCGAATGGACTGTTCGCTCCGGGATTGGATGCTCCGTCCCTGATGGAGCGCGATGGAACAGAAACTGCATCCGCCGGCGCAACCCCGGTGCGAGACCACGCTGTCCTTGCCCATTTCCTCGACGGGGATCGGCTCGGTATAGGACGGATGCGCCTTGCGGGTGAAAGGCAGCGCATAAACGCGGTCCATCTCCCCGGTGGACAACGGCGCTTCCGGCGGCTCGAACACCATGGTCCGGCCCGCCGAGCGCTGGATCATGGCGGGACCGCCCCTGAGCATCTGACGCTCGAAGGCCAAGGCTGTTTTCACCAGAAGTGAAGGGTCCTTCGCGATGGCTTCGTGGGAAGGCAGGTTTTCGGCTCCCGCCGGTTCGGAGCCGGGCGAAACGGCATAGGCGCTTCCCGGCGGCCGTTCGCGCGCGACAGCCTCCGCGGCGCGCCGGCGCGCCTGATCCCGGGAGAAAAGCCGGGCCATCGCAAGAAAGGAACGTTCCGCCATCCCGTAGAGGAGGACATCGGCCTTTGCGTCGAGGAGCGCGGAGCGACGAAGGCCGTTATCCCAAAAATCGTAATGCGTGGCGCGGCGCATCGACGCCTCGACGCCGCCGAGAATCACGGGCAGTCCGGGAAACGCCCGCCGCGCCAGGCCGGTGTACGCCAAGCTTGCTCGGTTCGGCCTCAGGCCGGCGCGGCCGCCGGGGGAATAGGCGTCGTCGCTCCTTTTTTTCCTGAATGCCGTGTAGTGCGCCACGAGGGAGTCGAGCGCGCCGGCGGTGACGCCGGCCATGATTCGCGGCCTGCCCATGGGGAGCAGGCTTTCCGGGCTTCGCCAGTCGGGCTGGGCGACGATTCCCGTGCGGAAACCGTGCTCCACCAGCCAGCGGCCGAGAACGGCCGCGCCGTGGATATGGCTGTCGAGATACGCATCCCCCGAGATGAGGAGCACATCCAATTCATCCCAACCGAGGCGGTTCATTTCCTCGCGGGTCATGGGCAGATATTTCGGTTGTCGCACTGATGTTCCTTGTTTGGGATCGGCTAGACCAGGGAGAGGATGCTCTCTGCGATTTCCCTCCCCGAATCCGGCTTCGCCGTCGCCCGCATGGCCTCGGCCATCGCCGCGCGGCGGGGCTCGTCGCGCCAGAGCGCGACGACGAGAGGGGCGAAAGTGTCGGTGGAGGCGGTGGCTTCCTCATACGGCACGGCCGCCCCGGAAAGGGAGAGCGAGAGTGCGTTGAGCCGCTGGTGGTCGTCCATCGCCGAGGGCAGGGGAACCAGCACCGCCGGCAGGCCGGCGGCCGCGAACTCGGCGATGCTTACCGCTCCCGACCTGGCCACCACCAGCCGCGAACGGCGGTACAGTTCGTCCATATGGTTATGGAAACCGTATACCTCGGCGTCGACGCCCGCGTTGGCGTATGCGGAGCGAATGGCGGTTTCGTGCGCGGGGCCGGCCACGTGGATAAGCTTGCCGCCGGTTTCGCCCACGATGCGGCGAGCCGCGTTGGCGACGATTTCATTCAATCGCTTGGCGCCCTGGCTGCCGCCCATGACGAGGATGGCGTCGCCTTTGGCGGGCGGTTCGGCGGCGAGGCGCTGGAACGGCGCGCGCAACGGGGAGCCGCTGTGGTGGAAGGTGGCCGGGGATTCGCGGAAATACTGCCGCGCCTCTTCGAATTGGGAGTGTATCTGCCGCGCCCATCCGGAGAGCAGCCGGTTCACCCTTCCCGGAACGGTGTTTTGCTCGAGAATGACCAGAGGGATGCGAAGGATCCTCGCAACGATGCCGGGGGCGGCGGCGGCGAAGCCGCCCAGGGCCACGACGAGATCCGGCCGCGAGCGGCGGAACAGGCGGAAGACTTGGGCCAGGGCGAGGGCGAACTTCGGCGCGTTGAGCGGGCGGCGCCACGACAACGGCGACCCGCGCCCGGCGGCAAGCAGTTTGAGGGCGTACCCGGTACCCCAAAGCAGTTCCCGGTCGAGCCCCTCGTTTGTGCCCAAAAAACCGATTTCCGCCCCGGGGACGATGCGTTGTATGTCTTCGGCGAGGGCTATGCCGGGAAGAAGATGCCCCCCCGTGCCGCCTCCCGCCAGCCAGATTTTCATACGCTTGCACCCTCCGCCTGTGGCGGATCGTAGAACGCCGGCCTGGGTCGATACTTCGCCATCAGCCCCGTCGCCGCCGACCGCGCCCCGGGAATTGCCGTCCCCCTGGTGACGCTGACGACGAGTCCGATCATTGAATAAAAAACCACCAGTCCCGAACCGCCGAACGAGACGAAGGGCAGGGAAATGCCTTTGGGAGGCAAAACTCCCGTGACCACGCCCATGTTGAACGCGGCCTGGCCGCCGATGAACGCGGTGACGCCGAAGGTCAAAAGCGCCCCGAACCGGTCCGGAGCGTTGCGGGCGATCGCCAGGCCCTGCCATATCACAATAACGAATAATGTAATCAGGGACAGGGTTCCGATCAAGCCGGTTTCCTGGCCGACCATGGCGAAAATGAAATCGGTATGCGCCTCGGGCAGATAGTCCAGCTTCGCCGGTCCCTGTCCAAGCCCCATGCCCCATATGCCGCCGCTGCCGATGGCGAGTTTGCTGACGTTGGTGTGAAAGGCTTCGCCCGCCATCCAATCCTCGATGCGGCGGCTGATATGGTCGAATTTGGTGTAACCGTACCACGCGGCGGCGGGAATGACGGGCAACAGCAGCAGCGACAATTGCCAAACCCTGACTCCACCCGCGAGCATCAATGCGGTGAGGGCGGCTCCGATCAGCGCGGCGGTGCCGAAATCCGGTTCGATCGCCACCAGGAATACGGCCACGCCGACCAGAATGCACAGTGGGATGACGTGGCGGAACAGGCGGGGTTTTCCCTCGGGAGCCATCGTGACCAGTATGGCGCTGACGGCGATCACCAGGGTGAACTTGGCGACCTCGGACGGCTGCACATTCATGGCGCCGGTTCGGAACCATCGATTCGCGCCGTTGACCCGGGTACCGAGCGGGGTGAGAACCAGGCCGAGGATCGCATAGCCTCCGAAAAGCGCCGGCAGCCATAATTTTTGCCACCAGCGGTAGGGGACCATGGACAGAAGCGACATCGCGACCACCGCGATCCCCAGTCTCCACAGTTGGTTGTGCGCGTAGGCAATCTCCCAGCCGCCGCCGCGGGCGGCGCGGATGGGGCTGGCCGAATACACCATGACCAGCCCGAAGCCGGTCAGGGCGAACACCGCCATCAGCAATTTTGTGCGCTGCCAGGCCAGGTAGCCTCTTTCGGCGATGGCTTCCTCGCGCGTCAGGTCGGTCATCATGTCTCTCCCGGGGGGTGCTGTTCTCGGGACCCGCATCAATGCATCTTCAACAGTCCTAAGGACATTATCGACAGGATCAGGCCGACGATCCACAATCTCACGACGACGTGGTTCTCTCTCCAGCCGCTGTATTCGAGGTGATGGTGAAACGGGGCGATTTTGAAGAGGCGTTTATGAAAGATGCGGAAGCCGGCGACCTGGAGAATGACCGACAAAGCCTCGAACACGAAAATGCCGCCGGCGACGATGAGGGTCAGTTCGTGCTTGGTGACGATGGCGAGAAAGGCGATGACGCCGCCCAGCGCCAGGCTGCCTGTGTCGCCCATGAAAACGCGGGCGGGATTGGCGTTGAACCACAGAAATCCCATCAATCCTCCGACCAGCGCGGCGCCGAAAATCGAGAGTTCGCCCGTTCCCGGGACCATGGGAATGCGGAAAAAGGCGCAGGTCATGGCGTTGCCGACGAGATAGCAGAGCAGGGCATAGGTCATCGCGACCACGCCGGTGCAACCGCAGGCGAGACCGTCCAACCCGTCCGTCAGGTTGACCGCGTTGGAGCAGGCGACGATGATGATCATGGCGAGAATCCAGTTGCCCCAGCCCAGGTCGGGATTGACCTCGCTCCATTTGGTGAACGGAATGACCAGCCGCGTCGGCGGGATTAGGTTGCGCGAATTGGTAATCGCCTCGAAGTCCGCTTCGCGGTCGCCGGCGGGGACGCCGGTCATGCCGAACCAGCCCTGCTCGGATCCCATATACAGGAGCAAAACGGCAACCAGGGCGAGCCCGATCTCGCCAAGAAATTTGTGGCGCTTGATAAGACCCTTTCTGCCCCATCCCTTCAGTTTCCAGAGGTCGTCGAGGAATCCCAGGGCGCCGAAACCGATGAAGGTGAATTGCCCGACCCAGACCAACGGATTGCCGGGGTCGCAGCACAGGAAGACGGTGATGGCGACCGCCGCCGCCAGGAACAGCCCGCCCATGGTCGGCGTGCCTTTTTTGCAGTCATGGAGTTCCTGGAGCCGCCTGGCGTCGGGTTTCTCCACATCTTCGCAGGCTTTCCCGGCTTTCATGTGGCGGATAAAGGCGGGCCCGAACAGCAGGGCGAGAAAAAACGCCATGATTACCGCGAGCGCTGCGCGGGCGGTAATGCTATCCAGGATTCGGAGGGGTCCGAACCATTCGGCGAGGGCGAGGTAGCGCAGCAATCTGGTCTCCAGGGATCAATTCAATGCCGAATGATGAATTCATGGTCCGCGGCGCGCGGTTGTTTTTTGAAATATCACGGTTTTCGGTGAATCCAACCCGCAAAATCGCGTCAATAAGATCCACTCGTGGCAACCGCGGATTACGAATTGCGAGTTACGAACCACGCCAGGCGTATTGGCGGTCATTTCCTGGTCCAATCGTCGAGTTCGTTCACCACGCGTTCCATTTTCATGCCCCGCGATCCTTTGATCAGCACCCAGTCCCCAGGCTGAAGATAGGTTCTCAGATGTATGAGCAGGGAATCGATGGAAGGGAAGTGTCTGACCATGACGTGCGCGTTCGATTGCGCCGCCTCGGCCAAGGACACCGCCTCGGTTCCCACCGCGAAGAGCGCGTCCACGCCGGACATGCCGGCGACAAGCCCGGCGTCGCGATGGAGCTTCCTGCTTTCCGGACCGAGTTCAAGCATGTCGCCGACCACGGCGATCTTGCGGCCCTCCGGGAGGTCCATGAAAATCTCCAACGCCGCCCGAAGCGAGTCCGGATTTGAGTTGTAGGCGTCGTTCACCAGTTTAAGGCCGCCGGGGGTTTTTAGCACCTGTAGCCGGCCGGCAACCGGCTTGGCATGGCGTACCGCGAGCGCCGCGTCCTCGAGTCCGACGCCCAGATGCCGCGCGGTCAACATGGCGGCGAGGAAATTACGGATGTTGTGTTTGCCCAGTAGCGGCAGCCTGACCTCGACATCGTCCACGACGAACGTCGATCCCGCTTCCGAGAGGCGGATATGCCTCGCGACCGCGTCCGCCTTGCCGGAGAGGGCGAAGGTGGCGCTTTTGTGCGCCACTCCGGCGGCGAGAATGTCGGCGTTACCGTCATCGGCGGGGTAGACCGCGAGCCCGTCCTGCGGCAACCAGCCGAAAATGTCCGCCTTTTCCCTGGCGACGGCCTGGGACGAGCCGAAGCCCTCAAGGTGCGAGCGGCCGGTCGACGTCACCACGCCGATCGTCGGAACCAGTATTTCCCGAAGCCGCGCGATCTCGCCGGGATGATTGGTCCCCAATTCCATGACCGCGACGCCGGCGTCGTCCGGTTCGGAAAGCATGGACAACGGCAGGCCGATGAAATTGTTCCAGTTGCGCTTTGATGTCCTCACCTTCCATTTAGTCTGCAAAATAAGCGAAAGCAGTTCGCGGGTGGTGGTTTTGCCGTTGGAGCCGGTGACGGCGATCCAGGGAATGAGGGGCGGACGCCAGCGATAGCCGCAGGCGATCTGTCCAAGCCCCTTGAGCGTGTCCCTGACCTTGACGAACGGCAAGCCGGGCGGCGTCTGTCCGCCCTTTCCCACCAGGGCGGCCGCGGCGCCCTGCGCGGCGGCGTGGCGGACGAATTTGTGACCATCCATGTTCAGGCCGGCGATGGCGATGAACAACTCCCCGGGCTTCACGGTGCGGGAGTCGGTGGAGACGCCGGTTGCCTCCGTGTTCTTCGCCCCGGAAGGCTGCACGGATCCCCGGCACCAGCGGGCGATCTCCTCAAGAGTCAGTTTCATTGCCGCCCCTCCGCCGTTCAAACCTCCTGAAAGCGTCACGAACGAGTTCCCGGTCGTCAAGATGTATTTTTTGCTTTCCCAGAATCTGATAGTTCTCATGCCCTTTTCCGGCCACGAGGATAACGTCTCCGGGCCGGGCTCCGCTCACGGCAAGCTCCACCGCCCGGGCGCGGTCCGGGTCGACCTTCACCTTGCCGGATTCCTTGAACCCCTTCATGACGTCGTCGATGATGGCAAGCGGGTCCTCCGTGCGGGGGTTGTCCGAGGTGACAACGACAAGATCGGATCTCTCTTCGGCGGCCCGGGCCATAAGCGGCCGCTTGCCCCGGTCGCGGTCGCCGCCGCAGCCGAACACCGTGATCAGCCGGCCCGCACCCAAGAGCGGACGCAATACGCCGAGCACCGAGCGAAGCGCGCCGTCGGTGTGCGAATAATCCACGAAGGCGGTTACGCCCGCCGGCGATTCCATGCGCTCGAGCCGGCCGGGTACGGGCGGGAACGAACGGAGCGCTTCGCGAAGCCCCTTCGGTTCGACGCCGATCGCCGCCAGCGCCATAAGGGCGCCCGTCGCGTTCTGAACGTTATGCATGCCTACGAGGGGGACGAAATATTCGCCCGCCAAGCCGGCCCCCTCGGCGCGAAATGCCTGGCCCCGAAGATCGGAGGCGATAATCTCCACCGCCGCCTTGTCGTCGGATGCGGCCGCCCCGGGCGCGAGCGAGAAGCCGAACACCCTGGCGGCGACGCTTTCCCGCATCTTCGCGGCGTGCGGGTCGTCGAGGTTCACCACCGCCGCCGCTTCCGAGCCCAGTTCCCGGAAGAGGATGCGCTTGGCTTCGAGATAGGTTTCCATGGTCTGGTGGTAATCGAGGTGGTCCCGGGTGAGATTGGTGAAGATGGCGGCGGAGAATTGGTGCGGCCATACGCGCCGCTGTTCGAGCGCATGCGACGAGGTCTCGGCGACCGCCGCGCGGCAGCCGTTCTCCACCATTTCCGCCAGGAACCTGGTGAAGGCGACCGCGTCGGGGGTGGTGAGCGGGGAGGGGATGGAGTCCCGTCCGTTGTCGTACTCAATGGTGCCGAGCATTCCGCAGCGGACGCCGTTCGAATTGAGAAGATGCCTGACCAGGTAGGCTGTGGTCGTTTTGCCGTTGGTGCCGGTGACGCCCAGCAGGGTGATCTTTCGTGACGGGTGTTTGTAAAACGCGTCGGCCGCCTCGCCCAGCGCCTTGCGCGGCTCTTCCACGAGAATGCGCGGAACTCCCGGATCCCCGTCGGCGCCGGTGTGGGTGAGGACCGCCGCCGCGCCCCTGTCGACCGCCTCGCGGATATATCGTTGCCCGTCGTCCCGCGAACCGCGCAGGGCGGCGAACAAAGCCCCCGGCTCGACTTCGCGGCTGTCACACGACACGGACAATATCTCCGGGTCGGCGTTTCCCGCGACCGCGGCGTTTCGGATTTCCTTCGACAATTCACTCAACAGCATGGGCGTGCGCCTTTTTTGGCCCTGGCAATTCCGGATAGTTGCGCACTGCGCATTTCGCGTTACGCGTTGCCGAATCAGCCCAGCGCCGATTCGTCCTCCGTCCATTCCTCCCACAGCCGGGGGTCGACTTCCTCGGTCAGGCGATTCTCGTCATCCTCCGCCCCGATCACGTATTGCGCCTCCGGCTTGGGGGCGGTTTGGGGCGGGCGGTAGAGGTTTTCCGTGCGGACGCCGTTTTGCGTCGGGACGCCCCAATAGGCGAGGATGCGGCGGGCGATGCCCGCCACGACCGGCGAGGATGCTTCTCCCCCGAATTTGCCGGTTTCGCGTATGGTGACGCATATGACGGCCCGGGGCTTGTCCCAGGGCGCCAAGGCGATGAAATTCGCGGTGTTGCGCTTTTTCGAATAACCCCTGAGCCCGGCCGCGCGCTCCTTTTCGTTGGCGACCATCGACGCGGTGCCGGTCTTGCCGCCCAGGGCGTATTCCTCGATATTGGCGCGGCGGCCGGTGCCTTCTGCGACCACCTTCCGCAGCGCTTCACGCATGCGGCCGGCCGTTTTTTCCGAAATCACCCGCCGCCGCATCCGCGGCTTCACTTTGAGCGCGACGTCGCCGCGTTCGTCCAGCACCGCCTTGACGATGGTGGGAAGGGGGAGCATGCCGCCGTTGGCGATGACCGAATACGCCGCCGCCATCTGGAGGGTGGTGACGTTGATTTCATAGCCCATGGGCACCGAGCCCATGGTGTAGGTCGACCACTTGTCCGCCGTCGTAACCCTGCCGCGAACCTCCCCGGGCAGGAGGGATCCGGTCTTTTCGCCGAACCCGTACTTAATCACATACTGCCGCATCCGCGCGGGGCCGAGGCGTTCGCCGAGGCGGACCATGGCCGGGTTCGAACTTTTGACCAGCCCCATGAGGAGGCTCATTTTCCCGTAGGGATAAAGGTCCTTGATGACGCGGCCGTTCGCCATACGGTAGGTGCTGCAATCCCAGTCGTCGTTGAAGTCGGCCAGACCCTCGTCGATGGAAGCGGCGAACAGCAATGGTTTGAAGGTGCTTCCCGGTTCCTGGATCGAAGCCACCGCGTCGTTGCGGCGGTTGCGCGGATCATAACGCCCGGGATGGTTGGCGTCGAAGGTGGGATAGTTCGCTATCGCGAGGATCTCGCCGGTAAAGGGTTCCATGATCACGGCGTTCGCGGTGATGTCCGGGAATTCGCCCTTCATCCGCGCGACCACCTGGTAAAGCTCTTCCTCGACGATGGACTGGATGACGCTGTCGATGGTGAGCTGCACGGTCATGCCGTCCACGCTCCGGTCGTCGCGGGTCAGGGTGGAGAGGGCGCGACTCCTCGCGTCACGCGCAACCATCCGTTCGATCGTCCGCCCCTGGAGGAAGGGGTTGAGCAGTTTTTCAACGCCTTCCAGGCCGTCGCCGTCGATATTCGAGAAACCGAGAATATGGGCGGCAAGGCCGCCCTGCGGGTAAACCCGCTGGTAGTCTTCCGGGAAGAAAACCCCGGCGAACAACCCTTCCTGCTCCTCGGCGGCGCGCTTCCATCCATCCGCCGCCTCGCGGGCCTTTCGCTCGCCTTCCTGGTCGCGCCTAGCCAGGTATTCGCCGGCCCGCTTCTGCCAGCGTCTGCGATAGCGCCAGGCCTCGGATGCCTTTTTCCGCGATTCGGACATGGCAGCATCGAGATTTTTCCATTCCTCTTCAGAGATGCGGCGCTTGACCCAGACGAAACGGATGGGCTTGCCGTCGGCGTTGATCTTTTTCCCCAAAGTTTTTTCGATGCGCTTGACGTCGTTCTCTCCGAGGGCAAGCATTTCCCCAAGCCGCGCAACCACCCGCTCCGGCTTTGCGCCCGGCGCTTCCAGGAGGACGTGCGGATCGAGCGCGCAAGCCTTGGAGTCTACGGACATGGCAAGCGTCCGCCCCCTGGCGTCGATAACCAGGCCGCGCCGGTCCCTTTCGCGCACCGCGCCGAATACCTGGCGTGCGGTTCCAACCGCTGATTCCCGATGTTCCATGATCTGGAGTTGCGCGAGACGGGCGGCAAGGCCCAGAAAGAGCATGGTCATGAGGACGCCGAAAATACGGGTCCAGCCGATCCACCGGCAGGTTGCCGTTTTTTTCTTCGCATCGGCGCCGATCGTCATGCCCAGTATCCGTCCCCGTATAAAATGGAATACTCCGGACCGCGCCGGAGCGGCCCGGAGGCGTAAATCGGTTACTGACGCAACCCCGCCGCGGCAAGATTTGGTCCGGGCGGCTCGCGCTCCGCCTCGCCCGGAAGGCGGACGGAAAGGCCGGCGGAGCGGTGAACGGGCGGCGGCGGCGGCGTCGTTGACAGCGAAGCGACGTCAAGTTTCAGTTCCTTGGCCAACTTGGCGAGGCGGGTGGGCTGGAGCAGGCTTTCCTCCTCGGCCCGAAGTTTCTCCAGCCTTTTGAGCATTTCCGTCTCCCGACGGGCCTCTTCCGCGAGTTCGTATCGCGCCCTGGTCTGCTTGATGGTTTCGTGGACCATGCACCAGCCGATCAACGTCAACAGCAGCACTCCCAAGATGAATCCCCGCATAAAAGGCTCCTATCTGAAGTTTCGCAAAGTAGCGATTAAACCGCCAATCGCCACTTTGTAAAAAATCGAAAACGCCTGTGCCGCAAGGGTTGTGATTTTTATAAATTGAGCGTTCGGCAGTTTGAATGCCCACTTTGCAAAACATCCAGCTCCTTTATCCGCAGGCCAGTTACAGTTTTTCCACGGCCCGGAGTTTGGCGCTCCGCGCTCTGCGGTTGACGCGCGTTTCCTCGCGGCCCGGGGCAAGGGCGGCGGTGCCGATGATCTTCGCCAGCCCGCGACTGGCCCATTCTCCGAACACCCGTTTCACCAGACGATCCTCGAGGGAATGGAAGGTCAATACCGCCGCCCTTCCGCCCGGCGCCAGTGCCGCGCCGGCGCCCGCCAACCCCCTGGACAGCATTCCGAACTCGTCGTTGACCGCGATCCGAAGCGCCTGAAACACCCTGGTTGCCGGATTTCTTCCAGCCCTGCCGGAGGTGGCGCCCGCCACTATCCCCGTCAATTCGCCAGTAGTGAGTATCGGTCGTTTCTCCCTCGCATCTCCAATCCTTTTGGCCACGCGGCGCGAATGGCGTTCCTCGCCGTATTTGTAAAAAATATCGGCCAACTCCTCTATCGACAGCGAATTGACGAGATCGGCGGCGCTTGGCCACGAATTCCGGTCCATCCGCATGTCCAGGGGTCCGTCCCTGAGAAAGGAGAAGCCGCGTTCCGGTTTGTCGAGTTGGAGGGACGATACGCCTATGTCGAAAAATATCCGGTCCACCCCTGGTTCGCCAAGGTCCTTCAGGATGGCGGCGACGCTCCCGAAATCCCGGTGGACAAAGTCGACGGAACATGCAAGACCAACCAGATTTTTCCTCGCCAAATCCAGGGCTTCGGCATCCCGGTCGACGCAGACGAGCCTGCCCGAAGGCCCGACTGTTTCCCCGAACAGTCGCGAATGGCCGCCAAGACCGGTGGTCATGTCCATGACCGTCTGGCCGGGAAGAATAGCGAGTACCCGCAACGTCTCGCTCGGCATGACCGGGGAATGGGAGTAGGCGTCCGCCATGGTTTGCTTCTCTTGGTATGCGCCGCCCTAGAATTCGCTCCCCGGTATTATGCCGGGCGCTGATTGTGGACTTTTGGAGGAAATCGGGCCAACCGCCGCCCGCTTTCCTTTAAAGATTCAACCGCTTCCGGTTCAATGGGTTGTTTTTCGTCAACTCGACCCTAGCCGGCGACATGGCAAAAAAACGGTTCAGAAACGAACGCCCTGAAACTTTGAAGGAAATCAATCGGCGGTTCGATTGATTTTCTTCAAAAGTCGGCCTTCTAGCTAAATCATGGTTAATTCGCCACCGCCGTCAATGCGCTTTTCCCTCCGGGGATTGTTCAAAGCCGCGGCCGGAAACGGCCGATAAAGTTTTTGCGGGCGGCTTTTCAATTCAATTGGGAACTCGGTTCCGACAGGCGCCCCGGGGATTTTCAGCGGGCCGCTTAGGGTCTGTCCATAAATTATTTATGGACGAGCTCTTGGACGGGCGAAGTTCCGGGATGAAATTGAAGAATCGGAGCGGGATCATGTTTAACGAGGGAACCTCTTTCTTCCGGCTGGCGGCGCTGTTGTCCCTGCTGGCCTGCGGTTGCGGCGGCGATGGACGGACGGCGAAATCGTGGTTCAATATCGGAGGCGGCCGGGAGAGGGGGAAAGGGGACGAGACACTGGCCCGGACGTCCCGGGGAAGCGGCAATCCGGACGAAAAGGCCGGGAGGCGGAGCCAGTTGGCCAGCCTGAGGGAAAGGGAGCGTTCCCAGGCGGAGATGGTCGGGGAAATGCGCGAAGCCTTGGCCAGGGGGGAGAAAGTGGTCGAGCGGGAAGAGGCCAAGTTGAATGAAATTCGGATGGATTTGGCGAAATTCGATTCGGCGGACGATTCCCGTACCAACCACCCCGCCGGGTTTGTCGCCGCCGATTGGCCGGCGGATTATCCCGGGGATCGGGAAAGAATCCAGCCCGGCCGGGATCTGCCTAAAATGGCCGCCGGCGTTGGCGAAGATCGCCGCCGCCGGGATGCCGGGGAAATTTTACTTTACCGGGGGGGGGCCGGAGAGGAAAGAGGAAACTCGCAATCCGCCGTTTCGGGCGGGAGGGATTCTTCCGGCCGCCCGGGGGATGAGGCGGGGTTGATTGGTTCGGCGCGGCCGGTTCGTCGCGGCCCGGCGGCGAATGGATTGGCGCGGGACAACCCCGAGGCCGGGGAATATCCCTGGAAGCCGGAGGAACATCTTTATTCACGTGAAGATAACGGATTCCCCGCCTGGAACTCCGCTCAATCCGGGGAATTATTCCCGCGGTCATTCCGGCCGGAACCGTCCTCTTCCGGATCGGTTTCCGATGCGACCGCCTCTCATCCGCCCGTCCCCCGGCCGGATCGTTTTTCCCCGGACAACCAGCCGCCAGGATTGGAAAACCGCTTCGACGACAACGAGGTGTTTGTTCCGGATTTGTACCTGCCCGGCCGACAGTGAAAATTCGTCCCGGGCCGAACCCGTCCCGGTTCGGGAATAATCCGGATTGCGAACATGCGGAAAATCGTTGCCTTGCGCCCGGTGAAAGGGAAAATGAACCTTTTCCTTTCAGGAAGGTTCCGCCGGCCGGCGGGGGATGCCTGAAAACCCCGCCGGGCAAAGACGAGGTTATGGCAAATCCGGGTTCTTCTTCATTCATGCCTCCGACCGGGGCCGCTTTGCGCCGCTTGGCCGGCCAGGGAAAACTTGGCCCCGACGCGCTGGAAGCCGCCCTGATCTTCATCGGCGTCCGGCCGGGAGCGCGGGAATGGCGGGCGTTTTGGCAACAGGCGCTGCTGGTGGGCGGCGCCGTCTGCCTCGCCTGCGCCGTGATTTTTTTCGTCGCCTGGAACTGGGCGGATCTCCACCATTTCGCCAAGTTCGCCCTGATTGAGGGCTGCCTTGCCGCCTGCCTGGCGGCGGCCATCCTCAAGGGGCCCGACAGCCGGGCAGGCGCCGTCTGCCTGCTTGGCGGCGGCATTGTCATGGGCCCTCTGCTGGCCGTTTACGGCCAAACTTATATGACGGGCGCCGGGCTGGAGGAATTTTTCCGGGCCTGGACCCTGCTGCTGCTTCCCCTCGCCCTCGCCGGCCAAAAAACCATCCTCTTCTTCCTGGTCTGGCTGCTGGATTATCTGGGGATCGTCTCGCACCTTGCCGGTCTGCCAGACTTCGGCCTGCCCACCGGCCAGCTCTATTTTCAATTCCGGCAATGCGCCTGGCTCCTGGCTTGGGAAGCCGCCGCCCATTTTTGGGGGATGTCCCGGCCCTGGCTGGCGGAGCGCTGGTTTCCGAGATTGATTTTCTTTATGCTTGTCGGTTCGCTTACCCCAATCCTCGTTTCCTTCATGTTGGGATCGCCTCGGCCGGAATCTTTTGAATTCTATTGCCTTTATCTGGCGATCATGTTTTGCGCCTGGCTGTATTATAGCCGGATCTGTCCCGATCTCTTCATGCCCGCTTGCGGTCTCTTTAGCCTTTCCGCCCTCCTGGTCGCTAATTTCGTTATCGGCCACGATTTTTTCCGCGAACCCTTGGCGACCGCCTTGCTGATCATCATTCTGAGCGCGGGCGCGGGCGCCATTCTGCTATGGTGGCGGAGGAAAATGGTAAAGAAAGCCGCCGCCGGGGCGGTCGAAACCGGGGCGGCTCCCCGGGCTCGCGAACAGCTCCGGCCAAGCTGGGAAGCCGTGCGGGATCATCTTGGCGGACTCGGTTTGTTGCCGGCCGGCGCTCCGCTCTTGGACGGGGAGGCGCGGGAAGATGAAATCCCCTGGTTTGTCACCCTGTTCCAGGGGATGGCGGGGTGGCTGGCTTCGCTGCTGTTGCTGTTCTTTCTGGGGGATTTCCTTCGCCGCGGTTTGGATATTTCGGGGTCCGGGACGGAAACGGCTCTCCTAGTGGCCGGCTGGGCCATGCTGGTCTTGGGCGCGGTTGCCGGCCGCGGGAAAAATCAGTTCGCTTGTCAGTTCGGTTTGGCGGCGTCCCTGGCCGGAGCCGCTTCAATTGGTATCGCCTTGGCGGAAATCGTCGAGCCATCGGCGATCACGCCGTTTGCGGCGGCTCTGGGCGCCGGGGCGGGTTTTGCCTTGGGCCGGACTTTTTCCTGCCGGATGCTTGCCTCCCTGTTTTTTTTCGCTTGTCTGACCGGGGGGATATTGTGGCAATACCGGGATGGCTCCGAATTTTACCCGGCGGGCGCCGTCCTGATGGGCTGTTGGTGGACCGTCCTCTGCCTGGGAATTGCCCATGGCCGGTTGCGGGAAAGCCGATGGAGCCTTTCCCCTGTCCGCGCCTCCTTCATCGCGCCGGGCTTGTACGGCCTGTATGCCGCCATCCTGTTGTTCGCGATTTTTGCCGCCGTCGGGGAAAACGCAAGCGGATTCGCCGTGAAGGAGATCGCTTTTCTTTTCCCCTTGAGCGTTTCCGGGAAAACGCTCGGTCTGGCCGCCGGGCTGGGAATCATATTTTTTGTCTTCCGATTGACCGGACGGTTTCGCGTCCGGCCGATAATCAGGGCGGGTTGCCTGGCCGCCGCCTGCCTGGCGACGGCGTTCGGCTGGTTTTTGCCTTGGCTGTCCCCGGGGTTGTTTGGCCTGACGCTTTGCCGGCAGGCGGGCGACCGGCCGCTGGCCGGGCTTACCTGGCTCTTCCTGTTCTGCCAAATCGCCTACTATTATTACAGCCTGAGCGAAAGCCTGCTTTACAAATCCCTGCATCTGGCGGGGTGCGGGGCGGTATTGTTGTCTTTGGGCCTCCTTATGGCGAAAATTCCGGAAACGCCCCCTAGCCTCCATCCTGGCCCGGAGGGGCGGCATGCGTAGGGCGCTGATCGCGGCGGTCATGATTCTGGCGATCGCGGGCTTCAACTGGTCCGTATGGCGCCAGGAAGCGCTCCGCGCCGGAGGGGCGGTGATGTTGCTGGAACTCGAGCCCGTTGACCCCAGGGCGCCTTTTCTGGGCGACTACATGGTTCTAAGCTACCGCCTGGATGCGTCGATAAGAAATGACTTGTTCCCGAAATCCTGGAATGCCGATTCAACTTCCTTGCCGAAGGGCGGGACGGTTGCCGTCCGCCTGGACGGGAATCGGGTGGCGCGTACCGTCCGCCTGGACGGCGGCTCCTCCCTGGCCGGGGACGAGCTTCGGCTTCGCTTTGTCCGGCGCGGCCGTTTGGCCAAGCTCGCCGTGGCCCGGGCCTTTTTTTTCCAGGAGGGTCTGGCCCGGGATTACAGCCGCGCCCGCTACGGGGAATTCAGGGTGGGGGAGGACGGGCGGAGTTTGCTTCTGGGCTTGCTGGACGGGGATTTGCACCGCATTGTTCCGGAAAAACCTGCCGGGGACGAGGAGCCGCCATAGGAAGTTTTCCATAATATCTTGGGGGAAAATGACTTGTTTAAACCGGCCTTGATGGAATTCGGAATTCTTGCCAGCGCCGTCGCTTCCGGGATAGGCGTCGTGGTTCCCGTCGCCACCAGGTACAGCGACAACGCCGCCCGGTTGAAATGCCTTGACAACCTCCGGATAATAGGCGAGGGCATCCGCAAGTGGCATTTGCTCCACGATTATGTCCTGCCTCCGGGGCGGGGCATGGCGGGATTTTGCAATTCGCCCGACGGCGTCCCCCTGGAGGGCAATCTCTACGCCGTTGAACCCGGCCTGAACGCTTTGTGGGACAAGGGCCGGGGAGTGATAAGCGATCCTTCCGTCTTTGCCTGCCCGGCGGATGCGCATTTGGAGCCGCCTCCGGCCGTGGGGGAGGATTTCACCTCTCCCGGCCAGTTGTCCTACGCCATGACCGGGCACTTGTATCCGACCGACGCGGCCAACAAGGTCATCGTGGCCGACAAGAGCGACAAAGGCGGGAATCGAGGCGGAGAGGCGAGGGGAGCCAACCATCATGGCCGCTTTATAAACGTCCTTTTTTCCAACGGAAACGTGAGAACCTGCGAAGGGCCATATTTGCCGCCGGGAGTAGGCTCCGAATCGGGCAGCATTTACGTAAGGGAAACCGGCGATCCCAATGACACCTATATTGAATGAGTAGGCGAATGGAACCGGCGATTGACACGATCATTTTCGATTTGGGCCGGGTGTTGATAAGGATAACCCCGGAGGGGGAGAAATTTTCCGCCCTGATGCGATCCCTTGGCGTGGCTCCCGAAGCGGCCTTCGGTCTTTTTTGGCGGGAATCCGCGGTGGAACGGCATATGCGCGGACTGATCGACAGCCGGGAATTTTACCGGCTGGTCGGGAATAGGCTTGCTTCCGCCCTCTCCTATGACGATTTCGTCGACGCCTGGTGCGATATTTTTCAGCCCAATCCGGAAATGGAAAGTTTGTTCGGTAAACTGGCGGATCGCTTTCCCCTGGGGCTATTGTCCGATACCGATCCCCTGCATTGGCAAAGGGTGCGGGAACTTTCGCCCTGGCTGGCACGGGTGAAGCGTCCGACTCTTTCGTTTGAAACCGGGTTTCTCAAACCGGAATACGGGGCCTTCCGCCGCGCCGCGGCCGATTGCGGAAGGGAGCGGCTGGATAGCTGCCTGTTTATCGACGACATGCCGGGCAATGTCGAGGGCGCCCGGGCGGCCGGGATGCGGGCGCTACGGTTTACCGGGGCTAGGGAACTGGAATTGGATTTGGAGAGGCTGGGCCTGTTGGGCTGATAGGCCGCAGTCGTCCCGGGGTTAGGGAAATCAGCGGACGTGAATCGCGCAGGCGGAATGGAATTGGTCGCAAAACGCGCACGGCAGTCCTTTTGTGCCGCATTTTCTGGTTTGTCCCGTCTTATTCACGCTTTTCTTAACAATAAGAAAAAGAAAGCCTCGCGGAGGCCCCAAATAGGGGTATAATCGTCATTTTTATTCCTTGCGGAGGCTTCCCCCAATGAGTGAAGGCGGACTCTTTGGTTTTTCGTTCAACCGTTCGGTGAAACTCCGCGCCGAACCCCCGCGTGTCCCCGCCGAGGCCGGCGTTCTCCTTATCCGCGAGGTGGACCATCGCCTGGGCCTGACCAACGGACTTGCCGCCCGGCTTGAGGATAACCGGGACCGGCGATTTATTCGCTACACGATGGTTGGGCTCCTTCGGGAAAGACTCTACGCCTTCGCCTTGGGATTCTCCCGCCAGGATGATGCCGGCCGGCTTGCCCACGACCCCGCCTTCAAGACCGCCGTATGGGACAGGCCGGGGTGCGGGGTGGCGGACGAGCGCCTCGCCTCGCGGCCAACCTCCTCCCGACTTGTCTCTTTTTTGGCCGGTAGCCACAACGGTGAGACTCTCCGCCAGTTTGTTTACGAGCCGGTTCTACGCCATCAGCGGGTGAGGGGCGGGAGGATCAACTTTGGAGTAGTTGACCTTGACGGCTTTCCCATCGAGACCCACGGCGAGCAGCCGGGTGCCGTCTACAACGGGTACTAACAGAAAACCGTCTACTCCCTTCTTGCCGCTTATTTCTCCCCCAACGGAGACTTCGACTCCAAACGCCTCGGAAGGGGATTCATCCATGCCGCCCTCCGGGACGGCAATGCCGCCCCGGCCGAAGGAATGGACCTGTTTTTCCAAGACACTTTCAAGAAGGCCGGGGAACTCGCCGGGACCGTCGCCTTCCGCCTCGACGCCGGCTTCGCTTCCGCGGGCATTCTGAACCAAATCAACCGCGCCGGAGCCCGGTTTGCCGTCCGTCTTCCCAATAACCAAGCCCGGGATCGTTTGGCCGCTCCTTGGCTCTCCCGGCCCGCCGGGCGGCCTCCGAAGGAGGGCCACGAATTCACCGTCGAACTCCTCGGATACCGGAACCCTAAATGGAAGAAGGCATACCGCGTCGTTCTGGTCGTCGTCGACCAGCCGGGACCCCACGGCAATCTCCCGCTCTTCCCCAACTATTTTTTTATCGTCACCAACTGGTCCAGGAAAAGAATGCCCGGAAGGAAACTCCTCGGGCATTATCGCCAGCGAGGCGCATTCGAAGACCGTCTAGGCGAGTGGAACTCCCTCGGCGTCAACCTCTCCCAAGATGATTTCGCCAAGAACGAAGTCACCCTGTTCCTGTCTCCGCTCGCCGCCAACCTACTCGAAATCCTCCGGGGAGAGATGGAAGCCGCCGCCGGCTTCAGATCGGACCTTCCCTGCAATCCCGCCGAAGGCGGCTTCGACCTGGGCCGATTCAAGAAAGTCGTTCTC
>JAISXA010000050.1 GCA_031270685.1 Planctomycetota bacterium
AACGTCCAGATGAACGTGGAACTGATCACGCCGATCGCGATGGAGACGCAGCTTCGCTTCGCGATTCGCGAGGGCGGCCGCACCGTCGGTTCCGGCGTCGTCACCGAAATCGCGGAATAGGCGATGCAATGAAATCCGGGGAGGCGCCGCCTTCTCACGCCGCCTCCAAGCGAGGTTCGTCGAATTTTTACTGGAAGGAGCAAACGAATGGCGGAAAAGATTCGCATCCGCATGAAAGCCTACGACCACGACATGCTGGACAAATGGTGCGTCAAGATCGTCGAAGCGGCAAAGAACAGCGGAGCCCGGGTCTCCGGCCCCATCCCCTTGCCTACCCGCATCGAGCGCTATACCGTGCTCAGGAGCCCCCATGTCGATAAAAAGAGTCGCGAACAGTTCGAGATCCGGACTCACAAGCGGGTCGTCTACATTACCGAGCTCACCAGATCCACCATGGACTCGATCAGTCGTGTGGTGCCGCCGCGCGGCGTCGACCTGAATGTCAAGCAATTCGCCGGATGACCGGGATTCGCGCCCGTTCCACGCGGAACGACGCGGTTTTTGCAGAAATTATCCCGATTATCGGGATCGATATGGCCGCTTGACGGCTTCTCCCCAAACCTGCGGCGGTTGCGGTTTGCCATGGCCGGCGCGAGCGTTTGGGGGGGTCGACGAAAACATGAGGAGGTCTATATATGTGGCGCGGCATTTTAGGCAGAAAAATAGGCATGACCCAATTCTTCACCGCAGATGGCCGGCGGATGGGCGTCACGGTCGTCGAGGCCGGCCCGTGTCCGGTGTTGCAGTTGAAAACAAAAGACAAGGACGGCTACGACGCCTATCAACTCGGATTTGACGACAAGAAGGCGAAGAACGCGTCCATGGCGGCCAAGGGACACGCCGCCAAGACCGGCAACGCTCCCAAGCGCTTTATCCGCGAAATCCGCCTTCGGGAAGCCATCGCCGACCTTGAGCCCGGCAAGATTCTCACGATCGGGGATTGGTCCGACATCAAAGAGGTTCAGGTCACGGCCAAGAGCAAAGGCAAGGGATTTCAGGGCGTTATAAAACGCCACGGCTTTCACGGCCTGCGTGCGACCCACGGCGTCAAGACCCATCACCGCATCCCCGGGTCCAGCGGCGCGCTGACTCCAACGCGAGTGGTGAAGGGACATCCCAACCCAGGTCACATGGGGTGCGATTGGGTGACCCAGAAAGGTCTCACCTTGGCGAAGGTTATCCCCGAGAAGAATTTGCTGCTGATCAGGGGATCCGTTCCCGGTCCCAATGGCGGTTACGTTATCATCCGCCCGGCGCAGCCCTTTGTGCCCGAAAAAGACTAGGCGGGACAGGAAGTGGACTTTTGAACGCCTGTGCCGCAATGATCGTGATTTGTGCAAATTGGGCTTCGGTGGTTTGAATGTCCATTTTGCAAAACCTCAGTTAGACGACTTTTAAAGGAAATCGGGCCAACCGCCGCCCGATTTCCTTTAAAGATTCAACCGCTTTCGTTTCAATGGGTTGTTTTTTCGTCAACTCGACCCAAACCTACGACGTTGCAAAAAAAGCGTAGCTGAAACGAACGCCCTGAAAACGAAGGAAGGAAATCAAACAGCGGTTTGTTTGATTTCCTTCAAAAGTCCTCAGTTAGGTTCATCCTGCATCGAGGTCGAATATTCCCGGTCCCTGGACGGGGGGAGGAACAAGCTTCGATGTTGCAAACGCCGATTCTTTTCGAGCCCATCGCCAAGCGGCGCGTCTGGGGAGGATCGCGCCTGGCGTACCGGTTCGCGGAGAGGATCGATCCGCCCATCGGTGAAAGCTGGGAATTGTCGGGCGTCGGCGGATCCTCCACCAAGGCGGTTGGCGCCGAGTACGCCGGAAAAACCCTGGAGGATTTGTTCAAGGAGGACCCGGTTGGTTTGTGTGGCGGGAAGGCGGCTAATCGCTATGCCCGGTTTCCCCTGTCGGTCAAGTTGATCGACGCCGGCGACGATCTTCCCGTGCAGGTGGCGCCGAACGATGAATTCGCGAGGTACAAGTATGGGCACGGCACGTTGGGCGGAATGGAATTCTGGCATATCGCCGCCGCCGGTCCGGGCGCCAAGGTTTATTGCGGCCTTTCAAGGAACATGAGTCAGGATGAGTTGCGGAAATCGGTGGCGAGGGACGAGTTGGAGAAAGCGCTCAATGCCGTCGAGGTCGAGGACGGAGATTGGTTGGTCGTCAATCCGGGTATACTCAACGCGGTTGGACGGAACATTCTGCTCCTTTCCATCCAACAGGCGTCGGAGCTTTCTTTCCGCGTTTACGACTGGGGCCGCATTCCAAGGAAGGAACTGGATATCGAAAACGCGTTGCTCAGCGCGAACCCGAACCGTTTCATATATACTGTAAACAAGGAGGGCGCACCGGAACAATTCAGGAAATTGTTGACCAGAAACCGGATCTTCTCCATCGAGAGGTGGACGTTTAAAGCCGGCGAATCGATACGGGCCGCCAACGAGTCCGATGCCTTTTTCCTCTTAGTCGCGTTGAAAGGGGAAATGAACGCCGCGTCCGGCGGGCGGACAGTCGTTCTGCCCCATTTGGGCGCGTGCCTAATCCCGGCGGATTCGGAAGGGTTCGAGGCCACCGCAAGTTCCGGCGGCTCCCTGCTCGTTGCGACCATTTAGGGAATACTTGTGTGCCGAAAATAGTTATGCACTGCGTCTCGGGTCCTTTGATGGGCCAGAATTGCCATCTGACGGGGAGACCGGTTTTCCTGTTCGGCAGATACAGCCGCTGCCATTTCCGGCTGAGCTCCGATCCCGCGGCCAGCCAACTCCACTTCCTTGTCGACATTTCCGACGGCCGGGTCCGCATTATCGATCTGGGATCGACTAACGGCATCGTGGTGAACGACGTCCCCTATGGAGGACGTTTCGGAAAACCCGCCGCCAGTTTCCTCGTCCTGAACAACGGCGATTCCGTCCTCGCCGGCGGCAGCGTCTTCCAGCTTGAAATCGACTACAGCCAGGAAGACGCCCCGGCCGATATTCCGCAGGGACAAAAATCGAAGGCCGAAATTGTGGCGGGCGTGCCGGACCGGCGCCAAGAATCGAAAATCGCCGGCGAGGACGAAAAAGACCGCACCGCTATCGGCCACGCTCCTCAGCTAACGGCGGCGGAGATCAACGAGCGGTTTCCGGAGGTCGACGGCTATGTCATGCTTGGCCGCATCGGTTCGGGCGGGCGCGGAACCATATACAAAGCGATCAAAATCGACAGCGGGGAAAAAGCGGCGTTGAAAATGCTCCTCCCCAAGACGTTGAAGAAACCGCGCGCGTTGGAGGTGTTCGACCGGGAAATTAAGATCACCCGGGAGCTGAACCACCCCAACATCATCCGGCATATTGACGACGGCGTCTCGAACCACAGTCCGTATCTTGCAATCGAATACGCCGACGGCGGCAACCTGGACGAGTACATCCGCCTAAGCCCGGAAGGCAGGCTGGATTTTTCCGAGGCCGCCTCCATGTTCACGCAGGTTTTGGAGGGACTCTCCTATATGCACGACAAGGCCCTGGTGCACAAGGATGTGAAGCCGAAGAACGTCCTTCTGGTCAAAAACAGGGAAACCGGATTGGCGGCCAAGCTGTCCGATATGGGCCTGACCAGCCGCATGTCCACAAATATGGGCGACGATTTCCTTCCCCTGGTCGCCGAGGGCGGCACGCCAGCCTACATGCCGCCGGAGCAACTGATCGAGTTCACCCAGGCGCTGCCGCAATCGGACGTGTTCAGCGCCGCGGCAACCTTTTACCAGATGCTGACCGGATCGCTGCTCTACGATTTCAAGAACCATGACCAGGCGACCGCCATCCTCGACGGCAATATCCGCCCGATCCTCACCCTGTGCCCCGAACTCCCCGGCCGCGTTGCCGAGGTCGTCAACAGGGCTCTCTCCTATTATCCGGAAAACCGGTACGCCGACGCCGGCGAGATGCTGGCGGCGCTCAAGGAAGCGCTGTAGCGCAAAGGAAAAACAGTGGCCGATTTCGACCGACTCGAAGCCGTACGCCTGGACGAGGCAGGCGGCGACCTGATCCTTCTCGACCAGACCCTTCTTCCCGGCGAAGTGCGGTTTCTCCGTCTTCGCGATCAGGAGGCCATCTGGGAGGCCATTTACCGACTCAAGGTTCGCGGCGCGCCGGCGATCGGCATCGCGGCCGGATACGCCTGCTATCTCGCCGCGCTGTATTCTCAGGCGGCCGATTTCCCGGAACTCGAACGGGATTTCGGCAAGGCCAGGGACTATCTCGCCACTTCGCGGCCGACGGCGGTCAACCTGTTTTGGGCGCTGGACCGCATGACCCGCGCGCTCACGGCCAACCGGGACCAACCGGTCGCGGCGATCAAGCGCGCGCTGCTCGACGAAAGCAACGCGATCAAGGACGAGGATATCCGCATGTGCCGGGCCATCGGCGAGCGCGGCCTGGGCCTTCTCAATCCGGGCATGGGCGTGCTGACCCATTGCAACGCCGGCCAGCTTGCGGCGAGCAGGTACGGCACCGCCCTCGCGCCAGTTTACGTCGCGCACGAAAAAGGCTACGCGCTCAAAGTATTCGCCGACGAAACGCGCCCGCTGTTCCAGGGCGCGCGGCTTACCGCGTTCGAACTCCAGGCGGCGGGCGTGGACGTGACGCTGATTTGCGACGACATGGCGGCGGCGGTGATGAAGAAAGGCTGGGTGCAGGCGGTTTTCGTGGGTTGCGACCGCGCGGCGCGGAACGGCGACGTCGCCAACAAGATCGGAACCCTCGGCGTGGCTATCCTCGCCAGGCGCTACAACATTCCCTTCTACGTCTGCCTCCCCTATTCCACCATCGACCTGCGGACGCCGTCCGGCGACGCGATCGAGATAGAGGAACGCGAAGCGGAGGAAGTGACCTCCATGCGGTTCGAAAGACCGGTGGCGCCGGAAGGCGTGAAAGTCTACAACCCGGCCTTCGACGTCACCGACAACGAACTGGTCACCGCGATCGTCACCGAACGCGGCATCGCCCGCGCGCCGTACGAGCGGGCGTTCGCGA
>JAISXA010000096.1 GCA_031270685.1 Planctomycetota bacterium
TCGCATTGTTCATGCCTCGCGCCTGTCCAGAGCAAGGAAAAGTGGGGCACTACGTCCTTTTCCAAACTCACATCTCCTTGATAATGATATGGTTGTAAATTGCAACTGTCGAAGATGAGTCAAAAGTCCGCGAACGGCGGAGAATGCGGCGAAAACCCGCGAAAAGGCGAATCTCCCGGCATCGCCAACTTTTTTCGAAAATCGTTCTTGAACCGGGGCGCGCAAATCCGCATGATAGGGGTCGGGGGAATTTAGATACTGCGGCGCCCAAATCACCATCTTGACGACAGCGGCCCGGGGGAGCGTCAATGTTGTCCACATGCCGTCCAATCATCCTGCTGGCGGGATTCGCCTGCGGCCTCGCCTTCCGCCCTTTCGCCGCGCCGGCCGCCGACCGGATCATCCCGGCCGTCCCGGCGGCCCGGGTCGCGCCGGCCGCCGCTCCCGAAAACAACCAGGCGCAACCGGCGGCGCGGCCGGCCGGTTCCTTCGAGGACACGCCGTTAAGGTTCCCCGAATCCGCCGGCCGGCGGCGGCTCGGAGCGTCCGAAGACCGGCCGCGCCCGATCCCCTCCGTCTTTTCCGTGCTCTTTTATGTTTTCGTCATCTGCGGCTTGTTCACGCTCGTCCTCTGGGCCTTGAAACGCTACGTTCCGGGGCACCGGCAGCTGTTCACCCATCCGGCGCTGGAGGTGCTCGGGCGGTCGCATCTCGATCCGCGCCGCTACGTCTCGCTGCTTCGGGTCGGGCGGCGGATCGTCGTGATCGGCGTCTCGCCGGAGGGATTGTCGCCGCTTTCCGAAATAACCGACGGCGGCGAAATCGCCGAAATTCTCGAAGTCGCCCGCCCCAAGGCGGAAATGGGGCTGAACCTGTTTCAGAAGCTGTTCCAGCGCCACGTGGTGGACGTGGAGCGGGCGAGCGAAAAGGGCGAGGTGGAGAACCGGGCCCGCGCCCTCCGCGAGGAGGTGGTCGCGCTGCGCGGCAGGATCGGGGAGGATGAACGCGCGCGCCAGGCCGGAAGGCTGGATCGTCTGGGTTGAACCGCGGTTCGGGGGAAAATGGGAAGAATCTTCAGGGCGCTGTTGCTGCCGCCGCTGGTTTCGGGTTTATTCGCCGTCGCCGCCGCCGCCGATTCCGGCGTCGCGCCGCGCGAACCGCTCGCCGACCCGGACGGGCGGTCGGGCGCGGAAATGGATTTCGTTCCCGCCGCCGAGCGCGGCGATCCGCATCGGGACGGCTTGCTCTACCTTCCGCTGCCCACCATCCGGGACGGAAGCGTCGTTCCGATGGAACGGGCGGAACAGTTGACCTCGATGCTCCAGATCGCCGCCCTGCTCACCCTGCTCACGCTCTCGCCCGGCATTCTCATCATGATGACCAGCTTTCTGCGCATTTCGGTGGTCATGGGATTCGTCCGCCGGGCGCTTTCCACCCAGTCGCTCCCCCCGGACCAGGTCATGATGGGCCTTTCCCTGTTCCTGACCTTTTTCATCATGTGGCCGACGTGGAAGGCGGCGTGGACCGACGGCATCGCCCCCTACGTGAACGGCGAGTTCGTCGAAGCCTCGCCCGGCGAGTTCCGGCGCCTCGGGCAGGCCGAGGCGCTGGAACGCGGCATGGCGCCGATCCGGAAGTTCATGTTCGAATGCCTTTCCGGGAACCGGGGAAGCGAGGATCTCTACTTCTTCATGGGCGCCGCCGGCATGAGGGACGCGGCAAGCCTGGAGCAGCGGGGGCTGTTGCGCCCGGAGGACGTTCCCACGCTGGTGCTCATCCCCGCGTTCGTCGCCTCCGAGCTGAAACGCGCGTTCTGGATGGGATTCCTCGTCTACCTCCCCTTCCTCGTTCTCGACGTGGTGATATCGTCGATCCTGATGTCCATGGGCATGATGATGCTTCCGCCGGCCATGATCTCGCTGCCGTTCAAGATCATCCTTTTCGTCATCGTCGACGGCTGGCGGCTGCTGTTCGAAGGTCTGGTGACCAGTTTTCCGCCGGCGGTTCTTGAATGGCTGCTGCAAAACGCGCCCGCGGCCACGGGAGCGGCGCCGTAATGATACCCGACGTCCAGGACATCATAGACGTGGCGCACAACATGCTGTGGATCTGCCTGCTCATGTCCATGCCGACGCTCATCACCGCGCTGGTGGTCGGCGTCGCGGTGTCGCTCCTGCAGACCGTGACCAGCATCCAGGAAATGACCCTGACCTTCGTTCCCAAGCTGGTGGCGGTGGTGACGGTGGCGGGGCTGGCCCTGCCCTGGCTGATCGACACCATGTCCGAGTATTATTTCGGGATCATGCGCATGTTTTCGAGCTTTTATGAATAGGGGCGGGCGGCGGCATGAGCGAAGACATGGTCCAGGTCAGCCGCGCGCTGGTCGCCTTCATCCTCTTCGCGCTCATCCTGATCCGGATGGGCAGCCTGGCGCTGTTCGCGCCGTTTTTCGGCTCGGAGGTTTTCGGAACCCGGATCAGGATCTATTTCGCCGGCGTCGTGTCGCTCCTCATGATCCGGCCGGCCGCCGAGACGGCGCGGATTCCGGCGAGCCTGGAACTGTCGACGCTGGCGATTCTCGCCATGCAGGAATTCGTGGTCGGAACGGTGATCGCCTTCCTGGCGGGCTTCGTGTTCACCGGCGTCCAGATGGCGGGCGAGATCGCCGGCCAGCAGATCGGGTTCGCGATGGCGAACGTCGTCGATCCCATGACCGGCATCCAGATGCCGATTCTAGGCAACATCAACACCAATCTGGCGATCGTGCTGTTCCTGGTCGCCAAGCTGCATCTGGTGCTGATCCACCTGCTGATGCAAAGCTACCGCTTCGTCGGGATCGGCGCGCTGGCGGTCGAGACCGCGGCCGAACCGGTGTACCTGGGCCTGCGCTCCCAGGTCGGGGCGATATTCATGGTCGGCATGAAGCTGGCGCTGCCGGTCATGTTGATCATGCTCATGAACAGCGTCGTGGAAGGGTTCGTCGTCAAGACCATGCCGCAGATGAACATCATGGCCTTCGGGATACCGCTGCGGCTGGTGCTGGGGGTGACGGCGCTGATCCTGGTCTACCCCGCGCTGTGCATCCACCTGGCGCCGCCGGACTGGCGCTTCAACCTGGTGGAAATGCCCGAAGGCGCGCTGGGGGACATGCTGCTGGACATGTCGTTCCTGGTCCGGGCCATGGGCGGCTGACCGGGTTTTCCGGTTATTGACGGCGGAGGGCGGTTATGGCGGCGGGCGCGGGCGAAAAAACGGAGCAACCCACCAGTAAAAAGCGCAGCGACGCCCGCAGGGAAGGCAATATCGCGAAAAGCAGGGATTTGGCCGCCGCCATGCAGCTGGTGGGGGCGATCGCGCTGCTCCGCTACGGCGGCTGGTTCATGGCCGAACGCGCCTATGGCTTCACGTTGCGGATAATGGAGGAGGAATTTCCGTTTCTCGCGGTTCCGGAGGGGAAGGAGATCCTGGCCTACGCGCTCGACTGGATGCTGGGACTGATCGTCATCATCGCCCCGTTCCTGGCGCTGATGGTTCTTCTCGCCTACCTCGCGCACTACTACCAGGTGGGATTCCTGTTCACGACGAAACCGCTCAAGATCAAATTCAACAAGTTGAATCCGCTCAAGGGACTGAAGAAGATTTTCAACGCCCGGAACGTCGTCATGCTGCTGATGAACATGGCGAAACTGGCGGTGGTGCTTCCCGTCGCCTGGAACACGGTCATCGGCGAACTCGGGAACGTGATGATCCTGATGGACATGGAACCGGTGGGCATGTTCGCCTATTCGACGCGGACGGCGCTGGACCTGGCGCTGAAGCTCGCGGTTGTCCTGTTCATCCTCGGCGCGGCCGATTACTGGTATCAGAAAAGGAAGCACACCGAGAGCATCAAGATGACCAAGCAGGAGGTGAAGGAGGAATTCAAGCAGATGGAGGGCGATCCCAAGGTCAAACAGAAGCGGCGCCAGATCCAGATGCGGCAGGCGATGCAGCGCATGATGGGCGAGGTTCCCCAGGCCGAAGTGGTGGTGAGGAACCCCACGCGCTTCGCGGTCGCCCTTTCGTACAAGCCGGAAATGCCGGCGCCGGTGGTGGTGGCGAAGGGCAGGGAAAAGTTGGCGCAGCGCATCATCGACCTCGCGCGGGAGGCGGGCGTGCCCACCGTCGAAAACCCGCCCCTGGCGCGCAAATTGTACAAACTGGTCGCGGTCGGCGACCCGATACCGCCGCAGTTGTTCGCGGCGGTGGCGGAAATCCTCGCCACGGTGATGGACGCGGAAAAACGGCGGAAAATGCGGAACTCGTTCCAGGGTTCGGCCGCTTGAGGCGGGCTGTTGAAGAAAATCGGTCAAAAGTCGACTTGAGGCAAGGGGCGGGGATCTCCCCGGGGGGGGTGACGGCGCATGAGTGCTGGCGGAAGGTTGGCGACCGGCGGTCCGGGCGGGATTCCCGGAAAGATCCAGAAGCTCCTGCTCCGGACCTTCCGCAGCAACAAGAACGTCCTGATCGCGCTGTTCGTCATCAGCGCGCTGTCGACGATGATCATCCCGCTTCCCGCGTTCGTCATGGATCTCCTGATCGGGGTCAACATCATCATCGCCCTGATCATCCTCATGATGACCATCTTCGTCGACCAGTCCCTGCACTTCAGCACCTTCCCTTCGCTGCTGCTGGTCATGACCCTCTACCGCCTGTCCCTCAATATCGCCACCACCAGGCTGATCCTGAGCCGGGGCCGGGAGGGCGTGGACGCGGCCGGGCATCTCATCGCGACCTTCGGCGCGTTCGTCGGCGGCGGCGGCATCTCCGGAACGGCGACGCTCGATTCGCTCGCGGTGGGCGTCACCATTTTCGCCATCCTGATGCTGATCCAGTACCTGGTCATCACCAAGGGCGCGACCCGCATCGCCGAGGTCGCCGCCCGCTTCACCCTGGACGCCATGCCCGGCAAACAGATGGCCATCGACGCCGACCTCAACGCCGGCCTCATCGACGAGCAGGAGGCGAAACGGCGCCGCGCTGAAATCCAGCAGTTGGCCGACTTCTACGGCGCCATGGACGGCGCCGCCAAGTTCGTCCAGGGCGACACCGTCGCCGGCATCGTCATCACCCTCATCAACCTGGTCGTCGGCTTCATCATCGGCATCGCCATCCACGGCATGGACTTCGTGGAAGCGGCCAGGGTCTACTCGATCCTCACCATCGGCGACGGCCTTTCCTCGCAGATACCGGCGCTGCTCATCAGCGTCGGCTCCGGCCTGCTGGTGACCCGCAGCGCGGGCCGGGCGGAGTTCGGCGACGAGCTGCTGGGGCAACTCTTCGGCCAGCACAAGCCGATCGCCTTCGCGGCGGTCCTCCTCGGCCTGCTCGGCCTTTCCGGCCTGGTCGGCGCCACCCCCTTCCCGGCGCTCCCGCTCCTGATCATCTCGGCGGTCGCCTTCGCCTGCTGGTACGTCGCCCAGCGCAACGTCGCCGCCGTCCGGCAGGAATCGCTCGAAAAGTCCGAGGCCGAGGCGCGGGAGGAGGCCGCCCGCCCGGCCGCCTCGGAAAAGATCGAAAACCTGCTCAAGGTCGACGCCATGGAACTGGAGGTCGGCTACGGCGTGGTTCCGCTGGTGGACCCCCAGCAGTCGGGCGGCGGCGGGCTCCTGGCGCGGGTGCAGATGATCCGCCAGCAGCTCGCGCTCGAACTCGGCATCATCGTTCCGCCGATCCGCATCCGCGACAACATTCAACTGGAAGCCAACGGCTACGTGGTGAAAATCTTCGGCGCGCCGGTGGCGCAGGGCACGGCCGAGGCGGAGCGGTTCCTGGCCATCGACTCCGGCGCGGCGACCGAGAAGCTGGACGGCGACGAGACGGTCGAGCCCGCCTTCGGCATGCCCGCGGTCTGGATTCCGCCCGCCAACCGGGAATACGCCGAGCGCGTCGGGTACACCGTGGTGGACGCGGAAACGGTGGTCGCGACCCACCTCACGGAAGTCATCAAGTCGCGGGCCTGGGAGCTGCTCACCAAGGACGAGGTCCGCCGGCTCCTGGACGCGATCAAGGAATACTCCCCCGGAACGGTGGAGGAGGTGACGCCGGCCGTGCTTTCGGTCACCGACATCCAGAAGGTGCTGCAGAATCTGCTGCAGGAAAAGGTCTCCATCCGGAACCTCGGTTCCATCCTCGAAACGCTGGGCGACGTCGGCCGCCGCACCAAGGATCCGGACATCCTCACCGAATACGCGCGCAACGCCCTCAAGCGCTGGCTGTGCAACGAATACGCCGTGCCGGGAAGCAAAAAGCTCAACGTCGTGACCCTGGATCCGAGGCTCGAGGAACAGCTCCAGCAGAAGATCGAACACACCGAAAGCGGCTCGTTCCTCACCCTGCGGCCGGGCGCGGCCCAGCGCCTGGTCGAGGCCGTTTCCGGGGAGGTTCAGCGCCAGGTGCAGGCCGGCTACAATCCGCTGCTCCTGACCGGGCCGCAGGTGCGGCTCCACCTGAAGCGCCTGACCGCGGCCAAGCTCCCGATGCTCAACGTCATGTCGTTCAACGAAGTGCTGCAGGATTACGAGCCGGTGTCGTTCGGGATGGTCAAGGCGGACTTGAACGCCTAGCGCTCCGCAAAGTCAAAATCTTCGATTTTGACTTTGCGGGGAGTGTCCCCGGTTCATCCAGCTTCCGCCTCCGGGGAAGTGAATTCCCCTTCGGCGTCGGAGGCCGATTTCGGAACGGATGGACTTCGGCACTCGCAAGGTTAGCCTTTTCAGAGCACTAGAAATAGCGCGCTGACCATGCCGGACCGGGAACGGAAAGGAATTGGGCGGAATGGCGAAACGCGGCGCCACCCACGTGTTCAGGGCCAAGACCTGCACCGAGGCCATCGGCAAGGCCACGGCGAAGCTGGGCAGGAACATCAGCATCGTCAACCGCCGCGAAGTGCGCGAGGAAAACCTGTTCAGCAAACTGACCGCCGGCAAGCTCGGCGGCGACATGATGGAGGTGGAGCTCGAGGTCGAGGTGAGCGAACCGGACGCCGCGAAAAGCGGGACGGAGCCGCCAGCGGACCCGAAAAGCAACCACCTGCTCGACAAGACCTACGCCAGGGCGCTGGCGAGCGCCGCCCGCCGCCCGGCCCCGGTCGACGCGGCGTTGTGCACCCTCGGCTCGGCCTCCGCCGGCCTCGCCGGACGGCTGGACGAGATGCAAAGGGCGGTGATCGCCCGGTTGGAACGCGACCGGGCGGACCTGCGCGGGGAACTGCGCTCGCTCCTTTCGCTGCAGGCGCGCGGCGGCGTGCCGAACGTTTCGCCGGAGCTGATCGCGGAATATCAGCGGCTGGTCGACGAGGCGGACATGGCCGAGGACGTCGCCCGGAACGTGGTGGAAATGGTCCACAGCGCGGCGGGAGCGGGAGGGGCGGGAATGCTGCGCTCGGCCCTGCGCGGGGAACTCGCGCGGCGCATCCCGGCCGCCGGCCCGATATTGTTGCGCGAAGGGAAAACCACGGTGGCGGCGCTGGTCGGTCCCACCGGCGCGGGAAAATCCACCACCATCGCCAAATTGGCCGTGGATTTCGCGCTGCGGAAAAAGAAGACGGTCGGACTGATCAACGAGGACGACACCCGGCCGGGCGCGGACTGCCAGATGAAGAACCTGGGCCAGATCATGAGCCTTCCCGTGAAGTCGGTGAACGAACCGGCGCAGGCGGCGGAGGCGGTGCGCGCGATGGGCGATCTCGACCTGGTGCTGGTCGACACCGGCGGCCGGTCGCCGCGCGACGTCCGGGGGATGGAAAAGCTGCGGGAGGTGATCCGGGCGGTGAAGCCGGACGAAACGCATCTGGTCCTGGCCAGCGGCGTTTCGGAAAAGCTCATGTTCCACGCGGTCGCGCGTTTCCGGAACATCGGCTTCGACCGGCTCATTCTCACCAAGCTGGACGAGGCGATCACCCACGGCGGCATTCTCAACCTGTTCTCGAAGCTGGCGGACGGACTGAGTTACGTCACCACCGGCCAGAAATACCTGGAATCGCTGGTCGCCGCCGACGGCGACCTGCTGGCGCGGCTCATTCTCGGCATGGCGGAGGTCGCGGAAGGCGGCGTCAGGGAGACGGCCGCGGCCGCCGGGGATGAATGATGGTCAAGAAGCTGGGCGGCTTTTTCTCGATCCTGGGGCTGCTGATCTTCCTCGGCAGCTGGCTTTATCACCGGCTGATCAACGAAAACACCGCCGCAACGGTCATGACCGCGGAACAGGCGTGGGAGGTCGGGATCTATCTCACCCTTTCCTTCCTGTTCCTCGGGTTTTTCGTCTCCACCCTCGGCATCGCGCTGGTCCAGGAGGTCATGGCCGAGCGCCGGGGAAGGGACATGGAGAAAAAGTTCCGGGCCAAGTCCCGCTACGACAAGATTATCGAACAGGAGGAGGACGGCGCTTGACGCGATGAGGCGCGTCCCGCCGCCCCCGCCCGAAGACACGGGGGAAGGAACGTAAGGAGGTTTACGCCATGAAGGACATCACCGAAGGCTACGACACGCTTCCGCCGGCGCTTTCGCCGGAGGAGGAGGGCGAACTGTGGCGCCGCTACGTGGCGACGGAGGACGAGGAGGCGCGCGGCAGGCTGATAGAGAATTATCTTCCCCTCGTCTTCCAGACCGCCGAGCGGCTGGCGAAGCATTTTCCCGCCCACCTCGACATCCAGGATCTCATCAGCTACGGCAACCTCGGCCTGCTGGACGCGATCCGGAAATTCAAACCCGGCGAGGGCGTGAAGTTCTCGACCTATTGCAACCTGCGCATTTCCGGCGCCATCTTCGACGAGCTGCGCCGCCTGGACTGGATTTCGCGCCAGCTCCGGTCCAAGGTCAACCAGGAGAAGCGGGTCAGGGAGGAGCTGGAGGTCGAATTGGGGCGCGCCCCGTACGACGACGAAATGGCGGAGCGCCTGGGCATCGGCGCCGGGGAGTACGCGGAGCTCCGGCAGGAGGTCCAGATCAAGACCATGGTGCCGCTCGACCGCAAATGGGACGACAACGGCGACAACGATTCGGGGCCGGTCGAACTCCTTCCCGACGCCAAGGCGCCGGATCCGCTCAACGAACTGATCCGCGCCGAAATCAAGGAAGTGGCGCTGCGCGGCCTGTCCGCGGACGAAAAGCAGGTGCTGATCCTGTACTATTACGAAAACATGAACCTCAAGGACATCGGACTGGTGCTGGACCTGTCGGAGAGCCGGGTTTGCCAGATCCACCAGAAGACGCTGAACTTCCTCAAGCAGAAGTTCACCGAGCGCCAGATATCGCCGTACATGTTCTGACTGGATTTTCGCCCCTCGAGGCGCGGACGGGTTCGATTTTTGCGAAACTTCGGTTCCAATCAATAAACCGGCGGGAGCGCGCTCTCGCCGGTTTATTGGTGCGCCAGTGACTTTCGTTCCGCTATTTGCGGTCGCCGGAAGCGAGCTTCTTGAGACTCTTGGCCCTGGCCTTTTTCGCCTTGTTCTTCTTCTTTTCGGCGACGCGGATCGCCTTCGCGCGTTCCTTTTCGCGCTCCCGGTCCTTGCGCTTGTTCTTTTCCGAGGGTTTCTCGTAATACGAATGCTTGCGCATGTCGCGGGTCAGGCCCTCGCGGTCGCAGATCTTCTTGAAGCGGCGGAGCGCCTTGTCCAGACTCTCGTTGGTCTTAAGCTCCAAACGAATCAGTTGAATCACCCCCTTTCCGGGTCGCAAAAAAACATCGGGGACGCGATGCGTCCCGGCAATTCCTTTCACCAGCCGACAATATCGTGAAACCGCCGCAACCTGTCAAGCGAAATCGCGGCTTTCGTTTCAATGGCGATTATTGAAGGCGGATCGAGTTAGGAGGAAGGTAGGCGATTATGCCCGCCTTCCGTCCTCTCGCAGCACCGTACCTACGGTTCCGTAACTTGTTCATATCGGGCCGGGATTTTGCGTAGAGCTTCCTTTTTTCGCACTTGTCAAAACCGTGGACTTTTGGAGAAAATCAAACAAACCGCCGTTTGATTCTCTCCAAAGTTTCTTGGGTTTGCATTTTGCGTCGGGAATTATTGCAAGGTCGGCGGTATCGCCCGACAGGGCGAAAAATCAACCCATTGG
>JAISXA010000126.1 GCA_031270685.1 Planctomycetota bacterium
TTTTTCGTCAGGTCGGGCGATACCGCCGACCTTGCAATAATTCCCGACGCAAAATGTAAACCCAAGACACTTTGGAGAGAATCAAACGGCGGTTTGTTTGATTTTCTCCAAAAGTCCACGAAAAGCGAACGGCGGTTCGATCGTTTCCCTTCAAGTGGACTTCAAAAGTCCGCATCATGAATCACGCTTCCGCCATTTCCCTTCCCAGGTTGAAGGCGACGATGTTCATCCCGACGAATCGCGCCTTGACGCATTCGCCGATAGCCTTCTCCCACAGCGCCTCGGGGAAATCGAGACCCATGGACAGGGCGCCGAGGACGACCAGGTTGTTGCTCCGGGGGTTGCCCGCCTTCCCGGCGGCGGCGGCCGCGTCGATGAACCGGAGATTGGAGAACGCGCGTCCGAGGCGATCCCCGATATCGTCGGGATATTTCCCCGCGCCGGACGAAACGGTGGTCGGGACAATCCGCGTTTTCGACACCACGGCGAGGGCTCCGGGCGCCAGGACATGCGCGTAGCGAAGCGCCTCCATCTGCTCGAGCGAACCGAGGGCGCAGGCGGTTCCCGGCTCGACCAACGGGCTACGGACCTTTTCGCCGTAACGGATCTCCGCCACCACCGACCCGCCGCGCTGGGCCATGCCATGGACCTCGTTGGTCTTGACGTCGTGGCCGGCGAGCAGCGCCGCGCGGGCCAGGATATTGCCCGCCAGCAAAATTCCCTGGCCGCCGACGCCCGCCAGGATGACGCTCTTTATTTCGGACATGCTCCACCCTTCATTTCCCGTCCGGCGATTTCGCGAATCAGGTCAGCGCCCGCTCCTCCTCCCCGGCGTCGAGGAGGATCGCGTCGAATTTGCACATCTGCTGGCAAATTTTGCATCCGACACAGGCGTCGGCGTTGATGCTCGGCCGGCGGTCCGCGGCTTCGATGGCGGGACAGCCGATGCGGATGCACGCGCCGCACTTCCGGCACTTCCCGGTCGCCACCTTCAGCGGTTTGCCCAAAGTCATCTTCCGCGCCAGCGGACACGGCGCGCGGGAGACGATCACCGACGGTCCGGGCGCTTCCAGCTCCTCCCCGAACGCCCCCGCGGTTGCCTCGATATCGTAGGGACATACGGTCCGGACGCGGTTTATGCCGCAACTCCTGGCCATTTCCTCGATCGACACCGCCACCGTGTCCCCGCCCATGAGGGTACGGCCGGTGCCGGGGTGGTCCTGGTGGCCGGTCATGGCGGTGGTGCGGTTGTCCGTGACGCAGATGACGACGTCGGAGCGGTTGACCGCGACGTCCAGCAGGCCGGTGATGCCGGAGTGGAAAAACGTGGAATCGCCCACCATGCCCACGACTTTCCTCTTTTCGCCCGATTTGGCGATGCCGTGGGCGACGCTGACGCCGCCGCCCATGCAGAGAATGGTGTCCATCCGGTTGAGCGGGGGCATGACGCCGAGACTGTAACAGCCGATGTCGCCCGCCACGATGACGTCGAAGCGCCCCAGCGCGGCGAAGACGCCCCGATGGGGACAACCCGGGCACAGCACCGGCGGCCTGCCGGGAAGATCGATCGCCTCGGCGACCATGGTCGCGGCGTCGATATCCTCGCCTTCCATCCTCGCGCGGACGATGCTCAGGCGTTCGGGCGACAATTCGCCGATGCCCGGCACCAGGTCGCGCCCGTCGCAAGAAATGCCGAGCGAACGCACATGTTCCTCGACGAAGTCGTCCAGTTCCTCCACGATAAGCAGGCGTTTGACTTTCGAGGCGAATTCGCGAATCAGCGCGTCGGGGAAGGGATAGCTCCACCCGAGCTTGAGCACCGACGCCTCGGGGAACGCCTCCTTGACGTATTGATAGGCGATGCCGCAGGCGACGATGCCGAGTTCCGGGCTTCCGTCTTCGAAGCGGTTGAGGGGGGAAAGCTCGGCGGCGGTCCGCAGTTCGCGCAGCCGGGCTTCGACCTTTACCCGCATCTTTCTGCCCCAGGCGGGAATCGGCACGAAGCGCGGCGGATCCTTGACGAATCCGGCGGGGGGACGTTCCACGCGTTCGCCAAGCGTCACCAGGCTCCTGGCGTGGCTTATCCTGGTGGTCGAGCGCAAAATCACGGGGGTCTGGAATTTTTCGGAGATCTCGAACGACAGGATCATGAATTCCTTCGCTTCGCCCGCGTCGGCGGGCTCGAGCAGCGGAATCTTGGCGAAGCGGGCGTATTGCCGCGTGTCCTGCTCATTCTGCGAGGAGTGCATGCCCGGATCGTCCGCCACGACGACGACGAACCCGCCCACCGCTCCAATATAGGCGAGGGTCATGAGCGGATCGGCCGCGACGTTCAACCCGACGTGCTTCATGGTGCAGAACGACCTGACCCCGGCCAAGGCCGCGCCCGCCGCCGCCTCGAAGGCGACCTTTTCGTTCGGCGCCCATTCGCAATACAGGTCTTCCTTGCGCTGGACGGCGTTCTCCAGGATTTCGGTGGAGGGCGTTCCGGGATACCCGGAGGCGAAAGCGGCGCCGGCCTCCCAGGCGCCCCGCGCGATCGCCTCGTTGCCGGACATGAGCTCTTGCAAAATCGTTCTCCTCGATGTGGACTTTTTAATTACGCCAACAACCGCTCCAGCTCCGCCGCCAGCGTTTCCTCCTTTTGCGCGCCGAACATCCGCCCCTCTTCCGCCCCGTCCCGGTAGAATACAAGCGTCGGGATGTCCGACACCATATGGTCCACGGCGGCCCCGGCATATTCGTCGACGTTTATTCTCGCGATCTTGGCGCGCCCGCGATAGGTTCCCGCGATCCTGTCGAGCGCTGGTTCAAGCAGGCGGCAGGATGGGCAATAGGTTCCGTAAAATTCCACGAGCGTGACGCCGGTCGCCACCTCAGCGGCGAAGGCGTCGTCCGCCAGCTCGATTATCGCATCGGCCATGGTCGGTCACCCCAGAAGATCGTTCAAAGCGCCGGCGAGTTCCTCCTGCGGCCGCAAGCCTTCGAAACGCTTTACCTCCCTGCCGTCGCGAAAGACGACGATCGTGGGAATGTTCATAACCCCGAACTGCCCGGCGACGCCCGCGCTTTCGTCAACGTTCACCTTCGCCACCGTCGCTTTGCCGGCGAAGGAGTCGGCGACCTTTTCCACAATCGGGCCTTGCGCCCGGCACGGCGGGCACCACGGCGCCCAAAAATCGACGAGGGAGACGCCGCTTTCGATACCCGCCCGGAACGTCGCGTCGGTCAATTCCTTAACATGGCCAGCCATTGGCGTATTCCTTTCTCAATATGTGGTCCCGCGCTAAACCGCACGCGTTTTTTATATCCGCTCTTCAAAAAATGTCAATTATTCCGCCCCTTTCCATTGTCGACCGGCGGGCGTTGACCTTCCCCGTTCCCAAGGATATCATGGGTGGACTTTTAATGGAATGCGGACGGCGGTTGGCCGATTGCCGTGAAATGTCGACAAGGAGCGTCATGAATAAAAAATCGTTGCAACCCGGGGCGCGCCTCAAGCGCGCCGTATTCCTGTTTCTGGCGGCGTTCGCCGCGACTTGCGCCGCCGACGCGGTTCCCGGCGCCGAAGCGACCGCGGTCGGCGGCGACGAGTGGACCGGCAAGGCGGTGGCGATTCCGGTGAAAGGGGTCATCGTCGGCAAACCGCTGTCGGACCTGCCCGAGCAGGTGACCGCGGCGCTCGACCGCGCGGAACGCGAGGAGGCGCTCCTGGTCGTACTTGAAATAGACTCGCCCGGCGGCGAGGTGGACGCCTGCGACAAGCTGGCCAAGCGCATCTTCGAGTCCAAAGTCCCGGCCGTCGCCCTGGTGGAGCACAAGGCCGTGTCCGGGGGAGCGATGATCGCGGCGGCGGCGAACGAGATCGTCATGGCCCGCGCCGCCCGCTTCGGCGACATTCAGCCGATGCGCGCCAGCCTCGTCGGCGACGCCCCCGCGATGGACGACCGCACGGCGGAGAAGATAGAGGTCGACGTCCGGACCATCATGAAGGTCTACGCCGAAAACCACGGCCGCCCCCCCGCCGTCTTCGCGGCCATGGTCAGCCGCGACATGGATCTGTACCAGGTGGCTTTCGACGACGGCAGAACCGGGTATCTCGACGGCCACGAGCTCCAACTCCATGAGGAAAACATCGAAAAAGGCCGCGAGGCGAGGAAGATCGTCGCGACGAAAATCCTCAAGCCCAAGGGAAAGCTGCTTGAACTCACCGCCCAGCAGGCGGTGGAATACGGCGTCGCCTCCGAGGCGGTGGATTCGCCGGAGGCGTTTTACCGCTCGCGGGGATTCGACGCCGCCGACATCGTGAGGGCGAAAATCGAGGAAGGGCAGATCGACCTGACGAAACTTCTGCCGAGCATGAATGACATCGGGCTGCCGCCGTGGGTGCTGGCGCTGCTTGGCGTTTTCCTCGTCGCCGGCATCGCCGGGGTGGTAGCCGAGTTCATGACCCCCGGCGGCGGCCTGGCCGCCGCCATCGGCCTTATCGGCTTCGTCGCTTTCTTCTCGACGCTTTTCATGTACGATCGCGGCGGCCCGCTGGGCATCGCCGTGTTCCTGGTGGGGATCGGGCTGCTCATCGTGGAGATAATGGTCCTGCCGGGGTTCGGCGTCGCCGGCGTTTTGGGCATATCGGGAATTCTCCTCGGCCTGTTCCTCGCGTTCACTCCGGACTGGAATTCCGAGTACATGAAAGCGTTCATGTGGCAGGAAGTCGGGTCGTTCGCCATCCTGCTCATCGCGGTGCTCGTGGGGCTTGGCATGTTTTTCTGGATCGTCTCCGAATACGGCGACCGCATTCCCTTTCTGAGATATTTCATGCTGAAGAGGGACGAAGTCGGCGGGGAGGCGCCGGCGGTCCACGATTCCGCGTACGCCGAGGCGGGCGACTCCGCCGGGCGGGAAGCGGCCCGGCTGGCGGGAAGCGCCGGAACGGCGGAGACGGTTCTCCGGCCCGCCGGGAAAATGCGCCTTGATTCGGGGAAAATCGTGGACGTCGTCACGGATGGCGTCTACATCGAGGCGGGGACGCGGCTCCGCGTGCTCGAGGCGGTCCCGGGACGGATCGTGGTTGGTCCGGAGTAAGAAACGAACACCCTGAAACATTGAACTGAAGTTTTGCAAATTAGGCATTCAAACCGCCGGATGCCCAATTTGTAACAATCACAACCCTTGCGGCACAGGCGTTTTCGTTTTTTGCAAAGCGGCGATTGGCGGTTTAATCGCCACTTTGCAAAACTTCAGGTTGAAGGCTGTCAAACGGCGGTTTGTTTGATTTTCTCCAAAAGTCCACAATGGGGGGGGAAGACGATGCCGCAGATATTCGACAACATCGAAAATCATCTTCTCGCCGCGCTTTCGGACGCAATGGGGGTTGCCGAGCGGTCGGACTTCTGCGTCGGCTACTTCAACCTGCGCGGCTGGCGGCAGGTTGATTCGTTTGTAGAAACCTGGACCGGCGGCGAAGGCCATTGCTGCCGCCTGTTGGTCGGCATGCAGCGGATGCCCCGGGAACAATTACGGTCGGAATTGAGCCTTGCCGAAAGCGATGGACCGGTCGACCAGGCTACGGCGATCGCGTTGAAGCGGAAACTCGCCCATGATTTTCGCGAGCAATTGACGCTGGGCATTCCCACCGCCGCCGACGAGGCGGGCCTGCGACGTTTAGCCGCCCAGATCATGGCGAAGAAACTGGATGTCAAATTGTTCCTGCGCCATCCGCTTCACGCCAAACTTTACCTGCTGTTCCGGCGGGACCGGCTGAACCCGGTCGTCGGCTATCTGGGCAGCAGCAATCTCACCCTGGCCGGTCTTTCCCGGCAAGGCGAACTCAACATCAATGTTCTCGACCGCGATGCGTGCGAAAAACTCGCCGGCTGGTTCGAAGAGCGTTGGAACGACCGGTTCTGCGTCGACATTTCCCGGGAATTGGTCGACATCATCCACGACAGCTGGGCTCGTCCCGAACCGCTCCCCCCCTACCACGTCTATGTCAAAATGGCCTATCACCTTTCCCGGGAGGCGCGCGCCGGATTGACGGAATTCCGCATCCCCGACGATTTTGGGGATAAACTGTTCGACTTTCAGAAGGCGGCGGTGAAAATCGCCGCCCACCATCTGAACAAGCGCGGCGGCGTCGTGATCGGCGATGTGGTGGGGCTTGGCAAAACGCTGATGGCCACCGCTCTCGCCCGCATCTTCGAGGACGACCACGGCATTGAAACGCTCATCGTCTGCCCGAAAAATCTGGGGCGGATGTGGGAAGATTACCGCCAGCGGTATCGCCTGCGCGCCAAAGTGCTTCCCGTCACCCAGGTTCAAAGGGAACTGCCGCAGTTGCGGCGGTTCCGCCTGGTGCTGATCGACGAAAGCCACAACCTGCGCAATCGCGAAGGCAGGCGCTATCGCGCCCTCGCCGAGTACATCGCGGCCAACGACAGCCGGGTGATCCTGTTGTCGGCAACGCCGTACAACAAGACCTATCTGGATTTGTCGAATCAGCTCCGCCTGTTCGTCGACGAGGGCGAGGACATCGGCATCCGCCCCGAGAAGCTCCTCCGCGAACTGGGCGAGACGGAGTTCATCAGGCGTTACCAATGCCCCGCGCGGTCATTGGCCGCCTTCGAGAAGAGCGAATACGCCGACGACTGGCGGGAACTGATGCGGCTCTATCTGGTTCGCCGCACGCGCGGTTTCATTCAGGACAATTACGCCGGGTATGATCCCGGGCGGAAGCGCAAGTATCTCGAATTCGCGGATGGCGCGCGTTCCTACTTTCCGCTGCGCGTCCCCAAGACCGTGAAATTCGCGTTCGTCGAAAAGGATCCCGACGATCAATACGCCCGCCTGTTTGCGGACGATGTGGTCGACGCGGTGAACCGCCTGCGGCTTCCGCGCTACGGCCTGGGCAACTATCAAAGGCCTTCGCCGCACCGGTCGCCGACGCCCGGCGAAGCCGGGATACTAGCCGATTTATCGCGCGCCGGCGCGCGCATGAAAGGATTCTGCCGCACGAATCTGTTCAAACGACTGGAGAGCGGCGGGCATGCGTTCATTCTCTCCGTCGAGCGTCACATCCTTCGCAACGCTATTTTCCTGTACGCGATCGAGAACGGGTTGCCCCTCCCGGTCGGTACGCTGGACATGGGGCTGCCGGACGCCGGCGGCGATGACCAGGACGCCGGTTTTTGGGCTTCCGCCGGCGACGACGACGATAGCGCGGATGCCGACCCGACCGGCGCGATCCGCGAGGCGATGACCGGAGACGAGATCCTGGCGCGGGCGTCCGAAATGTACGGCATGTATGCCGCCCGCTTCCACGGCCGGTTCAAGTGGCTTAGGCCGGAATTGTTCAGCGGCGATCTGGCCAGGGACTTGAGGGTGGACGCCGCGGCGTTGACGACGGTGCTGAAAAACGCCGGAGGCTGGGATCCCGGGCGCGACACGAAACTCCAGACCCTCGCGGCGCTCCTCGGCGAACGGCATCCCGGGGATAAAGTGTTGGTATTCTCCCAGTTCGCCGACACCGTCGACTATCTCGCCGCACAACTGAAGGCGCGGGGATTGAAGGCGGTCGAGGGAGTCACCGGCGCCACCCCGGATCCGACGGACATCGCCTATCGCTTCAGCCCGGTGAGCAATGAAAGGCGCGCCGACATCGCCCCGGACAGGGAGTTGCGCGTCGTTGTGGCCACCGACGTTCTCAGCGAAGGGCAGAACCTCCAGGACTGCTCCATCATCGTGAACTACGACCTGCCCTGGGCCGTCATCCGCCTGATCCAGCGCGCCGGCCGCGTGGACCGCATCGGACAGAAATCCGACACCATCAGGTGTTATTCCTTCCTTCCCGCCGAAGGCATTGAACGCATCATCCGCCTCCGCACCCGGGTACGGAGGCGTTTGCGGGAAAACGCGGAAGTTGTCGGCGCCGACGAAATTTTCTTTGAAGATGAGGACGATGCCCAGGCCATCCGCGACCTGTTCACCGAGAAGGCTGGGATACTGGACGGCGAGGAGGACGCCGAGGTCGACCTTGCCTCCTATGCCTACCAAATATGGAAAAATGCCGTCGACCAGAATCCCGGGCTTGAGAAAATCATCCCGGATCTACCGAATGTGGTCTATTCGACGCGGCCGCACCAGCCGACGCCGCGTCAGCCCGAAGGAGCGCTGGTCTATCTCCGGACCGCGGAAGGCGGCGATGCGCTGGCCTGGGTGGATAAGGAGGGGAGGAGCGTCACCGAATCGCAGTTCGCTATCCTGAAGGCCGCCGAGTGCGCTCCGGAAACGCCGCCTTTGCCGAGACTCGACCAGCACCATGATTTGGTCGCCACAGGCGTCAACCTCCTGGTCGAGACGGAAAAGTCGGTAGGCGGCCAACTCGGCCGTCCATCCGGCGCCCGTTTCCGCGCCTATGAGCGGCTCAAGGCTCATGCGGAGGACATCAAGGGCAGCCTGTTCGATAAATCGGAACTGTACAAGGCGATCGAGGATATTTACAAATATCCCTTGCTGCAATCCGCGACCGATGCGCTGAATCGCCAACTCAAAAGCGGCATCGACAACCTGGCCCTGGCCGAGCTGGTTATCGCGCTCCGCGCCGACGGCCGTTTATGCCGGGTGACGGAAGACGGGGAATCAACCGAACCGCGGCTGATCTGTTCGTTGGGTTTGCGGCAGCCAGATTGAAGTCGATTTGAAGGAAGTGGACTTTTGGAGGAAATCGGGCCAACTGCCGCCCGATTTCCTCCAAAGATGTTACTGCTTACGGACCAATGGGTTGATTTTTCGTCAGGTCGGGTGATACCGCCGACCTTGCAATAATGCCCGACCCAAAATGTAAACCCAGGAAACTTTGGAGAGAATCAAACGGCAGTTTGTTTGATTCTCTCCAAAAGTCCACAGGAAGCGCCCGTATGAAAATCGCATGGGATCTGCCTATAATTTTTTAACGGCAAACGAGGCAACATAATCAAAATTATAGGAATGCGAAAATATGGCAGGTTATTGGGGGATTGGGCGTATAGGTAGTGGCGGAGGGAGTGGGGACGACAAAGAAAAGCCGCCGCTCCGAACGAGGCGGCGGCGACAAGTCTAATAGCACCAAGATATTATTGGTTATTTGCGGCTGGTATTCCTATAATTTTGATTATGTTGCCATGAAAAGTTACACCAATGACAATTGACATCGCCGCGGTGCGGAACTGCCTTAAGGCGTTTGACTTCGCGACGCTGTTCCGCGAGCATCTCGGCTGGGATCATCTCCGTGCCGGACGCGAAGTGGCCGCGGACGGCGAAACCTTCAATCTGTCCGCCATCGCCCAGAAGCGCGGCTTTATCGCCTATTCCTGTCCGTCGATTCCCGGGCGTTCCACGCGCCTCAAGATCGATCGGCAAATCGTCAAGGCCGCCCGCGAACACTTCATCATCTATGCCGATCGGGCCGCCGGGCGACAGGTTTGGCAATGGGTCCGCCGTGAACCGGGCAAACCCCTGGCCAGCCGGGAGCACGGCTTCGACGTTTCCGGGTCGGGCGATCCGCTTATTCAGCGCCTGGGGCAAATAGCCGTCAGCCTCGACGAGGAAGAGGATCTCACCCTTCCCGTGGTTGCCGGCCGCGCCCGCGCCGCCTTCGACGTGGACAGGGTCACGAAGCGGTTTTTTGACCGCTTCAAGCTCGAGCACGCCGCCTTCCTCAAGCTTGTCAAGGGCGTCGACGCAGACGCCGACCGCCAGTGGTACGCGTCCTTGATGCTCAATCGCCTGATGTTCGTCTATTTCATCCAGAAGAAGGGGTTTCTGGACGGAGATCCGGACTATCTCCGCAACCGCCTGGCGCTGGTCCGCCAGGCGAAGGGTGGGGACAAATTCCAATCCTTCTATCGGCACTTCCTGCTGCGCCTGTTCCACGACGGCCTGGGCAAGGCGCCCGGGGAGCGCAAGCTCGACGCCGGGGTGGGAAAACTGCTCGGCGAGATTCCCTATCTCGACGGAGGCTTCTTCGAGGTCCACCGCATCGAGAGCAATCATCCCGAACTCGACATTCCCGACCGCGCCTTCGAAAAGCTCTTCGACTTCTTCGACCAATACTCGTGGCATCTGGACGATCGTCCCCTGCGCGCCGACAACGAGATCAACCCCGATGTCGTCGGTTATATTTTCGAAAAATACATCAATCAGAAGCAGATGGGGGCCTATTACACCAGGGAGGACATTACCGAATACATTGCAAAGAACAGCATCATCCCGTTTCTGTTCGACGCCGCCGAGCGGAAATGCGCCATCGCCTTCCAACCGGAAAGCGCCTTGTGGCGTTTGCTCCGCGACGACCCGGACCGCTACATCTACCCGTCCGTCCGCCAGGGCGTGCTGGACGACCAGGGCCATGTCCTCCCCTTGCCAGGGGACATCGAGGCGGGAATAAAGGATGCGGCCAAACGCAGCGGCTGGAACCGGCCGGCCGGAGAACCTTTCGGTCTGCCGACCGAGACCTGGCGCGAGCATGTCGCCCGCCGCCGGCGCTGCCTCGACATCCGCGAAAAACTGCGCAAGGGGGAAGTCCACCGGATCAACGACTTGATCACGCTGAACCTCGACGGTTGGCAGCTCGCCCGGGACGCTATCGTCAACGCCGAGGGGCCGGATCTGCTCCGGGCTTTCTGGCATGCCGTCGGAAAGGTCGCCGTCCTCGACCCCACCTGCGGCTCGGGCGCTTTCCTCTTCGCCGCCCTGCGCATTCTCGAGACGCTCTACGGCGATTGCCTCGAACGGATGGAGCGGTTTGTCGAGGAACCGGCCGGCGGACGCCGTCGTCCCGGGCAGTACGGCGACTTCAGGAAAGTACTGGCCCAGATCGCCGGGCATCCGGGCGCCCGCCACTTCATCCTCAAGTCCATCATCATCAACAATCTCTTCGGGGTTGACATCATGGAGGAGGCGACGGAGATCTGCAAGCTGCGCTTGTTCCTCAAGCTTGTCGCCCAGGTGGAAAAGGTCGAGCAGATCGAGCCGCTGCCGGACATCGACTTCAACATCCGAGCCGGGAACGCGCTGGTCGGCTACGCCACCGAGGATCAGGTGAGAAAAGCCTTTACGCATGAGATGAACGGCCAGGGCAAACTGATGCTCGGCGACAGCGCCGACGCCTTTCGCCGGTTCGAGGAGAGCGTCAGGATGGTTGCGACCGCCTTCCGGCAGTTCCGCGCGCAGCAGACTGTTTACGGCGGCCGGGTCACCCATGAGGACAAGCAGGAGTTGCGCGCCCGGCTGGCGGAGCTTGACGGGGAACTCGATCGATATTTGGCCGGGGAATACGGGGTAAAGATCGAGAAGCGGAAGGACTTCGCCGCATGGAAGGCCAGCCACAAACCTTTTCACTGGTTTGTCGAGTTTTATGAAATCATGCGGGGCGGCGGATTCGACGTCGTTATCGGGAATCCGCCGTATGTTAATGCCGCCAAGGTTCGCAAGTCGTACACATTGATTGGCTACATTATTTCCAAATGCCCAGACGTCTATGCAAATGTTCAGGAACGTTGTTTGCGACTTCTCTCGAACAACGGCCGCTGTGGCATGATCGTGCCGCTAAGCCTGGGTTTCTCCGGCGATTTCCAGATTCTGCGCGATCTGCTCTATTCCGAATATGCAAACAATTGGTTCTCTTCATATGGACGCATCCCCGCAGCGCTGTTTAGCGCGGATGTTCGTGTACGAAACACGATACATCTCGGAGCAAAGGCTTCGGTTGGCGATGCTTCCCGGAATTTCACAACCGTATTGCATCGTTGGTTTGAAGCCTTCCGCGGCGATCTGATCCCCACGCTGTCATATGCACAGTTTGATCCCGCCGCATTCAACGGACTGATTCCGAAGATAAACACGCAGGCCCTGAGTGACGCCTTCTCGGCATTGTCACGTTCGTCACGCAAGCGTTTTGAGTTGTCTCTGTCGACCCGGCCTACCACCTACCCGGTTCATTTCAAGAAGAGTGCCTACAATTGGCTCAATTTCTGCAAGACGTTACCGCCGTGTTATGACGCGGAAGGAAAGCGCATTGCCCATACCAAATTTGGCCAGGTCTGGTTTGGCGACAGCGAATCCCGTGACATCGCACTCTTGCTTCTGAACGGGAAAATCATGTTTGCCTTCTGGTGCATGATCGGCGACGACTTCGATGTTACAAAATGGATGTTTTCCGATTTCCCCGCGGCACTTCCCACACCCACCGCGGCTGTGCTGCCACGACTCTTGACGCTCGGCAAGCGCCTGGATGAATGCATGCGAAAAAACGTTTCGTTTAAGGTGAATGCCGGCAAGCGGGTTGGCAACTATAACCTCGCAATGTGTCGGTTGATAACTGATGAATCGGATGCTATATTGGCAAAGATGCTTGGCCTGTACGATGTCATGGACGACATAGAGCTGATGTATTCACAAGTAGTCAAAACCGACTTTTCGTCAAGCCGGAACGGGGAGGATGATGTATGAGTTATGCCCATAACCTCATGGCCTTTGAAGCTGGCGAGAGTCTCCTTGAAGCCGTTCGTGGCGGTAATGCGCCATGGGTGGGCGGTCGGCCGACTTCGCAGACGACCCACTGGCCAGGCAATATAGACTGGCCGATTCCGGACCGAATCTTCGAAGATAGTGCGGGGACTACTCTCGCCGTAGAATTCAAACCGCCAGGACAACCGAAGCGCGAAATGGATGCGTGCACAATACGGTTCAACGCAGCGTCCCCGCGATTCTGTAACAGAAAGCGAAGGACAGGAAGCGCCTTGACGCTTGCAGGGCGCCTCGCACGCCGAAAGGCCGCAAATTTTCAGAGAACAATCGAGGCGACATTGCCGAGCGCACCAATGCCAATCTATTGATGCGGCACACGGATCTAATTGATGCGAACGGTCGTATGACGGTTGACTTTTGGAGAAAATCAAACAAACCGCCGTTTGATTCTCTCCAAAGTTTCTTGGGGTTACATTTTGCGTCGGGAATTATTGCAAGGTCGGCGGTATCGCCCGACCTGACGAAAAATCAACCCATTGGCCCGTAAGGAGGCGACGCGAAATTAATTTTATATGCTTTTCGGTTGTACGCTTGACTGGAGCAGTCCCGTCGCTCCCCGAATGTAAATGTTACTTTGCATCGGGTCCTAAGTAGTAACATCTTTGGAGGAAATCGGGCGGTGGTTGGCCCGATTTTCTCCAAAAGTCCACATAACGGAGACCGGCTACCAATTGCTGAGGCACGGGAAAGTTTATACGCCCAAAAGCGAATCCTTCCGCCGAATGTTCGGTCGTCAGCTTCTGACCGTAGGGCGACATCCGGATTTGATTCTTTGGGTGGAACGTCATCAAAGGCAAATGTCTGCTGAGCAGAAGCAGAAGCATGGCGATTTCAAGCACCTATTGGATGAGGGCCTGGAGCAGGGCGGATATATACGCGCGGCTCCGCAGGGGCTGGCGAAGGAGACATTCGTTCGGGACGAACCGAAGTACAGGAACCAATTGGGGCTGTTGGAGGTGAACGGAAAGTCATATTTCCACCCGGGCGTTGGGTATGTGTTCAACTGGCGCATGATCGTATCAATGGTTGACCAGTCAACGTGATGACCTCGCCAACACGCTTAAGACAAGGGGAGAACAACCACTATGATCGATAACCACCCATCCAACGTGTCGTTAGCCTTTGAGATGCTGCTTAAAGAAGTCGACGCCGAAATCGATCTCGTCTACAGGGTAGGGGCCAACGCTTTCAACGACCGGGACTCCGGCAAGGTGAAAGAAACCCTAGATCGATCGGACGCTCTGACGGGTTTTCGCGAGCGCGTCGCCGCCCTGAGCGATGAATGGGAGGAGATGGCGACGGCAGAGCGCGGCACTGACCAGGCGACTTATGCCCGGCGCCGAAAACCGGGTAAGCAGCGGAAGGGACAACGCACGCCCGATTCCGCCTATTTCCTTCCCATTCTGCAAGCCATTGATGACATGGGCGGCAGCGGAAAAGTCGCGGATGTCCTGAAGCGCGTGAAGAAGATCGTAAAGCCCATGCTCAAACCGAAGGATCTTAAATCTCTACCCAGTACCCCCAATGAACCTCGGTGGCACAATGCCGCCCGGTGGGCTCGCGCCATAATGGTCGACGACGGCCTGCTCAAGGACGGCTCCCCGCGCGGGGTGTGGGAGATCAGCGACCGGGGGCGACAAACGCTGAAGGATTCGGGCAAGCAAGGAAGCGATTGATGGCCGGGCGACGGATTGAGCAAGGCGACAGCGACTACCCGGCGGCGCTCATTGACCGTTTGGGCGATGCCGCGCCGCGAACAATATATGCGCTGGGCGACGCGGCCATTCTCCGCAATCGCCTTCTTGCCCTGGTCTGCTCGGTCCAGTGCCCCGGCGGCATCGTGATCAAGACCCTGGATGCGGCGCGCTTCCTGCGGGACGCGGGCGTGGCCGTTATCGGCGGGTTCCATTCGCCCATGGAAAAGGAATGCCTCGACCTCCTCCTGCGCGGCAGCCAGCCGGTTGTCCTCTGTCCGGCCAGGGGACTCGCCAATTTGCGCATCGGGAAAGAGGCCCGGCGGGCGGCGCGGGAGGGCCGGTTGCTGGCGTTGTCGCCGTTTGCCGAAAACATCCGGCGAACGACATCCGCCCGAGCGGCGGAACGGAATCGCCTGGCGGCGGCGCTCGCCGATGCGCTGTGGACTCCCCACGCCGTCCCGGGGAGTAAAACGCAGGCGATCGTGGACGCCGCGCTTGGACGGGGCCAACCGGTATTCACCTTCGACCATGCCGACAACAGCCACCTCTTGCGGGCCGGCGCCCGGCCCTTCGGCGAGGGGTTTTCCGGTTTTGGTTGACAACGCTTCCCCCGATAACGATCATGTGCTGGGGATTATACGGGGGAAAATCATGAATGACCACAGCGGAGACAGCCAGTTCGCGTTTCTTTCCCAAGCCAAGCCGGCCAGCCTTTACAAACTGCTTCGAAAGCTGGGGCGGGACGAGGCGGCGATGGTCCTGGCGCATCTGCCGCCGCTTCTCGCCGCGCAGGCCATGGCGTATTTTCCGGAGGTCGAGCAGGCAGGCTTTATTGCCCGCATGCGCGCGGCGAGACGGGCGGAGCCGGAAGCGGTCGCCGCCGCCGCGAACAAGGTCAGGGACTTGTTGGCCTCGCTCAAAGCGGAAACATCCGCCGCGCGGCCGGAAGCCCCGGCGCAAGGTCCGGCAACGTCTTCGGCGGCGAGACGCCTGCCCGAATCGGCGGCCAGGCCGCCGCTGTCCCCGCGCGGGGCGGTCGCCTCGGCCTACGGCAGGAGCGGTTCGGGGAGCGACAAACCAGTGCCCTGGAAGCCGCGCGTCACCGACCAGACGCCCATCAACGCGCCGGTCAAGGCCGGACGCCCGCCCGCTATTTCCGGCTCGCCCGCCAAATCGCCGCTGTCCAAGCTGAATATCCTCGAATTGCTCGGTTTTTCCCAAAAAGACAAGGCCGGGAAACAGCCCGCCGCCGCCAGGCCGGCGCTTCCGGCGCCGGTCCAGCCGCGGCACGCCAAAACGCCGCGGCGTCCGCCGGCGCGGGAAGGAACCATCGGCGCGAACCGGGTGCGAACCGCGGACAAGCCCAAGGTGCTAAGCATCGGCAAGACCCAGGCCGCGCCGAAGCGCCCGGTCGCGCCGCCGGCCGCGGAACGGTCGGGAGGCGGAAGAAAGATCGACGGCATGGCGATCCTGGCCGCAATCTTGCGGGAAGCGCCCATGGACGTGCGGCAGAATGTGGCCGAAGACAGCCCCGCCCTGTTCAAGGCGCTCAAGGAGCGGATGTTCGTATTCGACGACCTGAACCTTTCGGACCAGGGCGTTCTGGCGCAGGTGTTCACCGTCGCGCCGGTCCACGTCGCCGCGCTGGCGCTTCGTTTCGCCTCGCCCAGGCTGCGGGAACGCGCGCTTGCCGCCGTCAGTCCCCGCCGCGCCGAAATGATCCGGCAGGAGGAGCGGGTGGAGGGAACCGGCCGCTCCGGGCTGGACGCCATCGAATCGGCGCAGCGGCAAGTGCTGGATGTCGCCCTTCGGCTGCAAAGCGCGGGCAGGATCGTCATCGACCCTCGCGACCCCGATCTTGCGGGGTGAGACATGGCGGTGCTGGGCGCAATCGCGGTTGTGAAATCGGCCGAGGAGACGCCGAGGACACCGAGTCGGCTTTCAAAGAAAATTAAAGTTATTGCCGGCGGCGTCGATAAAAAAAACACGGTACGCCGGGAAGGACGGCGGCAATTCAACGGAATGAAAGGATTCTGGCAAGGAGGCTGACCATGAGTTCGGGCATCGGCGGCGCGAACAGTCAAATGGCGGAGTTGATGCGAATTCTGACGCAAGGCTTGAAGGAGGCGGGCGACGCATCCATGGCCGCCGTGGCGGCGAACGTGGAAGACGGCATCGCAGCCGAAAAAATGGCCATTGCGCAGAGCATTATCGACGCTTACGCATAATCCGGCCCGCGCCGGCCGCAACCATTGACGGTTCACCGTTCCCGCCCCATCACCGCCGTCCGACTGGGTTTTCATTCACAAAATCGGCCCGGCCGCAGTCGCAACGCCTCGCCGCGCCTATTGAAGGAATTTCACGCCTTCGCGGCAAATATATGATAGGGACGCAATTCAGTGCATGGCGCGACGGGAGTCGCGCCCGCCGACTTTTGCGCGCCCGCCGGAGGGTGGACTTTTGGAGAAAATCGGGCCAACCGCCGCCCGATTTCCTCCAAAGATGTTACTGCTTACGGGCCAATGGGTTGATTTTTCGCCCTGTCGGGCGATAGCGCCGACCTTGCAATAATTCCCGACGCAAAATGTAAACCCAGGAAACTTTGGAGAGAATCAAACGGCGGTTTGTTTGATT
>JAISXA010000130.1 GCA_031270685.1 Planctomycetota bacterium
AAACGCGCTGGCAGTTGGTTGCTTATATGGTCCGCGACCTCATACGCGCGGTGGACTGCACCCCGGGCCTGGCGCAAACGCTTTGCGACATGCGTGATATCGCCCGGGGATTTTTCCGCGAACGAAAGCGCCTACGACAGACAAGGAAAATGATTTCTTTATTAAGTTAGCGCTTATGGGGAATGGGGGTGGTGTTCGAGGCGGAACAGCGGCACCTTGGCCGCCGGGTCGCGCTGAAGATGATCAAACCGGAAAAAGCCGGCGATCCGCTGGCCGGAAATTGCTTTTTTTACGAAGCGGCGATTACCGCCGGTTTGGAACACCCCGGCATCATCCCCATCCTCGAATTCAGTGTCACCCGGGACGGTCGCGCCTTTTACACCATGAAAAAGGCGGCCGGCAAGCCATGGCACCGGATTATCCGCAAGCGCTCCCTTGCCGAAAACCTCTCCATCCTCGACCGGGTGGCGGACGTGATCGCCTACGCCCACTCGCGGGGCGTCATCCACCGCGACCTCAAGCCGGCGAACATCCTGCTGGGCGATTTCGGCGAGGTGTGGGTGGGCGATTGGGGCGTGGCCCTGCGCCGGAACGCCGGCGGCGACTATGCGCACGCCCATCCCGGCGGCACGCCGCAATACATGCCGCCCGAGATGGCGCGCGGCGACAATGCCCGGCTGGGGCCGGCCAGCGACATCTATCTTCTCGGCGCCATGCTGTACGAAATCGTCGCCGGCGGGCCGCCGCATCCCGGGGACGGCGTTCTGGAAACGCTGGAAAACGCCGCGGACAACGCGGTCCGGCCGACGAACCGGAAAGACCGCCTGTTGCCGATAGCGCGCCGGGCGATGGCCGGTTACCCGGAAGAGCGCCACGCCACGGCGTCGGAATTCAAACAGGCGATCAAAAACTGCCTGTCCGAAAGCGAGGGCCGGATGCTGCTTGACCGGGCGGGGGCGCAATTGGCGGAAGCGAAGCGGTTGGGAGGGTATGATCGGTACCGCCAGGCGCTGGCCGATTACGATTCGGCGCTCGCAACGGATCCCGGCAGCGTCCGGATTCGCCGGGAACGGAGCGCCGCCGTCCTTGCCTACGGGCGGCAGGCCCTGTCCAACAACGAATTCGATCTTGCCCTGTCCATTGTGCGGCCGGAAGGCGGCGCCGAGGCGAAGAACCTTGCCGGCGGCATCCTCAAGGCCAGGGCGGCGGCGGAGCGGCTGCGCCGCCGCCGGAGCGTCGTCAACGCCGTTCTCGGACTCATGGTCGTCGCGTTGCTGCTGACCGGCGCCTATGTGGCGCGGAATCGCTACGAAATCATGGCCGGCATGCGGCATCCGTCAAGCGTGGAGGAAAACGCCGGCAAGGTCATGCGATTGAAGGGATCGTTCGTGTCGCTCAAGGTTCAGGCGCTGAGCGCCATGAGAAAATCCGCATACCATTCTCCGAAGAACCCGCGAAAGCGGAGGAAAACGTCGGACCCGCCGACGGCGGCGCAACTCCCCGCCGCCGCGGCCATTCAGCCTCCGCTGAAGGAATTGCACGACTTGTACGCGGCGATGCTCCCCGTGCTGGACAGCTGCTTATCGAGCTTCGACGAGGAGCCGTGGCAATCCCCGGCCAGGATCAACCGGGTTTGCCTGTATCTGCGGAGCCGCGTTCCCGAGCTGGAGGAATGCATCAGGCGGATTCGGGCCTTGCGCGACGGCATTCCCCAGGGATCCGCCGGGGACCGACTCCGGGCGGATATCGACGGGATAAGCGGACGGTTCGCCAACCTGACCTATCTCGTGTACCGGATTCCGGTATTTGGAGAGTGAAGAAATGACCGACCGCCTCTCCGGCGTACGCACCCCGTGGACGGACATTGTGAACGCCCAGCTCGACCCGGCTTTGCGCGCCAGATGCCTCGAACTCCTGGCGGAAAAATATTACGAGCCGATTCGCTCCTTCATCGTCGCGGCCATGGGCGTGAATCGTCCGGAGGCGGCCGATGATCTGACGCAGGCGTTTTTCCTGCGCTTCATCGAGTCGGATTGCCTGGACGTCCTGGACCGGGAGCGCGGCCGGCTGCGCAACTGGTTCAAGACCTCGGTGCGGCGCTTTGTCCTCGACGAAATGAAAAAGGGAAACCGCGGGAACGCGGCCAGCCCGTTCTGCAAGCTGGAGCGGCTGCCGGGCGGCGACATCGCCCCGCCGGACAGGGCCGGTCCGACCCCGGAGGAGGAGTTCAACCGCCGCTGGGCGCGGGAATTGTTCGCCGACGCGGTGACGGCCTTCCGCCGATACTGCCGGGACAATGGAAAACAGCGCTGCTTCCAGGTATTCGAGCGGCATGTTCTCGCCGGCGGCAAGGCGGCTGCGCCCAGTTACGGGGAGACCGCCGCGGAACTGGGCATGTCGGTGAAGGACGTGTCCAATTGCCTCGGCCGGACGAAAAAAAAGTTCCAGGCGCTGCTCCGGGAGCTGGTGCGCGCGACCGTCGCCGGCGACGGCGATGTGGACGCCGAGTTGCGGGACCTGCTCCGCCACTTCAGGTAGCGCCGCCGCGCCCGCCGGCCGCCCAGTCATTCGCCGATTATTTTGACCAGCAGCCTTTTCCGGCGCCTGCCGTCGAATTCGTAATAGAAGATATGCTCCCACGGGCCGAGATGCAGCTTGCCGTTGGTGATCGCCAACACCGCCTCGCGGCCCATGACCTGGCGCTTCAGGTGCGCGTCCGCGTTGTCTTCCGCGCCGTTGTGCTCGTACTGGTGCACGGGTTCGTGCGGCGCAAGCTTCTCGAGCCATACCTCGTAGTCGTGATGCAGCCCGCTTTCGTTGTCGTTTATGAACACCGACGCGGTGATGTGCATCGCGTTGACCAGGCACAACCCCTCCCGGACGCCGCTTTCCCGGACCAGGTTCTCGACTTCGCGGTGGATGGACACGATCGCGCGGCGCGCGGGAACGTCCAGCGTCAACTCGCGGGTGAACGCTTTCATGGCTGTCGCCTCCTCAAGTTTCGCGAAATGGCGGTTAAACCGCTAAGCGCCGTTTCGCGAAAATCAAAACCGCACCCGCCGCCAGAGCCGTGATTTTCACCAATCGGGCATGCGGCGGTTTGAATGCCCAATCGCCAAAACTCCGGTCATGCATTGCGCTTATGCCCCTGATCGCCGATCAGCGGCACGAACGCCACGTCCAGCAATTCGGCCCTCCGGATCCCCTCCCCGGTCCGGACCGCCTTCACCAGCGTCTGCGGACCCCTTAGCGGCCCCACCGGCATGACGAGAACGCCGTTTTCTCCCAACTGGGCCAGGAGCGCGGCGGGAAGGTCCGGTCCCGCCGCCGTCACCAGGATGCGGTCGAACGGGGCTTCCTCCGGCCAGCCCAGCGATCCGTCGGCCACCCGCAGCGTCACCCCGTCGGCCGACCCGACGCGGGCCAAAGTCCGCCCGGCGACCAGGGACAGATCGGCGTGCCGTTCGACCGTGAATACTCTCGCCCCCAGCGCGGCGAGAATCGCCGTCTGGTAGCCGCTGCCGGTGCCGATTTCCAGCGCCCGCATGCCGCGGGCAAGCTCCAGCGCCTGGGTCATGCGGGCGACGATGTAGGGTTGCGAGACGGTTTGCCCCGAACCGATGCCCAGCGGGCCGTCGTCGTAGGCGTAACCGCGCGAGGCGGCGGGAACGAATTCGTGGCGGGGAGTCGCCGCCATCGCCGCGAGGACCGCGCGGTCGGAAATATCCCGGCCGGCGAGATCCCGTTCAAGCATGCGCCGCCTTTTGCCGGCGAGTTCCCGGGGCACGGGAAAGGGGGGGTTGGCGCTAAGCGCTTCGAGGTCGTAAACGGTCATGGCGGGGTCGCGGGTCAAAGTCCGCCGCGCTCTTTTTTCCTGTCGGCGGCGATCTTGTCGAGGGCGATCTGCGCGGCGGCGCTTTCCGAATCCATCCGCGCCTGTCTGGAGACGGGCAGGAGTATTTCCTCCGCCCGCTCGGTCTCGCCCTTGAGCATATGGCAAATGCCGAGATGCAACAGGACCCGGCGGTGGCCGGGATCGCGCGCCAAAGCCTTTTCCCTGAGGATGCGGATGGCGTTGTCGTATTCCTCCAGTTCGAGAAGCGCGAGCGCCTCGTCGATCGCGAGGCTGAAAACGTCCTTCTTCCTCAAACCGAACATGCTCATTAGATCCATGTCGTCAATCCTTCTTTCAGCAAAGCCTCGGCGAGCCGCAAGTCGCGCGGGGAGGTGATCTTGATGTTCAGTTCGTCGCCGAACACGGCGGCGACTTCCCTTCCCAGGCGCTCGACCAGCTGCGCATCGTCGGTCAGCGCCTCGGAAAGCCCGCCGGTGCGGATCGCGTATTCGTACGCCTCTATGAGAAGATCGCTCTGGAACGCCTGCGGCGTCTGGACCCGCATCAGCCCGAGCCGCCTCGGCGTCTCCACGACCACATCCCCTTCGACGCGCTTGATGGTGTCGGTGAGCGGCGTGACCGGAATCGCCCCGCCCCGCTTCCGGGCGACGCCGATGACCGCCCGCGCCAGGTCCGGGGGAAAAAACGGGCGCACCGCGTCATGCACGGCGATGATCCGCGCGCGCGCCGAAACCACCTGGATTCCGTTCCATACCGACTCCGCGCGCGATCGGCCGCCCGCGACCGCCAATTCGACCCCCGCCGCCCGGAGCGCGTCCCAACCCTCCCCCTGGACGGAATCGAGGTCGTCGGGATGGACGACGAGGATGATCTCGAAGACCCCCGGCGTCTCCGCGAGCCGCCGGCAGGTCCGGACCACTATCGGTTCGCCCATGACCGCCAGGAACGGCTTGCGCGCATCCCCCCCCATGCGCAAGCTTTCGCCCGCCGCCGGGACGACGACGCTGACGTCGCCGGTTTTTCCATCCATGCCCCTTCCTTTCCGGCATGCGCTCAGCGCGAGAAGCGCGGCGTGAAAAACGCGGGAGCGGCGACGGCGCGGGGCGCTTTTCCGGTCCGCGCGCCGAAGCCGTAAACGCCGCCGGCGGGAAACGGCCGCGCGGCCCGGGAAATGGAAGCGCTCCGAACGACGGCCGGCGGCGGCCGGAATGCGGCGGCGGCCGGAAATGGCCGCGAAGCGCCCGGCGCCCGGCGCGTCCGCGCCGCGGGTCCGCCCCGTGGCGCGGACCCGCGGGCGCCGTCCCGGGAAAGCCCCTCCGGCGCGGGAGAACGCGCCTCGAGGATGATGTCGCCGTAGGGATCGGCCTGCCGCGCAACCAGCTTGCCCTGGCGAATAAGCTCGAGCATGGCGATGAAAAACCCCGCCATCTCCCCGCGGGTCGGCTTGCCGGAGAGCAGGAGCGAGAACCTGGTCTTGCCGGCCGCGGCGAGGACGCCCTCTATCTGGGCGACGCGGACCGCGATCGACCCCTTGGCCTCGTACTCCACCTGACCGGCGCCGCCCGGGGGCGCCAGCCGGTAGAGGAGCGCCTGAAAGGCGGCGAACAGATCGGAACCGTCCAGCTCCGCCCCCGGCTCCTCCGCCAGGTCCGCCGCCGGCCGGGGGGCGATTCTGGGATAGCGCCTGGCCTGTTCGTCCGCCAGGCCGCGAAGCAGCTCCGCCGCCTCCTTGAACCGCTTGTACTCGAGCAGCGCCTTCACCAGTCCCGCCCGCGGGTCCAGGTCCTCGGATTCCTCCTCCGGATCCTCCCGATCCTCCTCGGGGAGAAGCATGCGGCTTTTTATCTCCGCAAGGCGCGAGGCGAGGTCCAGAAACTCGGCCGCCTCGTCAACGTCGACCATGGCCAACCGCGACAACTCCTCCAGGTAGCCGGCCGTCAGCCTGGCGACGGGGATGTCGTAGATGTCCATCTCGTCGCGGCGGATGAGATGCAGGAGCAGGTCCAGGGGGCCGCTGAAAGCGTCTGGAATCCGGACGTTGAGGCTCATGGCCCGCCCGGCCGGTCGTCACCCGGGAGGCGCAGCGCCGGTTCGCGCGCGTCGTGGCCGCCCGCCGCGGGGTAGAGACGGAATTGCTCCATCATCTCGCGCAGGCTTTCGGCCTGGCGGAGCAGGGTGTTGGCCGCCGACGCGGTCTCGCCGGCGGTGATGGTGTTGTGCTGGGTGACGCGGTCGATCTGCGACAGACCGTTGGCGATTTGCCCTATGCCCTGGGACTGCTCGTTGGAGGCGCGGGCGATGTCCTTGAACAGTTCCGCCACCTTGGCGGCGGCGTCCACGATTTCCCGGAGCATGCTGTCGGTGTGCTCGGCGAGCTGCGCGCCCTTTTCCAGTTTTTCCACGGTCTTTTGCATCATCTCGGAGGTTTCCTTCGCCGCCTTGGCGCTGCGTCCGGCGAGGCTGCGCACCTCGTCGGCGACGATGGAGAAACCCCGGCCGTGCCGCCCGGCGCGCGCCGCCTCGACGGCGGCGTTCAGGGCGAGCAGGTTGGTCTGGAAGGCGATGTCGTCGATAAGCTTGACCACCTTCACGATCTGGACGCCGGTGGCCTGGATGTCCTTCATCGCCGCGATCATCTCCGCGACCGCCTCGTACCCCTTGTCCGCGGCTTTCCGGCTCGACGCGGCGAGCCGGTCCGCCTCGTCGGCGTTGGCGGCGTTGGCGCGGGTCTTCTGCCCGATTTGCGAAATGGAGGCTGATATCTCCTCGAGCGACGAGGCGGTCTCCATCGCGCCCTGGGAAAGCGACTGGCTGGCGTTGTTTATCGCCCCGGCGCCGTAGGTCACCTGGCTTACCGCGACGTCGACCTTGGTCAGGGCCTCCTTGGTGACGTCGAGCATCTTCTGCACGGCGAGGCTGAGTTCGTCGCGGTCCGAACGCAGGTTGACGGAGGAGGTGTAGTCGCCGTCGGCGACGCGCTCGGCGATGGCGACCTCGGTGCGGGAGGATTCGATAAGCTTCTGGATCGTCCGCGCGAGCATGCCGATTTCCCCGCTTTGGCCGAGGAGGTCCGGCTCGACGTCGGCCTGAAGGTTGCCGCTCGCGACGCGGGCGATATGGTTGATGCCCTTGAGGATGGGGGTGGTGATGTAGGAGGACAGGGCGAGACTGAGAACGAGCGAAACGACAAACGCCGCCGCGATGACGCCGATCTGCCAAGCCACGCTGGTCCGGGCGGACTCGAGCGCCTGGTTGACCGAGTCCTCCACGTCGTTCCTGATCAGTTCGACCAGCCCGGCCAGCTGTTCGTTGGAGCGGGCGCGCGACGCGTTCACGTCGCTGAACGCGAGATCGTAGGCCTGGTTGGATATGCGGTCGAATTGCCTGCCGCCGCGGATGCCCTGACCGAGAAGCTCCTCCTGTTTTTGCAGCACCTCCAGAAGCTCCGCCTGTTTTTCCTTCCACTGCGCCCAGGATTGCCGGTAACTCCGCCAGGCTTCGAGAATCCCGCCCCGATGGTTCAGCCGCTCGAATTCCGCCGCCGCCGCGTCCGCGTCCTTGTCGGCCGCGAACAGGGAGTTGTAATTCGCCCGCCTGATCTCCTGGTCGGCGAGCTGGCGAATGAGCAGCGTCCGCTCGGCGATCACCACCCTGAACTGCGCCTTGGTGATGCGGTCGATCAGCAAGACGGCCTGGAAATTGTCATTGCCGATACGGCTGAAGCTGGCTTCCATGCGGATGACGGGGATGATGCCGAACGCGCCGACGACGACGGAAAGAAATGAAATCGCTAAAAAACAGAGGAACAGTTTCGCCTTCACGCTCGCGAACGTCCGCTTGAATAATCCCATGGCCGTTATCCACCCAAGTCCCGGAAAGCAGGACGCTCCACATCAACCGTTCCGGCGCGCCGCGAAGCGCCGGAACGGGGATTTCAACTGGACTTTCGCAAATTGGGCATGCAAACCGCCGAACGCCCAATTGGTGAAAATCGCGATCATCGCGGCATAGGCGTTTTCGTTTTTTGCAAAGCGGCGCTTGGCGGTTTAATCGCCATTTTGCAAAACTTCGGATTCCAACGGATAACGCGCGTCGGCGCAGCGCATCCTTCTTTCGTTAGGATACCCTTTTCCGGAGGGTTTTGTCAAGTTTAGTTTGGCTCCGTATTTCTCAACATTCCATGAATCTTATGCTTGACACGGCCGGGCAAAAAACATTTAATTACTGCATTCATGTTTGATTAGGCATAACCCGGGTGCCTGACCATTATTAAAAACCGGGCGGATCGTGAAACCCGCGCGAGCGGGGTGTTGTGAATGGGAGGTGTTGAGTGGCTACGGGAACAGTCAAATGGTTTAGTGATCAAAAAGGGTATGGGTTCATCGTTCCGGACGACGGGGGACAGGATCTGTTCATCCATCATTCGAACATTCTGATGGATGGTTTCAAGACCCTCAAAGACGGCCAGAAGGTGGAGTTTGAACCGGCTCAGGGACGCAAAGGTCCGGAAGCCACGAAGTGCCGGCCGCTCGCGTAATTCGGCCACACCGAAAACCTCCTTTAGCGCCAGTGGCTCTCCCTCACCCCCCCCGGTTCAGGGGGGGGTGTTTTTTCGTTCCCATTTTCCCCGCCGCGAAAATGCGCTCATCCCTTCCGCCAAATTGTTCGCTTGATGAAAAACCCCGGATCGTGGTCCTGAGGCCGGGGGCGCTCGGCGACGTCCTCTCCGTCCGTACGCTTTTGGCGTACGCGAAACTGGCGGTTCCGGATTGGGCGCTTGCCTGTTCGGCGCCCGGCGGGCGGGGAAGGATGCTGCTTGAGCACGGACTTGCCGACGCTTGGCTGGATTGGGATTCCTTCGCCCTGTCCTGGCTGTTCGCCGGGGGCGGAACTCCGCCGCCGCCGGCACTCCGGAGTTTTTTCGCCAATGCCGGCCTGGTCCTGGCTTTCATCGGATCGCCGCCGGATGGCGGCGGCGAGCGGACGGTCGAGACGCGGCTTCGCGCGCTGGCGCCGGAAGCGTCGATTCGCCTTCTTCCTTCGCGGCCCCCGGCCGGATTCCGGGGTTCCATCCACTCCTGGCTGGTAATCCCGTTGCGGGAATGGCTGCGGGACCGCTTCGCCCGCCCCGCCCCGCCGCTTCCGCCCCTGGAATCGTTGGGCCGTTTGCGGATCGCTTGCGCGCCGGCCTTCCCCATCCCGCCCGGGAATTACGCGGTCATCCACCCCGGATCCGGGAGCGCGGCGAAAAACTGGAATATCGCCAATTTCGCGGAAGTCTCGGCCCGCCTCGGCAAAGAGAGACGCCGGGACGGGCGGCGGTTGTTCACCGGGGTTTTCGCGACCGCCGGCGAGGCGGACGGAACGCTGGGCGCCGATCTGGCCTCGCTGCTGCCGGGAGCGGCGCTGGTCGAATCGCCGCCGCTTTACGGGTTGGCGGCGCTGCTTTCGCGGGCGGCCCTGTATATCGGCAACGACAGCGGCGTCAGCCACCTCGCGGCCGCGGTGGAGTCGCCGGAAGGAAAGCGGCCGGCAACGGCGGTCGTCTTCGGCCCGAGCGACAGCAAGGTATGGGCTCCGCCGGGCGCGGTGGTGCTTGAGGCGGGCGAAAAAATGGCCGCGCTCGATCCCGGCGACGCGGCGCGGCGCATCGCCGCTTTTCTCCGGGACAACCGGCATTGACTTGGTCCGGCCGAGACGTATACTGGTTTATCCGGCGTTCGCGCCGGCAAAAACATCCTTAAGCGCCCCGGTAGCCCAATGGATAAGGCGGCAGCCTCCGGAGCTGTAGACAGGGGTTCGATTCCCTTCCGGGGCGCCAG
>JAISXA010000165.1 GCA_031270685.1 Planctomycetota bacterium
TCCTTCCCCGGCCGCCGGCGCCGACGATTTCGTCCATTGCGCGGTCGAAGCGTTCCCGGACCATCCTGACCGCCGTCTCCGATCCCCCGCCGCCGTAATGGGGCGCAGCGCGAAAAAAAACCTTCCCTTGGATCGACTTTTAAAGAAAACCAGGCCAACCGCCGCCCGATTGTCTTTAAAGTTTCTACCGCTTTAGTGAGTTGTTTTTCGTCAACTCGTCCGTTATATGTGGACTTTTAAATATTTTGTCATTGGAGTCATCCGATTTGAGTTGATAAATGGCATGACGTTTTATTTAGGGCGCGGAAATAAATAATGGTTACAATTCCGGTCGAAAAACGCCGCGTAGACAATTAACCGCCGAGCCTTGGTATAAACGTTATCTCTTTCCAGTATCTTACTTGGTGTTGAACTGACGCCTTGTAAAAGTAGTGCGAAGGTGAAAAGAACGACGCCATCCAACGCGAATGGTGCGGGGAGAAGGATTGCGTTTCTTTACTCGATGCATTGGCCGATGTACTCCAACGGCTGTGGCGCGAAAGTATTAATGCCATGTCGTCTTCCAACTCCAACCTTACAATAATTCAAGAACTGCTTGTGAATGCGCTTGTTTTGGCTACGTAATCATTAAAAGTCCACCCTGGGTAAGGCGTGTGTGTGTTTTGGTGCTGGGGGGCAGAATCGAACTGCCGACACCGGCCTTTTCAGGGCCGTGCTCTACCAACTGAGCTACCCCAGCATGGAGAGGGGTAGTTTACCGATTTTCGTTTCCGTGTCAATGCGTAAATGGATAATCGAAATTCGGAGCATCTGAGAAGGAGGCTGGTTGCCCCGCCCTCGCAAAAGCACATGATTTTCAAACGCGCCGCCGGCGCATCGTGGCGAGGAGTTTGACTTTTTTCATGGGAGGTCGGTTATGGCGCTGGTCAAGGATGTGATAGCCTGGATGGAACGGATCGCCCCGCCCCGTCTCGCCCTGGCGGGCGACCCGATAGGGCTTGCCGGCGGCGATCCGGAGCAGCCGGCGAACAAGGTGCTTGTCGCCCTGGATGCAACGCTCGGCGTCATCGAAAAGGCGAAGTCGGCTGGAGTCGACATGATTGTTTCGCACCACCCCCGGTTTTATCGGGGACTCAAATCCCTCGCCGCCACCGACGCGTCAGGACGCCGCGCCTGGGAGCTGGCGCGCACGGGCGTGGCGCTGTATTGCGCCCACACCAATTTCGACCTCGCACCCGGAGGAACCAACGACTTTTTCGCCGAGGCGGCCGGCCTGCTGAACGTCGCGGTCGCCATACCGATGATCAATGAACCGCTGGTGAAGCTGGCGGTCTTTGTTCCCGCCACCCATATCGAACCTGTCCGCGAGGCGCTGTGCGCCGCCGGAGCCGGCGCGATCGGCCGCTACTCCGACTGCACGTTCCGCGTCCGCGGCACCGGCACCTTCAAGGGCGGGCCGGACACCAACCCGTTTTTGGGAAAGCCCGGACAACTCGAGGAGGCCGACGAATACCGCATCGAGACGGTGATCGGCGAATACTCGCTTCAAGAGGCGCTGGCCGCGATGCGCACCGTTCATCCTTACGAGGAGGTCGCTTACGACGTCTATCCTGTCCGCGGATCGGCGGGCGTGTATGGACCCGGGCGGATCGGCGAACTTGAAAGACGGACGACGCTGAAGGAATTGGCGCAATCGCTGGCCGCAAAAACTCGCTCCACATCAACCAGGATAATCGGCGACCCGACCGCGAGGATCGATCGGATCGCGGTGTGGGCGGGCGGCGGCGTGGAGGCCGACGCCTTGTCGCAATTGCCCATCCAGGCGATTGCGTTGGGCGAACTCGATTACCACGACCGCGAAGTTTTCCTCGACCGGGGAATCGGCATCATTGAGCTTGGGCACGACTATTCCGAATGGATGGCTTTGCAAAACCTGGGTAAACGCCTCGCCGCGTTGGCGCCCGGCCTTGAAGTGACGGTTATGGAAGAAAATTGCATGATTGCGCGCAATATTTAACGATGATACCAAATTTATTTTTAAAAAAATCGAAAATAAAATTCCTTCAGGGACAAAAAAACAATTTACTGTCTTTTCGCAACGAATTATAAATAAACAAGTTATGTGACGACAGCGAAAGATGGGCAATTTTGTTTGGAAATTCCTGCGAATGATGCCGGATTTTATTTGACAAGCATAGGGGGAAAGGGTAATATGACATTGGATAAATAGGGGAGAAAAAACATCTGGCATCTGGTTACCCGGAAGTTCGGCTAGGTTGCGGGTTCTTGGACCGCTTCCGCCGTTCGACAGGAGGTAAAACCGACGGCCCTTATTGCTGGCGGGTATTCCCGGCATACGGTTCTTGGATTTGTAACGAGCCAGATAGTGGATGTGACCGGGAAGGTTTTGGCGTTTATTTTTTTCTGTGATTGTTGTGCCTCCCGGTGAAGCAGTAGGTGCGGTATGTGGTGTTGCCGGGGTTTTATCCCCAGATGCGATGTTGTGCGAGGTATTCGGGCATTCGGTGGTTGAAGTTCGCAGCATTGGCGACGGAACGGCATAGAAGGTTCGTGGAGCAGTTGTTTTTGACGGATAAACGAACCGGTTCCGCCTGCCGGGTTGGTGGTTCATAACTTGGAATCTTTGTCGTTGGTCCTTGACGGGACCCCTGATGATGAAGCGATCGACTTGCGGTATTTCGCTTCACCAATGTTGTACAGGCTGTTTTTTTGCTTGGTGGTTGTAACGCTTCCAATGATTGTGTCCGAAAATCTCCGCACGACCACGGGGCCGACTGTTGTCGGCCCCATTTGTTTTGCTTCCAGTGGTTTTTGAAGGAAATCGAACAAACCGCTGTTTGATTTCCTTCCAAGTTTCAGGGCGTTCGTTTCAACTACGCTTTTTTTGCAACGTCGCGGGTTTGGGTCGAGTTGACGAAAAAACAACCCATTGAAACGAAAGCGGTTGAATCTTTAAAGGAAATCGGGCGGCGGTTGGCCCGATTTCCTTTAAAAGTAGACTATTACGCAATCAGGTCGATGCCGCGGCGGGAAGACTGCGCCGGGAAGGTAGAGGAATAAAGAGAGGATATCCGATCGGTGAATCCGGCGGTTGCACCGCCAGCGCCGTAACCGCCGGTGCCGGACGACTCGCCGCCTTCGCCGCCGCCCCGCATTTCTTCGATCTGTTGTTGCCGCAACTCCTGTTGCGCCTCCATCTCCTGCTTCCGCGCCTGGCCGGCGACGGCCAGATCCTGGCCGGAGGGATTGGCGGGGGCAAGCGCGGCGGAGCGGACGATGCGCATTTTGGCGATGGTGGCCTCGGGATCCCTTTCCTTGGAAACATCAATGCTTACTTCTCCGCCGACCGCATAATTCCGACCGTCCGGACCGCGAGTGTACTCGTAGCTCGCCGCGCCGGCGTATGCGCCGCCCGCGGACATATGCGCCTGTTCATGCCGCCGGACTTCCCGGTCGGTCGCCTCAAGCTCCCTTATCCGATCCTTTTCCTCATCGGTAAGCTCCGAACCATCGGCAGCCCGCTCGCCGGGTGCGGCGTTGGCGCTGTCCCTCTTCCCGCCATCCGCCGCGTCGGCGTCATCGGCGCCAAGCAGGTCGATTTCCGGCGATCCATCCCTGCCCAATCCGATGGCGGCCGGAGACGCGTATAATCCGGAATAAGCCGGGGCGTCATATCTCCACGCCTCATAGGTGTCGGTCGGGGTTCCGGTCGGAAAGGTCGATGCCGGCGGAGAAGAAACGCCAAACCCCGATGAGGAATTGGCCAGCCTCATCGGTTGAGGGATGAATTGAACTTGCGATATGGATCCGATTCCCATGTCAGGCCATCCCTGGCCTTGTCGCCCAGCCCTTGCCGTAAAGCCGCCCGGCTATAATCAGTCGTCAGTTTAGCATGCGCTTTCGCATGACGCAACGACAAAATCAGATCTCGTTCGAATCGAAATCGCTTTCCATCAGGGCGGCAAGCCGCTCAAGGGCCGCCGCGGCGTCGTCTCCATTGACGCGCAGCTCCAGCTTGACCCCGGGCGCGGCGGCAAGCATCATAACGTCGAGGATATTCTTCCCGTTAGCGGGTACTTCGCCTTCCTTGACGATCTCGACGTCGGCGGAGAAGGTATTGCACATCGCGACGATCTTCGCCGCCGGACGGGCGTGTATCCCGAACCGATGCCTGATCGTCACCACCCGTTTTTCCGTTTGCTTCCCCATGTAACAGTTTCTTTTACCTGGCGCGCACGGGGCGCGAATCCGCATAGACGTCCACTATCGCCTTCGCCAACTTCGCCGGGTCATGCCGATGCGGCCGGTTATCGTCCAGCACATCACGGTACACAATGTCGACGCCAAGATTTTGCGCCTCCCTGGCGTCATATTCCGTGGGCTGCACGCCTTTTTCCGCCAATTGCCGCAATTTCTCCACCGAAGGCTCTCGACTGTTCACAATCACGCAATCGATCCGCAAGCCCGGCGCGTGCCGAAACATGGTCTTGATATGTTTGCTTACCGTAAAATCCTTCGACTCCCCCACCTGCCCGGCCGTATTGACGATGAAAATCACCTTGGCATCGGACTTGTTTATAGCGTCAACAAGCGCTGGATCAAGAAGATTCGGCAAAACAGAAGTAAAAAGACTCCCCGGACCAAGCGTGACGATCTCCGCATGGCGAATGGCGGAAAGCACATCCGGCGAAGGCTCGCCAGGCGCGGGCTTGAGTTCCAGTTTCTCTATCTCCTTGCCGATTCTAGCGATCCATTGCTGGCCGGTGGTCTTTGTTCCATCCGTATGCGTCGCTACAAGACTTATCTTATCCAGGGTCGCGGGAAGAACTTCGCCGCGAACGGAAAGAATGCGATTCATCTCGCGCACCGCGCTGCCGAAGTCGCCCCGGATCTGGGCGAGGACGGTGATGAACAGGTTGCCGAAGGAGTGGCCGGAAAATTCGCCGTTGGAGAATCGATACTGGAGCAGTTCGGCCATGCCCTGCCCGGTGTCGGCGAGCGCGACGAGGCAGTTGCGTATGTCGCCGGGCGGCAGCATATCGAAATCGAGACGCAGACGCCCCGAGCTCCCCCCGTCGTCCGCCACGGAGACTATGGCGGTGATGCGGCGCGAATAATCCCGCAGACCCGAGAGCAGAGTGGACAAACCGGTGCCGCCGCCGAAGCAAACGAAACGCGGTCCCTGTTCGAGGCGATTGAACTGCCAGGCGATTTCGGAAAGATCGCGGCTTTCGTCGGCGCGCCGAAGCATCTTCTCGATGCGGCGGACCAACCGATATATGCCGATCAGAACCGCGACCATCCCCAGCGCCATGAAGAGCGCGGCGGAAGCGTAGCTGTCCATGCCGAAGGGCTGACTATCGGGGAAAAACACGCCAAGCGTCAGGAACATCGCTCCTATGAGGAGAATGCACAATCCCACGGTGATGAGCGCCACCCAGCGCTTGATATGCAACCCCGGCCTGAGCCATCGCCAATTGGCCATGTTCTTGATAATACCTCTTATTCCTCGTTGTCCGCGTCTTCCAAAAAGTCGGCGATCTGATCGCGATTCACCGCCCTGATCAGGCAGTTGCGAAAATCCGCGTTCCGGCATTCCTTGCTGATGTAGGCGAGCGCCTCGAGATGGCGGTCGGCGTATTCGCGGTTGGACAACAGAAGGAAAAACAAATGGACGCGTTGCCCGTCCGGGGAACCGTAATCCACCCCCTCCCGGCTTCTCCCCAAAACACCGATCAAGCCGCGCACGCCGGGGTGCTTGGCATGTGGAATCGCAAGCGACAATCCCTGGCCGATGGCGGTGGACTGCAGGTCTTCCCGGTGAAACAGCGCGGTCAGCACGCCTTCCCGAAGATTGGGGTTGACGGCGCCCTGGCTGAACAGCAAATCGGTCATTTCGGTTATGACTTCCGGCTTCGTCGTCGCCGAAAGGTTTTCTATGATGCGTTCCTGGGTGATAAAATCCCTAAACTGCATTCGTCCAGCCTTTCATGGAGCCGCGGCGCGCTTCCGGAATCCAGGCGCGTTAATGGGCCGGATATGCGGATTTCGGCATTCCAGGCCGGTCCTTCCCATTCGGCGTCGGCGCCGCGCGGCCCGCGGGCGACGGCGACGGCGACGCGGACGCAAGCGCTCGCCGGCCAATCAAGACTTGTCATTGCATCTCGCGTTCGTCGTGTTTGTTGGCGGCGATCTGGCGGCGGCGCACCGATTCGCGCTCCTTTTCCTTGCGCAATTGGCGCTCACATTTCTCGACGGCGAGATCGACCGCGCCCTGGATGGAGTCGGCGGCGACTTCGATCACGATCGAACCGCCGTGATGATCGAGCCTGACAATGGTTTCGCAGATTATCCGCCGTTCCTCGGCCTTGAATACCACCTCGATGTTCTGGATGTTGTGATTGAACTTTTTTATCTTGCCGAACTTTTCCTTGGCATCGTCGCGGATTTCCGGAGGAATTTCGATTTTCTTGGCGGTAATCTGGATATTCATTCGTCTTCCTTCCAACTGGATTTTCGCGAAGCGGCGATCAAACCGCAAATCGCCGCTTCGCAAAAAACAAAAACGCCTGCGCCGCAAGGATCATGATTTCGCAAACCGGGCCTGCGGCGGTTTGAATGCCCAATTCGCAAAAGTCCGGACCTTGACCTTGGGCGAAAAGAACGGCCATCGACCGCGTCCAAGGCCGGGACGGCGGCGGATCAGACCGTCTCCAGCGTAAACATGTCCCTCGCGCCCATAACCTCGAACAGCCAGCTGATATCGATGCCGGCGCGAACCACCACCCGCTTCCGGAGCCGCACCGCCCGCGCGATCAGATCGCCGATCGCCCCGATGAACGGAGACGATATGTAGGAGACGCCGCTGAAGTCGAGCGTCACCCCCGCCTCCCTGGACTGGAGAAGCCTCTCGCCGGCTTCCGCGAATTCCTGAAGGGATTCCCAATACAGGTCGCCCAACGCATGTAGAACGTTCTTCTTCAACGTGAATTTCCTACTCACACTCCGCCCCTCCGGAGCAAACCGGCCGTTTCGACGTCACCGGTTCATTATGCCTTAATAAACCGGCTTTGTCAATGCGGCCGATTTTCCGTCCATTTCGATGGAATGCGAACCGGAGCGCGATCATTCGGAAACGCCGTCCGAGCCGCAACCAGGCTTGGCCTTGGGGGGGATGATTTTGGGAAGGGAGGACAATTCGTCTTCGAGCGCCCTGATGAAAGAACCGAACCGCAACCGATTGCCGGGATCGGCTTCGACCAGGACGAGATGGGCGCTATGGATTTGCCGCTGGCGGTCGAGCGGATCGCTGCACGGATGCAAGGTCGTGAAGTCGCCCTCGCCGACCGGAAACGGCTCGTCGCGGATGGAAATCAGGTGGATTACGCCAAGCATCTTCAACAAACCGCGGTTGTCGTCCGAAACGTTCACCAGGCAGAGCCAGCCGAAGCGGTTCTTGACCATACCCGACAATCCGATGAACGTCCCCATGAATGTCGAGTCCATGCCCTGGCAATATTTCATGTCGATGACGAAATTGACGCGCCCCGCGTCCATCTCCGATTCGACAAATCCCTGGAGAGTCGGGGCGAGAAACATGTTGGCAAGCCCGAACACCTGGATCAAAACCGTATCGTCCGCCAGGGCGACCCTCAAACAACTGTCGGTGAAGCCCTCGCCGCCCATGCCGCCCATCCTTTTTCAAGCCCGAGACGACGGTTGCCGGGAAATCCCGGTCCGATCCGCAACCCGGCACAAACGAGCCGACGCCATTTTCCCCGCAACCGCGGGGAAGTAAACAAAAAAACCACGGGCCATGCCCGCCGTTTTTTGAACAAAACGGCCTCCGCTCCGCTCGCCTATCGCCATATTTTCCGCTTTGCCGGCTACATTTTCACCAGTTCGTATTCGAGATTGCCGAGACCCAGCTTCGCCGCGTGTTCGACGCATAGCCGCCAGTCGGTGTCGGGAAAAAGGTCGGTGAAATGGTCCCCGCCGCGGCGATCGCGGCGGTCGAGGAGGCTGCCGACGGCGACGGGCTGCCGGTTCACCGCTTCGGCGCAAGCCAGGTCGAGCGCCACCGGATCGAACGCGGCGAACATTCCGATGTCGGGAACGACCGCCACGTCGTTCTCGCCGTGGCAGTCGCAATAGGGCGAGACATCCATCACCAGCGCGATGTGGAAATGCGGCCGGCCGGCCAAAACGGCGGCGGCGTATTCCGCGATCTTCCGGTTGAGGACGGCGTTCGATTCGTCCCCCGCCGCTTCGACGGCGTCGGCGGGGCAGACGCCGAGGCACCTGCCGCAGCCGACGCAGCGGTCGTGGTCGATGAACGCCTTGCCCGAGGAAACGACCGCCGCCGCATGGGCGCACACCCTGGCGCAGCGGCCGCAGCCGACGCACTCGGAAGAGTTGACCGAGGGTTTGCCGGCGCTGTGCATCTCCATCTTTCCCGCCCGCGAGCCGCAGCCCATGCCGATGTTCTTCAGCGCGCCGCCGATGCCGGCGGCCTCATGGCATTTGAAGTGGGTGAGGGAAATGAAAACGTCGGCGTCCATGACGGCGCGGCCGATCTTCGCCTCCTTGACCCACTCGCCGTTCTCCACCGGAACAAGGACTTCGTCCGTCCCCTTGAGGCCGTCGCCGATGAGGACATGGCAACCGGTGGAAAACGGCGAAAAGCCGTTGAGGTACGCGGTCTCGATATGTTCGAGCGCATTCTTCCGGGATCCGACGTAGAGGGTGTTGCAGTCGGTGAGGAAAGGCTTGCCGCCGAATTCCTTGACCAGGTCGGCGACCGTTTTGGCATAGTTCGGCCTGAGAAACGCGAGATTGCCAAGCTCGCCGAAATGGATCTTGATCGCGGCGAACTTGCGCTTGAAGTCGATGTCGCCCATGCCGGCGGCCTTGATGAGGCGCGCCAGCTTTTGCTGCCGGTTTTCCTCGAAGGCGACGCGCAGGTCGGTGAAGTGAACCGGCGATTTCGTCATTGTTCCGCTCTTTCGTGAAAGGATTATTTCACTTCCGGCCTCCGGCGTTTTCGCGCCGCGGCGGAGGGGACGAGATTACCGGCCCTCAATAGATCCTGAACGCCGCCGCGCCGTAGCGGTTCAGCCGCAAGCGTTGCGCCCGCTCCGGAAGCTTGACGTTCGCGGCCTCCGTCGCCCGGTACGCCGGAACCCCGAGGCGGCGGGCGAGGTCGGCCAGATCCACTTCGACCGGCCGGCCGGTTCGGTTGAAGACAAGCAGGCCGGCTTCCTTGTCGTCCAGCGTGGTTTTCCTGATGGCGAGGACGGCGTCGTCGCCGACGTCCATCCGTTCGACGCGGTTGTCCTCCGCGAACACCCGGTGCGCCCGCTTCAGCGCATTCACCGAGCGGATGTAGTCGGTGAGATCGTAGTTCGCGCCTTCGTAATCGTGGGCGTTGGTGTGGACGACGTGCGGCTTCCTCATGAAGCCGTATTCGAAGCCGATGAGGAGCAGCGTCCCCGAGGAGATGAGCGCGCTGAACAGGTAGTGTTGCTTGATGCGGTCGAGGTCGCGGTCCCACTCGGCCGCGAGGCGTTCGGTGTCGTGCGACTCCGGAAAGCAAATCGACTTGATCCTGCCCGCCCCCGCCCGCGCCTGCTCGACGAACCAGTCGGCCCGGTAATCCCACCATTTTCCCGAATTGAAAACGAAGTCGTGCCCCGCGCACGCAAGGTCGATGGTTTGTTCCATGGGGCAACCCAGCGTTTCGGCGAAAAAAGCGCATTCCGGATGGCGTTCCCTGGCGCGCCCGATAAGCATTCGCCACAGGTCGTTGGGAATCTGGTAGGCGGCGTCGCAGCGGAAACCGCGAACCCCGCAGGAAAGAAACATGTCGACCACTTTCCACCAGTATTCCCACAAATGGTTTCTGTCCGCCGAATGTTCATTGTCGATTTCGGACAAATCCCCCCAAACGACATGGCCGCCCGGAGCCTTGTCGTCGGCGGCGCCGGGATTCTTGATGGAACCATCGGCGTTCAGTTTGTACCAGTCGCGATGCTCCCGGGTCAGGGGATTGTCGTAAGCGGTGTGATTGATGACCAGATCGACCATGACCTCGGCGCCGGTTTCGCGGCACTTCCCGACAAAACTCGCAAAGCGGGCCTTCTGGGCCTCGAAAGCGTCGTAGGGGAAGAAGACCGGGCTGAAACGGAAGTAATCCCTGATGGCGTACAGACTTCCCGAAGCGCCGGTGAGGTGTATGGGGTTGATGAAAAGCCAATTGAATCCCATCTCGACCGCGCGTTCCACATGCGGGGTCCAATGGTCCACCGGACCAAGGAGGGAGGGGAACAAATTATAAATGAACGGAATGCCCGAGGTCCCTTTTTCCACCATTTTTCCCCATGCGTCCGCTTTTGTCGAACTTTAAAGGCAATCTTCGCCGGAAACCAGGCAAAAATTGCGTTGAAAACCGCATTCGCCGCTTACAATGGAATCAGGGGGTCGCGGCGGGCGAAGCGAACGCCGATCCAATTGTAACCGGAGCGGCGATTCATTTCAACCGTCAAGGTTTGGCCTGATCGGAACCGCTGGTCGGAACTTTTCGGCCGGGAAGGGAGTTGGACCGCGTATGCGTTGGCGGCTGTACATATTCGCCCTTTCGGCGACGAGTCTTTTTTGCTTCATGTTGCTCACGGCCGCCACCGGCCAGGGGCATGGGGTTCGGGTCGATCGGATGGCCGTTTCCGCGCCACGGGCGTCGCCGCCCGCCCGATCCGCCATGCTTTCGGCCGCGGTCGGAGGCGTCGCCGGCGAATCCCCCGCCGCGCCCGCCCGCGCCACTTCCGCGTTCGACTTCGACGTCCGACCGCAAGCGGTCTTTTTCCTCGTCCCCGAAAACGCGGATCCCGTTTCCGAGCGTCGTGCGCGCGAGGAGGAGGAGCATCGCAACCGGGGCAAACCGGATCGCCGTTTCCGGCTCAAATGGGACGAGAACGGCTGGCATCGCGAGGAAGTGGCGTTGGTCACCGCATACTGCCCGTGCGTCCGCTGTTGCGGCAGCCAATCGCCCGGCATAACCAGCATCGGGAAGGACGCCTGGACCCCCGGGCTCGCCGCGGAGCCGGCGTATCTTCCATACGGCGTCAGGGTTTTCGTCCCCGGCTACGGCTTGCGGACGGTGGACGACACCGGAGGCGCGATGCGCAGGCATTGGCGCCAAAACGGGCTGCTCCACATCGACGTGCGGATGACGTATCATCACGAGGCGCGGATGTGGGGCAAACAGTATCTCAGGGTGAAAATTTACGAGGAATGACCATTTTAGACGTCGCAACCATACCCGGCGACGGCATCGGCCCGGAAGTCACGGCCGAAGCGGTCAAGGTGGTGGACACGGCGGCGGAGAAATTTGGGTTCGCCGTCAAGTGGACCGAATTCCCGTTTGGAGCCGGGTACTATCTGAAACACGGCAGGGGACTGCCGGAATCCGCGTTCCGGGATCTCGCCGATTTCAAGGCGCTGCTTCTGGGCGCGGTGGGCGACCCCAGGGTTGGGCCGGGGCCGCTGGAGCGGGAAATCCTGCTTGCGCTGCGTTTTCATTTCGACCAGTACGTCAACCTGCGTCCGGCGCTATCCTTTCCCGGCGTTCCGACTCCGGCGCCGTTTCCGCCGGGCGAGGCGCTGAACGCGGTCATTGTCCGCGAAAACACCGAGGATCTCTATATGGGCCTTGGCGGCTCCGGCGAGGGGTCGTTTCGCATCGAACTCGTTGCCGATCGCGGCCTGTATTCCCTGAAGGGAGCGGTCGACCTGCATTTTTCGCCTCCGGTCGCGGCGGGCTTTTCCATCGGCTTGATGAGCCGCCCCGGCATTGAACGCATCGCCGGGTACGCTTTCGCCCTGGCGCGGCGGCGCGGCGAAAAGACGGTGCATGCGGTAAGCAAGGCAAACGCGGTACCGCATTTGTACGGCTTCTGGGACCAATGCGTCCGGGAGACCGCCGCCCGCGATTATCCCGATCTGGAGCTGAAATTCGTCAACGTGGACGCGGTCTGCTATCTGATGGCGCGGCGACCGCCGGGCTGGGGCGTCGTCCTTTGCCCGAACCTGTTCGGCGACATCGTTAGCGATCTCATGTCCGCGCTGGCGGGAGGGATCGGCCTCGCGGCGGCGGGCAATATCGGCGAGGGCCTTTCGATGTTCGAGCCGGTGCACGGGTCGGCGCCGGACATAGCCGGGACGGGCGGGGCCAACCCGCTCGCAGCCATACTTTCCGCCGGCATGATGCTTGAGCATATCGGCGAGAAGGAGGCTTCGGCCGCGGTGGAAAACGCGGTGCGCGCCTATCTGGCCTCGGACGGCGGCAAGCCGATCGAACTCGGCGGCGATGCCGTCACCGCCCGGGTCGGCGACGCCGTGCGCCGGGCCCTTCTTCGTTCCTGACCGGAAGAACGGGCGTTCCGCGGCGGAGGGACGCTCGGAGTGGCCTTTTGAAAGTCGACTCAGATCGGCGTGAACACCCTGGTCGAGCGGTCGGCGGCGCTTTGCAGAAGCAGGCCGAGCGCAACCCGAGTGAGGAATTCCAGATTGTCGTTTTCGTTCGCCGGTTTCACCACGCAGTCGTCGATTCCGTTGCCGGGAGCGAGAACGGCCTCGATTTTCGACTGATTCGCGGTGCAGATCACAAAATGGCAGGGGATGAGCTTATTGTCGATCTTCAGCGCCCTGCAGAACTCGATGCCGTTCATGCCGTCCATTTCCAGATCGCTTACCACCACCAGCGGGCGTTCGTCCAGGGCGGTCTGGAGGCCGCGCTCGGCGTTTTCGGCGGTTTGAACGCTGAATCCGTGGTCCGCCAGCAGCCTGCGGAGCATGTCGCGCTGGTACGGCGAATCGGAAACGATAAGCGCCTTGCGGTTCTGCTGCGACTCCGGAGTGGCCAGAAGGTATGAAACGAGCTTTTGGCCCGACCGGTTCAATTGGCGGAGGAGGCGTATCTGCTTTTCCAGTTCCTCGACGTTGGCGTCCTCGCCCGGCGCTTCCTGGCGGAGGCGCGACGGGCCGCGGAGCGCGCGGTCCACATAATTGGCGATCGCGGCCTTGTTCAACGGCGGCTGCACCACCGCCGCCGCGCCCTCGTTGACCGCCATGAGCGCATGCGCCAGGTCGGCGTCTTCGGGAAGGACGAAGATGAAATGCGGCGCTTGCGCCGCATCGGTCGCCGCCTGCATCAGTTTGACGCTGAAAGCGTCGTCCGCGATGTAATCGAGAATGGCGACGTCGCACTTGTCCGCCACTATCGCCTTCGCCTCCTCGGCGGGGGACGCGCCCGCCGCCGGCGGCCCGCCCACGGCGACGGAATATTTGTCCGCCGGGAGACTGTCCCGGATTTCGGATTCCACATCCGGATTCGAGGCGCGAACCAGAATTTTGCGCATGGGCGTTCACTCCATGATCAGGTTTTCGAACATCTCGACCGAGTAGTACCGCGACAGCTGTTTCGTGAAGAAGCGATTGACCGCGTCGAGGGGATGAGTGGCGGCGAACATTATTTTCAGCTTGTTGCGGGCCATCCCCTTTTCAATGCGCTCCAGGGACGGGACCGAATCGATGATGTCGGCGATCATGGTCAGGCGCTTGATGATGAGATACGCTACCAGGGACGGGTCCTGGAACGACGGCTTGAGCTGGATCATGCTCTGGAAGACGTTCACGCCCGGAGCCGTCATTTTGGCGTGAAAGAGCAGGGTGCCGAGCGGCGACATCCTGAACACGCCGTCGTCGTCCGTTTCGTTTTCCTTGGCTTCGACCCGCGTTTCCTTGCGGTGATATTTCGCCAGCGTGGCGAGAAGCTCGCGGTCGGACACCTCGTAGTTGCGGCCGGAGCGGATCTGGGACAGTCCGCCTTCCAGGTTTTTCACCGCGTCGAGAAGCAGGTCGATGATCTCCTGGTTTACGGAAAGCGTTTTCTCCCGGATCCGGTCGAGGACGGATTCGACCTCGTGGACGAACGCCGCCACGCTGTTGAAGCCGGTCATCATGAAATTGCCCTTGATCGAATGGAAATGCCGGAAAATGGTGTTTATGCGCGCGGCGTTCCCGGGATCCTTCTCGAACTGGAAAATGTCCTCGTTCAGGTCCTTGAGAATGTCCTGTATCTCGACGAAGAATTCGTCGGCGACCCCCAGGTCCATTTCCATGCGCCCGACCTGCCGGGAGTCGTCCGCGGCGGCTTTTCCCGCGGTCGGGGCCGGCGCCGGCGCGGGCCGCGGCGGGTTCTCCTCCCCGAGCGGGATGGGAACCCGGTCCTCGTCCCCCATCGGGATCGACGAGCGGCTTGAAAAAACGTCCTCGAACCCGGTGCCCATCGCCATGGCCACCAGTTCGAACGGTTCGATGATCATGCCGAGCTGGCTTCCGCCGAGGATGGTGGTGCCGGAGACGCCCTTGACGTCGAAGCCTTCCGGCAACGGGATGAGAACCAGTTTTTGGGGGCGGATGAATTCCGACACCTTGCACGCGATCCGGCCGTTTTTCGCCTCGATGATGATGATCGGCATCGAATCGCCCTGCGCGTCCTCCCGCAGGGGGCGGCCGGCGAGGATGTGGAGCAGGTCGTGAAGCGGGAGGATGGAGTCGAGGTAGAGGATGTTCTCCGTCTTCCCCATGGTGGTGTTGATGTCCTCCGGGCGGATGGACTGGGTCGCCACCACGTTTCCGACCGGAACGGCGAAATAGGAATCGTCGGCGCGGATGATGACCGCGTCGGTGATGTTGACGGCCGAGAGCTGGGGTATCTTGTAGGTGAACACCGATCCCTTGCCGGGCGTCGATTCGATGATGATCTCGCCGCCCATGGATTCGACCGCGCTTTTCACCACGTCCATGCCGACGCCGCGTCCCGAAATCTCCGTCGCCTCGCGGGCGGTGGAGAAGCCGGGATTCATGATCAGGCTCCAGACCTCCTCCTTCGCCATGCCCCGCACCGTCGATTCCGACGCGAGGCCCTTCTTGATCGCCACTTCCCCGATGCGCTTTTCGTCGAGGCCCTTGCCGTCGTCCGCGACCGAGACGTAAGTGAACCCCTCCTTCTTGTACGCGGTGAGGGTGAGGTTGCCGGTGGGTTTCTTGCCTTCGTGCTGGCGTTCGAGCGGGTCCTCGAGTCCGTGGTCGACGGCGTTGCGGATCTGGTGGGCGAGCGGTTCGTACAGGCGTTCCGCGACCGTCTTGTCGACGAGGGTGTCTTCGCCCACGATTTCGAAATCCACCTGCCGGCCGCGTTTTTTGGCGATGTCGCGCACCAGGCGGCGGAAACGGAGGAAGGTGTCCCGGATCGGCACCATGCGGATGTCCATCACCAGGTGGTGAAGGTCCGAGGAAATGCGATTGGTGGTCAGCGACGCCAGCTTGACCATGTCCATCGTTTCCTTGTCGACGCCGGTTCCGGTCGTCGTCAGGTGGCGCTGGAGAATGGAAATGTTCGACGCCGCGATGATGATTTCGCCGGTAAGGCCCAGGAGCGTGTCCAGGTGCGATATCTTGACCGGCATGCGCTCGATTTCGAGGCCGCCCCTGGCGCCGGCCTGTTCGGCGGCCTGTTCCTTGCTACCAGCCATAATCGAATATCCTCGCGAGCACTATTTTGACCATTTCCACCGTCGGCGGCTTGATGAGGTAGTCGTCCGCGCCAAGGCGCAAAGCGCGGAAAATGTATTTTGCGTCGTCGTGCGTGGAAATGATGACGATCGGAACGCGGCGCTGCCGGGACGAGGCGCGCAACGCCTCGGTGAGTTCGAAACCGTCCATTTCCGGCATCACCAGATCGCTGACGATCAGGTCGAAATCCCGGTTTTTAAGAATATCCTGCGCTTCCAGCCCGTTCTCCGCCTCGGCGACCTCCAGGCCGAGACCGACGACGATGTCCCTGATCGCCCGGCGCACCGCGGGATAGTCGTCCACGATAAGAACGGACTTGCCCTCCCATGGAGTTTTATTCTCAACCGCCGACATCCGGAATCCTTTCGCGAAACAACCGGCTCTTGCGTTGAACCTGAACTTTTGCAAATTGGGCATTCCAACCGCCGAACGCCCAATTTGTAAAAATCACGGTCCCTGCGCCACAGGCTTTTTGATTTTTGCAAAGCGGCGCTTGTCGGTTTATCCGCCATTTTGCAAAACTTCGGTTGAACTTCAGTATAAACCGTTTTCGGCGTTCTGTCCATAAGTGGACTTTTGGCGGTTGAATCTTTAAAGGAAATCGGACGGCGGTTGGCCCGATTTCCTTTAAAAGTCGACCCTGAACATGTCTAGGGCAGACCGTCGAGCAGTCTCCGCGCCAGGGACGCGTCCGGCGACCCGGAAGGTTCCCGGCCGAGGAATTCGCCAAGGCGTTTCCGCGCCTCTCCGCTGTGTTTTTGCATCAAGCGCGCATTTTCTACGCCGGGGGCGAGGCGGTTTTCCCTCGCGTAAAACGCGGCCAGACCTTCGTGAAAGCGCCCGAGATTGAAGATGATGGCGGTGTAGTCGGCGCCGGGATTGGCGCCGCTTTCCCCGGCTATGGCGAGCGCGCCGGCCCTGGCCTTTTCCAGGTGTTCCTCGGCCTTGTCGAACTGTTTGAGGTCGATGTATACAAGTCCAAGCGCGTTATGCGCTTCCGGATCCCGCGGATCGAACTCGAGCGTCCGCTCCAGATCGCGCGCCGCCGCGGCGAAGAGCCCCGCGGCGCGGTGCACCGACCCGCGCAGGAACCAGAGCGCCCGGTTCTCCGGGTCCGCGTCCAGCCCCTCCTTGATCACCGACAGGGTGCGTTCAATGTCGGCGGAGGGGTAGGGTTCGCCGGTTTTTCCGAAGTCGGCGGAAACGCCGCGCCGCGCGACGGTTCTGTTCCACAATGCCGCCGCCAGATACTGCGCCGCTTCCGCTTTTTGCGATTTGAAGCGGTATTCCTTGGCCAACGGCCCGGTTTCCGTCTGCGCCTGGGCGTTCGCGGCGGCGGCGACGGCGATCACGGGATTGGCGGCGGCGAATATTTCGTCGAAATCCGCGATCGGATCGTAATCGAGGCTATGAATTTTTTCGCGCGCCAGCTGGAGCAGTCGGTCGAGCGGGTGAAGCACGGCATCGTAGCTGGCGGGGCGGCGCTCGCCGGGGGTGCGGTTCCTAACCGCCTCCAGGGCGTTGTTCGCCCGCTTGGCCAGCGCCTCGGGGTCGTCCTCCCGTTGCGTTCCGCCGAGACCGAAAAACCGGTAGGCGCCGGCGAGAACGAGAAGCCCGGAAAAAACGGCCACGATAAGCGTTCCGACGAATCCCGGTGCGGTGAATTTCATGACGCGACCCGGCGCCTCCTCGTATGCTGGCCCGGACAGGCCCCCCCCCGCGGCCTTTTCCCCCGTATCACATCGACCGGAGCGGCGAAAGCTCCGTAAAGAACCTTCAATAACCGCTTCCGGCGATGCGGTCAAGAATGGATCCGGTGGTGATGACCCCGATTATCCGGCCGTGATCCTCCACCGCCGCGCGTTGCGCGTGCCCCCGCCGCAACCACGCCAATATCTCCGGCAGCGTGGTGCCGGCGGACAGCTTGCCGAGCGCGGGGGCGATGTCCCGCACCGGATCGGCGGGCCGCCCCTTGATCTGTATCAGCAGGTTGATGGTGACGGCGCGGTCCGTGGTCCGTCCCGAGGAATCCGCGAGCAGGGCGAAAGACGCCTTCCGGGCGGTGATCGCCGCCGCCGCCCGCGCCCGCGTCGCGCGTTCCGGCAGGATGGGGATTCGCCAGGTCGGCACCATGAGCGCCGACGCGGTCAATCCCTCGATCTCGATGATTCGCCGCGCCATGCTGTTCTGTTCCGCGGTGAGAATCTTCTCGGCCACCCCGGCCTCGAGGTGTTCGAGCAGCCGGGAGCGCCTGCTTTCCGAAAGATCGCTCCCCCCCTTGATCCGCAACAGCAGCCGCAGCGCGGCGGAAACGGCGTTCAGCGCGCATATCGCCGGCGCGAGCGCGGCCCGCATCGCCGAAAGCGCCCGGATGACGGCGAGCGACCAGGCGTCGGCGTGGTTGTAGGCGAGTTGCTTCGGCAGCGATTCCCCCAGCACGAAGAAAACCGGCGTGACGACGAGCGTCGTCAGCAGTTCGTACTGCGGCGCGCGCAGCGCCATTAGCTGCACGGTCAGGAAATACGCGCCCAGGTAGTTGGCGATGTTGTTGCTGATCAGGATGGCGGTGACCATGCCCCCGAGGCGGTCCAGCATGGCGTTGACCATGCCGGCCGCCGCGGAGCCCCGGTCGAGGCGGAGCCGCATCCGGACGCGACTGGTCCGGTACAACGCGGTTTCCGACCCCGACGAGAAAAACGACCACAGCAGGGCGACGAAAAAGCCGAGAAGATTGAGGAATTCGTTCACCGGACTCCCCTGTCCCGCCCATCCGCCGGCGTCCCCGCGCCGGCGGCGTTTTCGGAAACCGGTTCGGTCCGCGCGTCCTCCGGGTCCAGCCTGAGCAGAACCTCGGTCACCCGGTTGCGCCACACCGCGAGCACGGTCATCCGCATGTTGCCGAGACGGACGCTGTCCCCGCGTTTCGCCGGCCGGCCCAGGAGGGAGGTCACCAGTCCGCCGACGGTCGCGCTCCTCGGAATCGCCGCCGATACGGCGAAAAGCTCGCGCCATTCGCGCACGCTCACTCCGCCGGCGACGACATAGCCGCCGTCCCGTTCGCGAATCCTGCCCGGGGGGGGAGCGCCGTGATCCCCGAAATCGCCGAGCACCTCGTCCATGATGTCCTGCCGCGTGAATATGCCGGTGATTGCGCCCCGCTCGTCCACCACCGCCATGATGTTGTCGCCCCGGCGTTTGATGGCGCGCAGCGCCTGGTCGGCGCGGTCGTGTTCGGAAAAGTAGGAAAAGCGCCTTAAAAAGCCGGCTATGCACCCTTCCGCCCTCGCGACGAAAATTTCCCGGGCGTCCACCCAGCCGGCGAAATCGTCGTTATGCTCGTCCAACACCGGCAGTTTCGCGTGACGGCAGAAACGGGCGAGGCTGAGCGCGTCCTCGCAGCCGGCGTCGAGCTTGAGCACGACGGCGTCCACGCGGGGAACCATGATGTCGCGTATCTTGATGCCGGACAGGTTGACGATGCCGTCGATAAGCGCATACTCGCCGTCGCTGATCACGCCATCGTCCTTGCTGAACTCCATGAGCAGGCGCAGCTCCTCTTCGCGAAGCCGCGCCTGGTCCGGGCGTCTCGCGTCCGCCAACCGCTCGAAAACGCGCGCCAGACCGTGGAGAAGGGACAAGGGTTTGACGAGAACGCGATGGCAAAGCCACACCGGGCGGGCGGTGAAACGCGCAACCGGAATCCGGGCGGCGATGGCGGCCTGCTTCGGAAAAACCTCGCCGAAGAAAATCACCACGCACAGGCTGAGCACGCTCCAGGCCACGGCCGCCCCGGCGCCGTTCCGCCGGCCCACCTCGACGCCGATCGACGCCGATATGGCGAAGACGAGCATGTTCACCGCCATGTCGCAAAAGAGGAGCGTGGGGAGAAGGCGGTTCAGATCGTCCAGCAGCGCGGCGAGAATCCTGGCCGAGCCGCCTTTTCCCGAGCGCACCCGATTCCGCTCCGGGGGGGACAGCGAAAACAACGCGGTCTCGCAACTCGAGAAGGTCGCCGAGAGCGCCAGCAGCGCCGCCGACGCGAGAAGCGAGAAGGGATGATCGCGCGGCAAGGCGAGAAGCGGGTCTAAGACGTTTGCGATAGCCAACATGGACTCGCCCGAGCGGCCGGACCCGACGGAAAGCGGCTTTCCCTCGCGGATCGTCAAGCGCGGCGGAACTTGTGCCTGAATCGCGATGAAAAAAACGCCGGCTACGCCTCGGCGGCCGCGGGCACCTTGATATGGACCTTGCGCTTGGTCATCTCGAACTCCACCACGCCCGCGGAGAGCGCGAACAGCGTGAAGTCGCGCCCCTGGCCGACGTTCTTGCCGGCGAAGAACTTGTTGCCCTTCTGGCGGACGATGATGGCGCCCGGGATCACCGCCTGGCCGCCGAAACGCTTGACGCCGCGAAATTTCGGCTTCGAATCGCGGCCGTTGCGACTGCTGCCCTGCCCGACTTTATGCGCCATGACCGGCTCCTTTTATGTTTTATTGGGTTGGGCTCAGCCGGCGTTGATGCCGGTGATCTCGACCCGGTGGTATTTCTGGCGATGACCCTTGGTGGTCATGCTGTCCTTGCGGCGGCGGAAAAAAACCGCGCGGGTTTTTTCGCCCTTGACTTCCTTGAGCACCTTGGCGGTGACGGTGGCGCCGTCGACGCGCGGCGCGCCGATCTTCGAATCCACGTCCTCGACGATCATGAGGATGTCGTCGAATGCGACCTCGTCGCCGGGCGCGGCGGAAAGCAATTCAACCTCAATGACATCGCCGGGCGCGACGATCGCCTGTTTGCCGCCGGTGCGAATAACCGCTTGCGTGGACATCGTAACTCCTAAAAACATCAAAGGGACTTCTGCGGGAAACCAATCGGAGGTTCGATTGGTTTCCCGCAGAAGTCAACTGGAATCGCCGCTTCCACGGGTTGCGGCGCAAAAAAAAACGGCGGAAGCCTTGCGTTCCGCTGAGTCGTGACTATGCCATTATACGGGGACTTCGCCGGGATTCCAGAAAAAAACGGCGATGATCGCCATTTTCCAAAACATCAATTCCCTTCGCCCGCACCAATTTTCAAAACGAGCCCTTCGGCGATGGCGTCGAAGGGCTTTCTCATTGTAATAGCAAGACTTGCGTCCTTGAATGACAAGTTCAAGCAGACGATTTCGAGGATGAGGCGCTTTTCCTCGATATCCGCGCTAACCCACTTCTGTTTCAGGCATTGCGAAAGTTCAAGCACTTTCATGGCGGTGTCGCCGATCTCGGTCTTTTGCTGCTGGTGGCCTTCCAAGCGCAAATTGAGCCGGTTTTGACAGGCTCCGCAGTTCGCCGTCCTTTCTGGCGAAGGTGTCGGCCTCGATCTCCCCGTGTACAATGCGTTCAGTACTATCCCTTATATCTCCTCAATGTACGAATTGCGTAAGCGTCCGGCCGTGTGACCAGGCAAGGCCGGGTCACGGGAATGAAGGGAGGTGCACTTTCTGAAACGTGACGCAGTCGTCCAGCAGGTGCGAATCCTGTCCGGTCAAGGCATAGCCCATCCAGACCGGT
>JAISXA010000143.1 GCA_031270685.1 Planctomycetota bacterium
CAACTAGAAATTGAGGATATTACCCATTACGGGCAATAGTTACCCTACCCGTTTCGCGTAACACCCGCCCCCGGAGTTTCATTTTCCGTCGGAAATTATTACGTCGACTTTTAAGTGGACTTTTGGAGAAAATCAAACAAACCGCCGCTTGATTCTCTCCAAAGTTTCTTGGGTTTACATTTTGCGTCGGGAATTATTGCAAGGTCGGCGGCATCGCCCTACCTGACGAAAAATCAACCCATTGGTCCGTAAGCAGTAACATCTTTGGAGGAAATCGGGCGGTGGTTGGCCCGATTTCCTCCAAAAGTCCACTACTGGCGCGCGAGCGCGAGAACAATATTTTCCGCCGCCTGTTTCGCAGAGCGAAGGACGCTCTCGGCCGTAAAGCCGCCGATATGGCTGGTGCATACGACTTTTGGGTGCGTAGTGAGCGGCGTAGCTCCCGGAGGTTCGGGATCGAAGGCATCCACCCCATACCCGAAGGCGAAACCAGAATCGAGAGCGGCAAGCATGGCCTGATCGTCGACCGCCGCCGCCCGGGAGGTATTGACGATGATGACGCCTTTTTTCGCCTTTCTGAAGAACTCCATATCGACAAACGGTTTGTCGCCGCCGGGAATATGCAGGCTGACCACGTCGGAACGGCGGGCGATTTCGTCCGGCTCTACGAACCGGAATCCATTGAGTATGAAATTTTTATCCGGATAGAGATCGTAGCCCACCACTTCCATGCCGACCGCCGCGGCGAGCTTTGCCACGACTTTGCCAATCTGGCCGCAGCCGACGACCCCAAGCGTCCGCCCGTCGAGTTCCACTCCCTGGATCCTTTCCCAACCGCCGGCGGCGATCGAGGCGTCAGTCTTGGCGATGTTGCGGGCAACCGCCAACATGAGGCCGATCGCAAGTTCGGCCACGCCCCTGGCGTTCGCTCCCGGGGTGCGGGCGACCTCTATGCCTCTCCTGGAGGCCGCCTCCAGGTCGACGTTGTCGACGCCGGCGCCGTTGCGCGATACGACCTTCAGGTCGGGAGCGGCGTCGATGACGTCGGCGGTGATCTTTTCGACGCCGGCAAGCCAGCCCGCGCATCCGGGAAGGTTCCTTTTCAGCGTATCGGGATCGGGCATGACGCCGGGCGCGGGAATGAGAATTCCGTATCCCGCTTCGCGGAGCGGAGCGAGGGCAGGGTGGTCGGGCGTTTTGAGCGAGCGGGGGGTGACGAGGATTTTCGTCATGGCCGGCCCCACTTCGGATTGTCCACGATCGCCGGAGCTCCGTCGCGTTCGACCATGAGCTTGCGGAACCCCTTGCGCTCGATGGCGCCGTAATTGTGGCCGGCGTCGCCGCGGAAGACGAAGAAGGTCTTGAGCGGTTCGTCGGCGGAGACGTTGATGCTGCGGTGCGCATAGCGGGCGGGCACATACACGGCCTGCCCCGGTATGAACTCGCCAACCTCCCATTCGCCCTCCGGGCTTTCCATCAGCATGTACCCGTGGCCGGAAAGGCAATAGTATACTTCAGTGCATTCGAGCGCTTCATGAAAATGCCCCTTGGTCATGAAATACTCGTCCCCGACCTTGCCGGGATAGACGATGCTGGTGCCGACCGCGAGTTCGGTGGCGATCCGCGGGATGCCGAGGTCGTAGAAGTCGTACATCTTGACGTCGCCCTTGGCGAGCAGCGCGTCGTACGCCGCGTCGTCGTGAAACATGCCCTTCATGTAGGACAGGTCCCGCTGAAGCGTGGGATACCCCTTGATGAATCCGGTGACGAGGTCCACCGTGATGAGACGGTGCAGATTGGTGGTTCCGGTAAAAGTCATGGCGTGACTCCTATATGGACTTTTGAAGGAAATATTAATGCAATTCCCATGCCAATATCAAGTTACAGCGCCAGTCCCCGGAGTCGGTAAACGGGGTGCATTCGCAACCTCCGGGAATAACCAAGCATGGAGAATCCCGAACTAAACCGGTTTTAAAAATAATCCGCCTTTCCCATTGACAAACCTTACACGCGGTTGCACATAATGAGTAATCTTAAAGCGCGTTGCTCGTTTTTGAGAAGTAAAATTTACTCGAACTCCGCGTCCGGGCGGACCGCGAGGATTCAATATGGACAAGAAGGCGATTCGGGAACGGATGCGGTCCGCGTCAAGAGGAGCGGATGCTTTTTGGGGAATCGGCGTCTCGGCGGAATCGTCTTTGAAAGCCGCCGAGGCGGGAGCGGCCTGGGGGTTGATCAACCATGCGGTCGGCATGACGCGGGATATTCCTTCCTCGGCGATCGGACTGCTGCCGTTCGCCGACGCCAACGGCGCGGTCCTCGCCGAGAATCCCGCCGCCGTCGATCCGCGCCTGTTGCCGGTTGCGGCCGTTTTCGCGAACGACCAGTTCCGAACCCGCCCGTCGCTGTTGAGTGAATTATCCGTGCGGGGCTACCGCGCGGTGGAGAACTTTCCCAGCGTCGGCCTGCCGGAGGGGCGTTTCCGGGACATGCTGTGCGAAGCGCATATGGTCTACGGGAACGAGATCGAATTCATCGCCGACGCGGTCGCCGCCGGTTTTTTCGCCATCGGGCTGTTCTTCACCCCGGAGCAGGCCGCCCTCATGGCGAAGGCGGGCGCGGACATGCTGGTCTTCCATCCCGGCCTCAACGCCGATGGCGAGCACCGCGAATGGAACCAGTCGTCAAAAACCAGGTTCCTCGAGGCGGAGGGGCAGGCGCGCGGCGTCAATCCTGACATTGTCATGGCGCGCAGCAGCTTCGACGCCGACGGCGGCCCGCCGCGCACCGCGGAACCCGGCGTGGGCGTGCAGTACGACGGCTGGATGTGACGCCGCAATCCATTCGCCCATGGGCGGCTTGGACCGCTTGCCGCGACTTTGGTTGCCTGCAAGTGGACTTTTGGAGAAAATCGGGCCGACCACCGCCCGATTCCCTTTACAGATTCAACCGCTTTCGTTTCAATGAGTTGTTTTTCGTCAACTCGACCCAAACCCGCGACGTTGCAAAAAAAAGCGTGGTTGAAACGAACGCCCTGAAACTTTGAAGAAAATCAAACGGCGATTTGTTTGATTTTCTTCAAAAGTCCACGGTGGGTCACAACTCGAAAAAAACATGTTCATCCGCGCTTCATGGGCTTGATTTTCAGCAACCGAAACCGTAAAATCGCACTTATCCGGAGACTGATCATATGGACAGCCAGAAGAAACTCGAACTTCTCGCCGACGCCGGCCGGTACGACCTCGCATGCGCTTGCGGGACGGAAAAAGGCGACGACCGCCGAAAAAGAGGCGCGGAAAATCAGGCGTGGCTCTACCCTGTCACCCTGCCTAACGGCGGGTCGGGCATCATGCTCAAAACCCTGTTATCCTCCTCCTGCGCGGGCGATTGCGGCTATTGCCCGCTCCGCGCCGGCTCGGACGCGGTCCGCCGTTGCACGCTGGGCGCGGACGAACTGGCGCGGTTGTTCCTTGAATACAACCGCCGGCGCAGGTTGCTTGGCCTGTTCGTGTCGTCCGGCGTGATCCGCGATCCAGACCATACCATGGAACGCCTCATCGGCGTCGCGAAGGTTTTGCGCCGCAAGTACGCATATTATGGATACATCCACCTCAAAGTCATTCCCGGGGCAAGCGACGCCGCCATAGAAGAGGCGATATCCCTGGTCAACGCCGTTTCCGTCAATATCGAGACCCCGAACGCGGCGCATTGCGCCCGGCTCTCGAGTCGGAAAAACTGGCGGACCGACATCATGCGGCCCATCGAGACCATCCACCGCTCCATTCTCAGCCAGAAATCACGGAAGCGCGTCAAGCAGACCACCCAGTTCGTCGTCGGCGCCGCCGATGAATCGGACCGCGAGATTGTCGGCAAATCCTTTGAATTGTACAACCGCCTCGAAATGCAGCGCATCTACTTTTCCGCCTATCAGAAGGGCGCGGGGGATCCGCGCATTCCGGGGGAAGCCAGGCGGGGCGGCGACCTCCTCACCCGCGAACACCGGCTTTACCAGAGCGATTTCCTCATCCGCAGGTATGGATTCGGCGAAAAGGACATCCTGTTCGGCAAGGACGGCAACCTTTCGCTCGCCAACGATCCCAAGCAGTGCTGGGCCGACGCCAACCCCGGATTTTTCCCCCTCCATGCGCGGAAGGCCGAACGCTGGCAGTTGTTGCGCGTACCCGGCATCGGGCCGACGACGGTCGAGCGGATCCTGAAATTCCGGCGGGAAACTACGCTGCGCGACATCACGGATGTGGGAGTGAAGGGCAAGCGGGCGAATCTGGCGGCGAAGTATCTGGAGTTCTCGTGACTTCCCGCTCTTTTCCAAGCCTCCTGGATTACTTCCAATCCACAAAAGTCCAGATCTCACCACAGTACAAGGAGTTCGACATGCGGGAACAGACGGCAGTCTCCCGGGCACATCCGGATGACCGGAAAACCGGGAAGGGTGCGGCGCTGGCGGCGATCTCCGGCATCGCGACGGGATTCGTTCTTTCCTTCGCTTACAGCCCCTTGGGCAAAGCGATTCCCATCGTTTACGTCAACCTGATCGTGACGGTCATATTCGGCTATTTGGTCGGCGCGGCCTGCCGGGCGGTCATTCGCCTGTTCCGCATCGACCGTCCCGGCCTCGCCTTCGCGGCCGGTCTGGTCGCCGGGCTTTTCGCGTGGTATTTCGCCTGGGCGACCTACTGGTGGGTGTATTGGGACTACAATCTCGGAGCCTACACGGACGGGCTGTTCAGCTTTTTCGACCTGCGGCACTTAATCCAACACGTCGCCCGCAATCCGATCTGGACCATCGGCAAGGCCGAATCCGGGCCGTGGTTCTACTACCTGGTCTGGTCCGGCGAGTTCCTGGTCATCGCCGGCGCTTCCATTTATATTCCATTGAATTTCCTCAAGGAACACCGGCTGTGCGAAACGTGCAAGGAATGGCTCGCCGCGACCGGCGAAGCGGTGAAACTGCAACCCGACGAAGCGGATCCCGCCGTTCTGGACGCTTTGAAGCGGCATGATTTCAGCGTTCTTCCGTCCTTCCGCCGACTCTCCGACGAGGATCTGGAACAGACCGATTCCTGGCTGGAAGTACATGTTTTCGCCTGCCCCAACTGCAAGGAATCCGAGGGTTTCATCGACGTTCTGCGGCATACGGTCAAACGCGACCGCAAAGGCGGGGAGAAGGAGAAATCGACCAGGACGCTCGGACGGCAGATTCCGATTTCCCGGGAACTGGAGGATAAACTCTTCCCCGCCGCGCCGGCTTGGCCCAACCCCGCGGCGGCGGATGCGAAGACGACGGCGGACGGTAACGGCTGACGGAAGGCTGGCGCGTCGGCGCGCATCAGTCGATCTTTTCCCCCTCGTATTCGAGAAAATGGCCGCGCGGCAGGATGACGACGAAGCGGGCGCCGTCGCCGTCCTTGGGAACGACCCTGATCACGCCCCGGTGTTCCTCGACCGTGCGCTTGACGATGCCCAGGCCGAGACCGTTGCCTTTCGGCTTGGTGGTGTAAAACAGGTCGAAAATCCGGTCTTCGCGTCCGGGCGCGATCCCCTCGCCGTCGTCGTCGATGATGAGCTTGATGCCATCCTCGTCCTCGGCGGTGGCGATGACGATGCGCCCCTCGAAGTCCTCCGCCTTCCTCTCCCGCAGGGCCTCGATGCTTTCACGGGCGTTTTTGAGCAGGTTGAGGACCAGGTGGGTGAACTGATTCTTGTCGATGACGACCGGGTACATGTCGTCGGCGAGATTGACCTTGATGCCGATGCCGGCGGCGTCCATTTCCGGGCGCGCGAATTCGATGATTTCCCGGACCAGCATGTTGAGGTCGGTCGGGGTCGGATCGATGCGCGGGGGGCGGGCGAAGCTGAGAAAGGCGTCAAGCATCTGCGCCAGCGACTTGACTTCGGCGTACACCCTCCGGCAACGGCGGTCGAAGCGCGGGCGTATGTCCGGCGGCAGGCGCTCGGAGTCCTCCACCAGCATCTGCACCGTCAACTGAATGGCGTGCAGCGGCGTCTTGATCTCGTGGACCAGTCCGGCCGCGAGCACGCCGACATAGGAAAGGCGCTCCTTGCGCTCGGCCTCGTCCTCTTCCTCGCTGCGTCGGCGCTTGGGCATGCCCGGTTCTCCAATCACGGCCGCGCCCGGAAAACGGCGGGCCGAATCCATCCCTGGGGAGAACCTTTATCCGCAACCGCTTCCTCCCCAGGGGCGACGCGGACCGCTTCTCCACAAGCGGTCGTCACCGCGTTCCGGGCGGCGACAGCTTTTCCAAAGTCTTCATCGCATCCCCGGCCGAATCGACGAGAACGCACAAATCCATATCCCCGGCGTCGACATAGCCGTGCCGGTCCAGCATGACTTTACCGAGCCATTCCAGCATGCCCTTCCAGTAATCGGCGCCGACGAGGATGACCGGCATGGGCGGGATTTTCCGGGTCTGGACCAGGGTGAGGTGTTCGAACAGCTCGTCCATGGTGCCAAAGCCGCCGGGAAAGGCGACGATGGCCTGCGAATATTTCGAGAACATCACCTTGCGGCAGAAGAAATAGCGGAAATTGAGCAGCTTCCCGATATAGGGGTTCGGCTTCTGTTCGTAGGGCAGGTCGATGTTGAGGCCGATGGACGCGCCGCCGGCCTCGCGGGCGCCCTTGTTCGCCGCCTCCATGATGCCGGGGCCGCCGCCGGTGATGACGGTATAGCCCCTGAGCGTTAGCTCACGGCCGAGCTCGACCGCCATGCTGTAATAGCCGTCGCCGGGCGGCGTGCGCGCGGAACCGAAGACGCTTACGCCGCTGTCCACCTTGGCCATGGATTCGAACCCGTCCACGAATTCCGCCATGATGCGGAATATGCGCCAAGGTTCGAGATTGCGGAAATCGTCGGGATCGTATGCGGCGGAGTTGTTCATCATTGCTCCTGTTGGGCATTCAAGAATCGCCCCCGCGTGTGGCCGCGGGGGCGGAGGCGTCCGGGCGGAAACCGCGGTCAGAAGTCGAGCAGGGAGGAGTCCTCCTTCCGCTTTTCCTCCTCATGGTCGGGGTTGGTTCTGTAATCGAGGAGATCGTCTTCCGACAGGTCCTCGCCGGAGGCGTCGGTGGGGCGCTCCTCGGCCAACTCATCAGGCGCGGCGGGGTCCGCGGGCAGGCTGTATCCGTCGGGAAGACGTTCCTGCTGCCGGTCGTCCCACCAGAATCTGGGGCCGTCGATGCGCCTGCCGCAGCCGGCGATCGGGGCAAGGGCGGCAACGGCTGCGAGAAGAACCAAAAAACGCTTCTTGAACATGGGCCAACTCCGCTCCGGCAATGTGCAAAACTTCAGGTCAATTTCGAATCGAATTATGTCCGCGTTTCTCCGGCCGGGCTTTTCGCCGCCGTGGCCGACGCCCCCTGGAACACCGCCACCAGGCGATCGTCGGCATCCCGGATTTCGACGGTCATGAAATGCATCCGCTTTCCCGCCTTCACCGTCTTCGCCTCGGCGACGAGAAATCCCGCGCGCACCGGCGAAAGAAAGGATATCGTCCCGTTCACCGCCACGGTGGGCGTTCCGTACATGTTGGACGCGATCGCCGCCGAGTAGTCGGCGAGGGTGAAATAGGCCCCGCCCTGGACGTTGCCGTGGCCGTTCCTGATCGCGTCGGTCACCGGTAGGCGGACCCGGGCGTGGCCGGCCCCGGCCGCCAGCACTTCCAGGCCGGTCGCGTCCGCATAATTGTCGACGCCCATCAGGCGGCGCCATTCCGGAACCTCAGGCACGCTTTTTCCTTCCCATGATGATTATCGACAAAACGACCCCCGCGACTGCAACGCATCCGGCCGCGAGAAACGCTTTTGGATATTCGGCCGGCCCGCCGTTGCGGTAGAAGGCGATGACCTGCGGGGCGACCACCGCCACCACCGAGAAGGAGGTGAAAAGGACGGCCAGATTCATGGCGGCGTTTTTGATCCCGAAGGAGTCGGCGTTAAGGCTCGGGAAGGTGCCGAGAACCCCTCCGTAGCACAGTCCGGTCACCCCGAGGCAGGGCAGGTAGACTCCCGGCGTGCCCACGTGCCAGTAAAGGACGAACATCGATATCGCGGTGAGGATGAAGGCGACGACGAGCATTCGCATCCGCCCGACGATATCGGAGAGGAATCCCCACAGGACGCGCCCGCCCGCGTTGCAGAGGGCGAACAGCATCACCGCGAAGGTCGCGCCGGAAATGGTCATGCCGGCCAATTCGGTGGCGATGGGGGAGGCGAGGCCACTCACCAGAATCCCGGCGAACGCGCCGGCGATGTAAGCGAGATAGAGGAGCCAGAATAGACTCCGGCCGATCATCTGCCGCCAGGAGAGATTCTCGACCGCCGGGGCGGCGGAGACCTTGGGCTCGGGCGGCGTCCAGCTCCCGGGCCGGTAACCGTCGGGCGGGTTGACGACGTACAGGGCCGCCAGGCCCATGGCGATGAGCGAGGCGATTCCGAGAATCTTGAACATGTCCATGACCCCGTACGCCCCTTCGAGCGACCGGGCGATGGGGGCGAGGATTATCGGACCGACGCCGACGGCGGCGACGGCGAGTCCGGAGGCGAGCCCGCGCCGGTCCGGAAACCAGCGGACCATGGTGCCGATCACCGTGCCGTAGGCGGAACCGCTGCCGACCGAAGTCATGACGCCGAGGGTGACGGCGATCCACGGCACGCTCGCGCCGAAGCCGGCAAGGAACAGGCCGCCGCCGAACAGGAGCGCGCCGATGGCGACGGTGAGGCGGGTCTTGCCGTAATCGGCGAGCTTGCCGGATAGGAGCATGCCGACCGACAGGAATGCGAGGCACATCGCGAAGATGAATCCCCACTCCCGCGACCAATCGGCGGGGGGGCGTCCCAACGCCGCCCCCAGCGGCTTCATGAAAACGCTTGAAGTGTACGCCAAACCCTGGCATACGTTGGCGACCAGGCCGACGGCTAGAATCAACCACCGCTTGTGTTCCAGTTTCATGATCCCATCTCCAATGCCGGCGCGCCGGCGGCAGGGGCGCATAAAGAGAAAAGCGATAAGGCGAATTTTATATTGTATGGGAATCCGGCGACCGGCGCAATTTCAAATTTGCGCATCGCCGTCGCGGTGATCCAAAACTTAATCGCGAATCCCGGGCGCCGATCCTGGAGCGCTTCCTGTCCATGCGGTTTCGTCGTCCATTGCGCGGAGGCGTCGATAAGCATAGCGTCGGAAACAGGAGCGGGAGAAAACCGCCATGGATTTTCGTTCCAGCAGCGTATTGGCCGCCAATGCCATAACCGTCCACTCGAAAACCGTCGACATCCTCGCCGGCAAGACGCCCACTCCCGAGGTCGTCGAACTGTTTAACGAATTTCTGCAAGAAGGCGTGACTCGGCGGCGGCATGAGAAAGCCGGGTTTGGGGACGACGGGACGCTCCGCGTTATGCCGGCGTCGAAGCCGGGAGAGAAGCGTCAGCCGGTCTTCACGCGTTGGGGGAAGCCTCCATGAAGGACATGACGAAGGGACATGATGATTCATCATGTCCCCACCAGTCTGGAGGAGGATTCGTAAAGCGATTTGACCTTGAGGGCAAAGAATTCCTGGTCACGTAGCCCATAGGTTTGTCTTTGCATTACCCGGACCTTGGCGTTGACGGCCTCCATGGCCCCGAGGTGATCCGGTGGTCAAAGTAAGCGAGAATGCCGTTCTGATGCCGACGCAGGCTTTCGGCCATTTTGGGCATCGGTTTTATCCCGGATACTTCGGCCTTGGCCATCCATGATTCCAGGTAGGCTTGGCCGGCGGCTTTGTCTTTCTGGTCCCATAAGAGCCGTAATCCCTCCGTCAGGATGTAGGCGGTCGCCAGGGGCTGGTTATAGGCGAGGGTCTCTTCGAGTCGTTGGCGTTCGTTTTTGCCGGTCATCTTGTAGAGACGAACAACCGGTTCGAGGAGCGTACTGGATTCGATATGGTTTTTGCCATGTCCGCCATGCGACCAGCCGACGTCGAGGATACTTGTTTTCGGCGGTTTGCCAAGTTGCGATATCAGGCAATCGACCTGCCGTTTCAGCGATTCGATGATTTCCGGTTTTTGTTCTACGTAATCGTAATAATCCTGCAACCCGATGAGGACATATTTTCGTTCCCAGAGGTCGGATGTTTCGGGTTGCTGTTCCGGCGGGACACAACTGATTGAACCGTTGGGACGCTCGGTCGACAGCATGTCGGCGACGGCGGCGTCGAGAATGGTTTTCAGTTCCGGGTCGGCGGTATA